>JAKBBK010000014.1 GCA_021808525.1 Pseudomonadota bacterium
ATCTTGCCGGCGACGATCTGGTTCAGGGTCTGCGCCTGGGTGGGGCCCCAGATGTCCACGCGGTCCTTCTGCACGAAGGCCGTGCAGTTCATCGGCTCCATGGTGGCGTGCGCCAGGAAGGGCAGCGTGTATTCGGCGCGCAGGGTCTTCGCGCCCTCGGCCGCGGCGGCCGGCGCCAGCGCGGCTTCGCCCTCGCCCACCTTCCAGGCCACGGCGCCGGGCTGCTCGCCGGCCTTGCGGAACAGCTCCATGATGCCGGCGTCGTCCAGCGTGGCGTTGGGGCCGAGGTCCCAGTCGACGCGCAAGGCGTCGCGACCCTTGCGGGCGGTCCAGAAGTCCTTCGCCAGCACGGCCACGCCGTCGCTGGTGCGATGCACCGAGTGCACGCCGGGCATGGCGCGCGCGGCCGCGTCGTCGACGCCGCGCACGGTCGCGCCGAAGGCCGGCGGCTGCGCCACGCTGGCGACCAGCATGTCGGGCAGTTGCATGTCCAGGCCGAACACCGCCTGGCCGGTGGTCTTCTCGGGCACGTCCACCCGCGCCAGCGGCCGGCCGATGAGCCGGAACTCCTTCGGGTCCTTCAGGCGCACTTCGCCGGGCACCGGCAGGCGCGAGGCCTCCTCGGCGAGTTCGCCGAAGCGGGCCTGGCGGCCGCCCGGGCCGTGCACCACGCCGGCGCTGACCGTGCAGGCCGAGGCATCGACCTGCCAGCGCCGCGCGGCGGCCTGCACCAGCATGGCGCGCGCGGCGGCGCCGGCGCGGCGCAGCGGCAGCCAGGAACTGCGCACGCTGGTGCTGCCGCCGGTAGCCTGCATGCCCAGCAGGGTGTTCTTGTAGGCGTCGTGGGCGCCTGCCTGCTGCAGGCGCACGCGGGGCCAGTCGGCGTCCATCTCATCGGCCAGCAGCATGGGCAGGGCGGTCATCACGCCCTGGCCCATCTCGGACTTGTCGACCACCAGCGTGACCTGGTCGTCGGTGCCCACGCGCACGTAGGCGTTCGGCGAGAAGCTGCCGGGCTCGGCCAGGGGGTTGAACACCTGCGCGGGGGCCGCCGCGGCCTGCGCCGCGCGGGACGCGAGAGGAAGGGCCAGGCCCAGCACCAGGCCGCCGCCGGCCAGCGCGGAGCTCTTGAGAAAGGCGCGGCGCGAGGCCGCGTCGGGGGAGAGTTCGAGCAGATCGTCGGGCATCTCAGGACTCCTCGGCGAGCGCATGCGCGGCGTCGTGGATGGCGGCGCGGATGCGGGGATAGGTTCCGCAGCGACAGATGTTGCCGGACATGAAGGCGTCGATGTCGGAGTCGCTGGGCTTGGCGTTCTGCTTGAGCAGGGCGCTGGCCGACATGATCTGGCCGGACTGGCAGTAGCCGCATTGCGGCACCTGGTGGGCCACCCAGGCGGCGCGCACGGCCTTCGCCTCGCGGGTCTGCAGGCCTTCGATGGTGGTCACGTGCATGCCCTGCACGGAGGACACGGGGATCTGGCAGGAGCGAACGGCGGTGCCGTTCAGGTGCACGGTGCAGGCGCCGCATTCGGCGATGCCGCAGCCGAACTTGGTGCCGGTCAGGTGCAGGTGGTCGCGGATCGCCCACAGCAGCGGCGTGTCGGGGCTGAGGTCCAGGGACTGGGGCTTCCCGTTGACGGTGAATTCGATCATGTTGTTCTCCCTCGGCTGCGCATGCAGCGCAAACTCCGAGAATCCTAAGAACAACCGGGAATTCTTGCGCGGGACCGCGCAAACGTGAAATCTTGTAACGGCCAGGCACCCGCCGGGCGGCTCAATCGCCCCCGGCTTCGTCCGCCCCGTCGCGATACTGGCGCCAGGCGCCCAGCGCCTCGCGCATGCCCAGCACCTGGCGCTCGAAAATCGGGCAGGCCTGGCAGATCAGGAAGTGCGCGCGGATGATCGCCCGCTCGCGCAGGCTCAGCGCGCGGTCCTCCCGCGCGATCACCAGCGCGGTGACTTCACGGCATGTGCGAAAGGGCTTCAAGCTCATGGTCTCTGCTCACCGAACCAGCGTAGTTGCAGGCATTCCCGCAAGCGCAATCTGGCGCGGGAAAGCATCTGCCATACGTTGGTCGCGGTGAAGCCCAGCTCCTGACAGATCTCGTCGGTGCCCAGCTCCAGCCACTCGCGCATGAGGAACACGCGCCCGAGCTGGCCGGGCAGCAGGTCCATGCAGGCTTCCAGGACCTCGAGGAACTGCTTCTGGCGCAGCACCTCCGAGGGGGCGTTCCACACCTGCGGGAACTGCGCGAAATGCCCGTCGGCGACGAACATGTGCTCGGCCGGGTCCTCGCCGTCCTCGGTCTCGTCGAACTGCTGTTCGCGCTGGCGCTGGCGCAGCTGGTCCAGCACCTTGTGCTTGAGGATGCCCACCACCCAGGTCTGCAGCTGGGCGCGAGCGCCGAAGCGCGACAGGCCCTCGATGGCCGCCAGCAGCGCCTCGGACACCGCATCCTCGGCCCATGCGCGGTTGCGCAGCTGCAGCAGCGCCAGGCGCATGAGCGTGGGGCGCAGGGCCTCGATGCGCGACAGCCACTCGGCCTGTTGTTCGGGGCTGGCGCTGCTGGGTTGGGGATCGCTCATGATCGGCTGGACAGGGGCGGCTGCCCGGATTCTTCCACAGCTCGCCCGACTCGGCGATGCGGAGTTGTCAGGAAGCGGCGCGCCGCCCGACCAAACGGGCATCGCGGCATGGTGCCGCGCCCACCCCGAGGAGACCCCGATGTCCGCTTCCCTGTCCGGCAAGACACCCTTCGACTTGTTGCGCCTGCCGCTGCATGCCTGGCGCCTGGCCAGCCGCGTGCTGGACGCGCTGCGCGCCCCGGCGCTGCTGGCCGCGCGCCTGTACGTGTCCTACGTGTTTTTCCATTCCGGGCTGGAGACCCTGCACAACTGGCAGGGCACGGTCTGGCTGTACCAGAACGAATTCCACGTGCTGCTGCTGCCCCCGCTGATCGCGGCGCTGGTGGGCACCGCGGGCGAACTGCTGCTGCCGCCTTTCGTGGCGCTGGGCCTGGGCGGGCGCTTCGCCGCCACCGGGCTGTTCGTGGTCAACGCCGTGGCCCTGCTGTCCTACATGTACGCGCTGCAGCCGGCGGCCATCGAGCTGCACTACATCTGGGGCTCGCTGATCGCCTCGGTGGCGCTGTGGGGCCCGGGCAGCTGGTCGCTGGACGCCTGGCTGGCCTCGCGCCGCGCCTCGCCGCGGGCCTAGGAGTCTGGGGCGGCACAGGGCGAGCCTGCTGCCGCCCAGGCTCCTGGAAGCCGCCGGACCCTCGGGCCCGGGCCTGACAAGGCCCGGGCCCTTCGTGCCTTCGGCGACCGCGCTTCGCATGAAGCAGGCTGCGGGCCGCGAAGGGCCCGGCAGGCGCCGGATCCGGCTCAGCTGCCGCGAGGCTCGATGGCGTCGACCCAGCCTTCGCGCACGGCGCGCTGCAGCCAGGCCGCGAAATCCCAGCCGGGGCCGGCGCTGCGCAGGGCGGCGGCCACGCTGGCGCCGCGTTGCAGCGCGCGCAGCCAGCGCCGCTCGGCGGCGCCCAGGGGCTCGCATCGCAGGCCCTCGGCACCACGCCAGGCCCATGCGCATTGCGCGCCCTCGCCCAGCGCCTGGAGCAGTTGCCCGGCATCCACCTGCGGACTCCGATGGAGCTGCCACAGGCTGACCACCGGCCAGCGTGCATCCAGCAGAGCGACGCCCTCGGCCAGGCGCATGTGCAACCCGGCGGGGTCGTGCCGCGCCAGGGCCTGCAAGTGGCGCGCATCCAGGCGCGGGGCGCTGGCGTACTGCAGATTCCACAGTGCCCAGTCCAGGCGCGCACTGTCGCGCAGCCAGGGCCAGGCGCGTAGGCGCCGCAGGCGCCCGAGGTAATCGGGAAACTCGGCGCCGATGCCGGCCAGGTCTCCGGCGCGCGGCGGGCGGGCACGCCAGTAGGCCGCGCACAGGGCGCGCATGGGCGCCTCGCCCAGCATGGCCTGCAGGGTGGGGAATTGGGCCGTCAAGGCGCGCTCGGCATGCGAGCGGGCGTTGCCGCGCATGGCGTCGAGCCCGGCCTGCCAGGCCAGCCGGGTGGTGTCCACCTTCAGCGCGGCGGCGGCCGGGACTTCGGCGCGCGGATCGAACAGGGCGCGGAGCAGCGCGGCCTGGCGCTGCATCTCGCGCTGGGTCTCGCGGTCCATCTCTCGGTCCATCTCGCAATCCATCGTGCCCTCCATCTCGCGTTGCGGGGCGGGTGAATCGACGTCGGGCGATCGGGGTGCCGAGGCAGGCTCGGCAGCCGCTGCCTTGCGCTCGCGCCGCGCTGGCCGCGCAGGCGGATTCATGCCGCGGCTCCAGGCTCCCGCGTCGCGGCCTGGGCCAGCCGTTCGCGGGCCTGCGCCGCCTCGTCGAGCAGCACCTGCAGTTCGGGGATCGCCGTGTCCCATTCGATCAGCGTGGGCACGGGGCCCAGCAGGCGCAGGGCATGGGCGTAGGCGCTCCACACGGCGGGCGACACGGCGCTGCCGTGGTCGTCGATCACCAGGCCCTGCTGCACGCTGTGCCCGGCCAGGTGGATCTCCCCCACGCTGGCGCCGGCGCCGGATCGCGCCAGCGCGTCCAGCCAGGCGCACACATCCTCCAGCGGCGACGCGGCGCCGCGGTTGCGTGCGTTGACCATCAGGTTGTTCACGTCCAGCAGCAGGCCGCAGCCGCTGCGTCGCACGAGTTCGGCGAAGAACTCGGGCTCGGGCATCTCGGAGTCGCGGAACTCGATGTAGCTGCTCAGGTTCTCCAGCAGGATCGGGCGCCGCAGGCGCTCCTGCACCTGTTGCACATTGGATTCGAGCACGCGCAGCTGCGCGCGGGTGAAGGCCAGGGGCAGCAGGTCATTGGCATGGGCCACGCCGCGCGCGCCCAGGGGCGCACGGGCGAAGCAGGCGTGGTCGGATACCCGCGCGGGCTCGATGCGCTCGACCAGGGCGGCCAGGCGCCCGAGGTGCTCGGGGTCCACGCCGCAGGCCGAGCCCAGCGCGAGGCCCACGCCATGCAGGCTCACGGGGTACAGGCCGCGCATGTGCCGCAGCACCTGCGCGGGCGCATCGTCGGGGCAGAAGAAGTTCTCCGAATGCACTTCCAGGAAGCCCAGCGCGGGGCGCTCGCGCGCCACCTGCGCATAGTGCGCATGGCGCAGTCCGATGCCGGCCGCCAGGGCCGGCAGACTGTCTGGCATGGGCATCCCGGGCTCCGAAGTACGCGTCCGCCCCGGGCTCACATCATGCGCTTGGCCATCTTGGCCTCGAAGGCCTTGGTCTGCGCCGGGGAGGCGAGCACGGCCTTGGCCTGGGTCATGTCCAGCCCGCCCATCTTGGCGCAGGTGCCGGAGGGTTCGACCACGAAGTCGCCCGGGTTGTAGTTCATGTTGGCGGTGCCCTTGCACGAGTGCAGGCCCGACAGGCCGGCGCAGTCGTTGTGGCCGGCGGTGGCCACGCCGAAGCATTTGCCCAGGGTGTCGGCATGCGCGGCGCTGACGGCTCCCAGGGAACCCAGGGCCAGCAGCGAGGCGGTGGCGGCGGCTTGGACGAGTTGGCGCTTGTTCATGATGTGAGACTCCTCTCGGTGATGGTTTGCGAAGGTGGATCGAAGTGAATCGATGTGGACCGAATGCGCTCCACGCCGGCTTGGTCGGGGGCAGGCGCGCTTTCCTGACAAGACGATCGCGAACGAATGCGTAACCATTCATGACAACGGGTGCAGCGCCTAGGATGCCTGCCATGCCCGCATCTCGCGCACTCTCTCCAGCCCCCTCCCCCGCCCCCGCCGCCCCGCCCTGGCTGCGCATCGCCCCGGGCCTGTTCCTGTTGCTGTGGTCCAGCGGCTTCGTGTTCCTGGCGCTGGGCCTGCGCTATGCGGATCCGCTGACCTTCCTGGCGCTGCGCTATGCCTGCGTGGTCCTGCTGCTGGCCCTGGCCTGCCTGTGGATGCGCCCGCGCTTTCCGCGCGGAGCGCGCCAGTGGGGGCACCTGGCGATGATCGGGCTGCTGCTGCAGGCGGGCTATTTCTGCTCCACCTACCTGAGCCTCAAGCACGGGATGTCGGCGGGAGCGCTGGCCCTGATCACCTCGCAGCAACCCATTCTCATCGGGCTGCTGGCCCCGGCCATCGCCGGCGAGCGCGTGGACGGCAGGCGCTGGCTGGGCCTGGCGCTGGGAGTAGGCGGCGCGATGCTGGTGATCGTGTCGCGCTCGGGCATCCACGTGGCCTCGCCGCTGGCCCTGGTGTTCGCGCTGAGCGCCTTGCTGGCGCTGACCGCGGCCACCCTGTGGGAAAAGCGCTACGGCTCGCCCACCCACCCGCTGGCGGCGAACCTGATCCAGTACACGGTGGGCCTGGGCGTGGTGGCGCCGCTGGCCTGGGCCCTGGAGCCCATGCACCTGCAATGGGCGCCGCAGATGCTGCTGTCCCTGGCCTACCTGGTGGTGGCCAACTCCATCGTGGGCATCACCCTGCTGCTGGCCATGATCCGCCATGGCGAGGCCTCGCGGGTTTCGGCGCTGTTCTTCCTGGTGCCTCCGGCCACGGCCCTGATCGCCTGGGCCGCGCTGGGCGAGCGCGTGGCGCCGCTGGCCTGGCTGGGCATGGCGCTGGCCGCCGCCGGCCTGCACCTGGTCATGCGCCGGGGCGCGCGGGCCTGAGCCCGCGGACCCCGCGGCTCGGCCCCGCGGCTCAGTCGCGCAGCGCGGCCAGCGGATGGGCCTCGGGCGCCCAGGGGCTGCGGAAAAACTCCCGCACGGCCCGCGGGTCGACCTGGTCGACACTCGCCGGGTTCCAGCGTGGCTGGCGATCCTTGTCGATGGCCAGCGCGCGGATGCCCTCGATGGCGTCGCCATGCACGCCGTCCGCCGGATGGAAGCAGTGGTGCATGAGGTCGCGCTCCATGCGCAGCTCGTCGGCCAGCGCCATGCCCCGGGCGCGGCGCACCAGCTCCAGGGACACCGCCATCATCAGGGGCGAGCGCGGGCGCAACTGTTCCAGCACGCCTTGCGCGAACTCGCCGGAGTCGGCCTCGAGCGAAGCCAGCACCGCGGGCAGGTCGGGCTGCGCGAAGTGGCGGTCGATGGCCTCGCGCCGCGCCAGCAGCGGCGAGGGTGACGGCGTGCGCGCGCAGCGGGAGACGATGTCGCGCAGTTCGCCCGGCTCGCGCGCGCGCAGCAGCTGTTCGCACAACTCGCCCAGGCCCGCGGATTCCACCAGCACATCGCCCAGGCCGCAGGCGATGGCGTCGGGGGCGTGCAGGCCTTGGCCGCTGAGGGCCAGGTACTCGCCCAGGCGTCCGGGGCAGCGCGCCAGGAACCAGCCGCCGCCCACGTCGGGGAACAGGCCGATGTTGGTCTCGGGCATGGCCAGCACCGAGCGCTCGGTGAGCACGCGCAGCGAGGCGCCCTGGCTGATGCCCATGCCGCCGCCCATGACCACGCCGTCCATCAGGGCCACGTAGGGCTTGGGGTAGCGGTGGATCAGGTGGTTGAGCGCGTATTCCTCGGTGAAAAAAGCATCCAGATCGGGGTCGCCCGCCAGCCCGGCGCGATGGAAGAACTTGATGTCGCCCCCGGCGCACAGCGCCACCGGCCGGCCTTCGCGGGTGGCCCCGCGCAGCACCACGCCGATCACCTCGGGGTCGGCGGCCCAGTCGCGCAGCGCCTGGGTGAGACGGCGCACGGCCTGCAGGTCCAGCGCGTTCAGGGCCTGCGGCCGGTTGACGATCAGCAGCCCGACGCGCCCGTGGCGCTCGACCAGCACGGGCGCCGCATCCGCGGCGGAAGCTTCCTGGGGGTTCAACGGCATCTCCTGGGGTCTCGGCGGCGCATGTTAGCGAAGCCTCCCCGGCGCCGCGAACCGGCGCCTACTACAGCGAATCGGCCCCCGCCTCGGTGTCGTCCGGCTCCGTCCCGGCGGGCTCGCTCGCCGGCGAGGCGGCGCTCGTCCGGGCGGCGTCCAGCTCGTCCATGTCGTCCAGCTCGTCCGAGGGCCCGGCCTCGCCCGTGGCCTGCGCGGAGTCGTCCCCCGCGGAGGGAAGCAACGCGGCGGGAAGGCCCAGCTGCAGCCTGGACTTCAGCACCTGCTGGTGCCCGGGGCGCACGTGCACGGCGGCCGCATCCACCCCGCGTCGCACGGCGTGGGCCCGCAGCGAGGTGTCGCGTGCCTGGGGCACCAGCAGCACGCGGCCGTCGCCCCTGCGCAGGCTGGCCACCAGCGGGGTGTGCGCGCGATGGCCGCGCTCGACGACCACACCGAGCTCTCCGTCGGCCAGCTCGACATAGGTGCCGGGGGGATACAGGCCCAGCACGCGCAGCAGGGTGGCGCCCATGGCGTCGGGGTGATCCGCCGGGCCCAGCAAGGCACCGCGCGCCGCCAGCGCAGGGGTCAGGGCCTGGCGCGTGCGCCGCGTGCTGAGCTTGGCGGCGTACACGTCCACCCGGCGCAGCAACTCGGCCGCGCGCTGCCCCGGCTCCAGGCTGTCGGCATCGCCGTCGCCGTGCACCGTGTGGTGCTCGCGCACGGCCTGCAGCCACAGGGGGTCGGCGACGCCGACTTTTTCCAGGGCATCGGCGGCGCGCTCGGCATGGTGGCGGATGACCTCGCGCTGGCGCATGCTGGGCGGCTCGAGCTGGCGCGCCAGCAGGTCCTGCAACTCGCCCATGGCCAGGTTCATGGTCAGGGCCGCGCCGGTGACGCCGCGCAGCTCGGACTCGGACCAGCCCAGCCAGGAGGCGCCCAGCACGACCATCATCGCGCAACACACCGAATGCAGCGCGCTGTACTGGGATGGGTTGTTGACCTTCTCGTTGAGCAGGAAGTACAGGGTCAGGTCCGGGTGCTCGCGGGCCAGCAGCAGCAGATCCTCGACCGCCAGGTGGATGCGCTCCAGCCAGGAGGCGTCCAGGTTCTGTGCCTGCAGCAGCTGCGACACCTTGCCGCGCATGCGCTCGACGGCGGCCAGGCCCTCGTCCACGCGCTGCAGGTAGGCACGCGCGTTGGCCGCGTCCTCGATTTGTGCCGCGAAGTCCACCGTCTGATTCATGTCCCGGAAACAATGTCTGCAAAAGAGGTCGTGGGCGACGCCCGACGACCAGCAAAAAGCATAAGGGGACATGGAGACATGCGCAGAACACAATTTCAAGAAATGCGCTGCGTTCGAGCAATTTTTCTTATTTTGAAACAGCTTTCGGGCCCGAGCGAGGGGCCGCAAGCCGCTCCGGCCCCTTCAACGGGGCACTGCGCCCATGGCGCTGAACCACTGGGCGCTGTCGGCCAGCTGGCGTGCCCGGGCCTGCGCCTGGCCGATGCCTGCCTGCGCGTAGGCACGCTGGGCCGACAGCACCTGCAGCAGGCTGCCGGCGCCGGCCCCGTAGGCGTCGCGCGCCATGCGCAGGGACTCGGCGGCGCTGGCCAGCGCCAGTTGCTGGGCCTGCACGGCCTGCGCGTCGTGCTGCAGGGCCTGCAGCACGTCGGCGACCTGCGCGAAGGCCTGCAGCACGGTCTGCCGGTACAGCTGCAGCTGGGCTTCGTAGGCCTGTTGCGCGGCGCGGCGCTGGGCGCGCAGGGTGCCGCCATGCCACAGCGGAGCGCTCAGCGCCGCCGACAGGCCCCAGGCCTGGCCCCCCGACAACAGCGTGCCCAGGCCGGCCGACTGGGCGCTCCAGCTGGCGTCCAGCGCGATGCGGGGAAACAGGTCGGCCTCGGCCACCCCGATGGCGGCGCTTGCCGCGTGCAATTGCGCCTGGGCGGCACGGATGTCCGGTCGCTGGCGCACCAGGCGCGAGGGCACCACCATGGCCAGCTCGTCGGGCAGGCGCAGCTCGGCCAGCTCGAAGCTCGGTGCCTGCCAGGCGCCGGCGCCCCGCCCGACCAGCAGGGCCAGCGCGTCGTGCGCCACGGCCAGTTGCTGGCGCAGCGGGGGCTCGAGGGTCTGGTCGGCCGCGAGCTGGGCCTGGGCTGCCGCCAGGTCGGCGCCGGAGGCACGCCCCGCGGCGTGTGCCAGCCGCACCAGGCGCAGGTTGTCGCGGTCGGAGCCCAGGATCTCACGCAGGGCCTGGAGTTGCTCGCGGGCCGAGGCGGCGGCGATGGCCTGGGCGACCACCTGGGCACTCAGGCTCAGGCGCACGGCGTCGAGCTGGGCCGCCTGCACCTCGGCCAGGGCCTGGCGCTGCTCGACCAGGCGTCGCGTGCCGCCGAACACGTCGGGCGCGTAACTCACCAGGGGGCCGGCGCTGGTTTGCTCCAGCACGGGGGCCCCCGCCTGGGCGCTGGCCCGCGTGCCCGAGGCCTGCAGGTCCAGCTGCGGCAGCGCCGCGCCGCGGGCGGCCAGCACCTGCTCGCGCGCCTGCGCCAGCGTGGCGGAGGCCTGGCCCAGCGTGGGGCTGTCGGCCAGCGCAAGTTCCACGGTGGCATCGAGCCGCGGGTTGCCGAAGGCGCGCCACCAGCGCGCCGGCATGGCGGCGTCGGCGCGCAGGCGCTGCGCCGGGGCCGAGGCGCCGGGCGAGACCAGGCTGACCGGCCGCGGGGTGTAGACGGGCTCGGCCGGAGCGCGCGGGGCGTGGAAATCAGGGCCCACGGTGCAGGCGCCGAGCATCAGGCTGCCGGCCAGCAGGACGCCCGCGCTCAGCCCCCGCTCGAGCGCTCGGCTCCTTCGGGGTCCGTCATTCATAGCGCAACGCCTCGATGGGATCCAGGCGCGAGGCCTTGCGCGCCGGATAGAAGCCGAAGAACACGCCCACCGCCGCGGCGAAACCGAAGCCCCCGGCCATGGCCGCCGGCGACAGCAGGGTGGGCCAGTGGGCCAGCGCCGACACCGCGGCGGACACCCCCACCCCGCAGGCGATGCCGACCAGGCCTCCGGTGGCGCTGAGGAAGGTGGCCTCGGCGAGGAACTGCAGCAGCACATGCAGGCGGCGCGCGCCGATGGCCATGCGCAGGCCGATCTCGCGGGTGCGCTCGGTCACCGACACGAGCAGGATGTTCATGATGCCGATGCCCCCTACCAGCAGCGAGATCGAGGCCACCACCGCCAGCAGCAGGGCCATCACCGCGGAGGAACTCTGCGCGGTCTCGGCGATCTGGCTGAGATTGCGCACCGAGAAATCGGCGGTGTCGCCGCCGGCCACGCGGTGCCGGCGACGCAGGATCTGGGTGACCTGGCGCATGGCGGCGTCCACCCCCTCGGGGCTGGCCGCCTGCACGAAGATGACGTTCACGTAGCCGGTCAGGCGCGGCGGGATCTTGAAGGGGTTGGGCGGCGCGGGAAAGGCCGCCGCCGTGTTGTTCACCGGCACGCTGGCGGCGCCCAGCGCGGTGACGGCCACGGTCTGCGCCTGGCTGGGCGCGGCCACGCCCAGCACCTTGCGCTGCGCGGCGCTGAAGGGCAGCATGATCAGGTCGTCCTGGTCCTGGCCGTAGGGGGTCTGCCCCTTGGACTGCAGCAGCCCGACCACGCGCACGCTGAAGCCCTTGACCAGGATATTGGCGCCGATGGGGTTGGCGTAGGCGCCGAACAGCTCGCGCGCCACCGTCTGGCCGATCACGGCGACCATGGCGGCCGAGGCCTCGTCGGAGTCCTCCAGCGCGCGCCCGCGCTGGATGCGCCAGTTGGTCATGGACAGGTAGGCGGGAGTGACGCCCTGGATGCTGGTGCTCCAGTTGTTGCCGGCGTACTGCACCTGCCCGACCTGGCGGATCATGTAGGCGGTGCGGGCCACCGCGGGGGCCTCGCGGCGCAGGGCGCGCGCATCGGCCTCGGTGAGGGTGGAGGCGCTGCCGAAGCCGGCGCGCACGCCGGCTCGCGTGGTGGCACCGGGCATGACCACCAGCAGGTTGGTGCCCAGGCTCTCGATCTGCTTGCGCACCGCGGCGTTCGCGCCCTGCCCCACGGCCACCATGACGATCAGCGCGGCCACGCCGATGAACACGCCGAGCATGGTCAGCGCCGAGCGCATCTTGTTGCGCGCGATGGCCTGCGCGGCCGCCGCGACGATCATTCCCGCGAAACCGGCGCCGGCCAGCGCGGAAGGGGCGGGTCCGCCCTCCCCGCCCTCCCCGCTCTCCCCGACCCGGCCACCCTTGCCTCCCGCGGCCGTCACCGCCCCCGGGGCGCCGAGCTCGGCCATCTCGCTGGGCTCGGGGTTCAGGTGGTCGTCGACGATGCGGCCGTCGCGCATGGTGATGACCCGCCCGGCGTAGGCGGCGACGTCGCTTTCGTGGGTGACGACGATCACCGTCAGGCCCTGCTCCACGTTCAGCTGGCGCAGGGTGCGCATGATTTCGTGGGAGGTGCGGGTGTCCAGGTTGCCGGTGGGCTCGTCGGCCAGCAGCAGCGCCGGGCGGTTGATCAGGGCGCGCGCGATGGCCACGCGCTGCTGCTGCCCGCCCGAGAGCTGCCCGGGGGTGTTGGCCTCGCGCCCGCCCAGGCCCAGGCGGGCCAGGGATTCGCGGGCGCGGCGCATGCGCTCGGCGCGGCGCGTGGGGCCCGCCGTTCCGTACAGCAGCGGCAGGGCCACGTTGTCCAGGGCGCTGGTGCGGGCCAGCAGGTTGAAGCTCTGGAACACGAAGCCGATGCGCTCGCCGCGGATGCGCGCCAGGCGCGGTTCGTCCAGGCGTGCCACGTCGAGGCCCTCGAGCAGGTAGCTGCCGGAGCTGGGCCGGTCCAGGCAGCCGCACAGGTGCATGAGGGTGGACTTGCCGGAGCCGGAAGAGCCCATGATGGCGACGAACTCGCCGCGCTCGACCCGCAGGTCCACGCCGTCCAGCGCGCGCACCTCGGTGTCGCCGGCCACGTAGACCCGCGTCACCCCGCGCAGCTCGATCACGGCCTCGCCCATCGCCGGCTCCCCGCGCGCGCCGCTACATGCCCAGGCGCAGCGGGGCGGCGGCGCGGGCGCCCTTGGTCGCGTCGCCGCTCTGTTCGCCGACGATCACCGCGTCCCCCTGGCGGATCGCTCCCCCGAGCACCTCGGCGTAGGTGTCGTCGTCCAGGCCGACGCGCAGCGGCACGGCCACGGGCTTGCCGTCGCGCAGCACCCATACGCGCGAGCCGGCGCGGGCGCGCTCGCCGGGTCCCGCGCCGCCCCCGGAGGCCTTGGGCGCGGCGAGCGCGCCCGGCTCGAAACGCAGCGCCTGGTCGGGCACGCGCAGCACGTTCTGGCGCCGCGCGGTGACGATGCCCACGGTGGCGGTCATGCCCGGCTTGAGCAGCAGCCCGGCGTTGTCGACGTCGAGCACGACGTCGTAGGTGATCACGTTCTGCACCGACTGCGGCGCCTGGCGCACCTGCATCACGCGGGCCTCGAAGCTCTTGCCGGGCCAGGCCTCCACGGTGAAGCGCGCGGGGTCGCCGTCGTGCACGTTGCCGATGTCGCTTTCGCTGACGTTGGTGTCCACCTGCATGCGGGTCAGGTCGGTGGCGATGAGGAACAGGGTCGGGGTCTGGAAACTGGCGGCCACGGTCTGCCCGATGGTCACGTTGCGCGACACCACGGTGCCGTCGACCGGGGACACGATGTTGGTGTAGCCCAGGTTCACGCGCGCGGCCTCCAGCGCGGCCTCGCGCTCGCGCACGGCGGCCTGGTCCAGGGCGAGTTGCGCGCGGGCCTGGGCCAGGGCGTTGCGCGCCACGTCGACCACGTCCTGCGAGACCACGCCGCGGCCGATCAGCGAGGCCTGGCGGCGCTCGTTGATGCGGGCGTAATCCAGCGCCGCGCGGTCCTTGTCCAGCTGGGCACGCGCGACCGCGAGCTGCGCGAGGTTTTCGTCGACCACGGTCTGGTAGGGACGCGGATCGATGCGCGCGCAGGACTGGCCCTTGCGCACGCGGGTGTTGAAGTCGCAGGACTGCGACTGGATCACCCCCGACACGTAGGAGCCGACGATGACCGTGAGCACCGGGTTGACCGTGCCCGTGGCGTGGATGCTGCGCGCGACCTCGCCACGCGTGACGGGCTCGGTCAGGTAGTGCGGCTCGGGAGCGCGCCCGGCCATCCACCAGCCCAGGCCCAGCGCGCCCGCCAGCAGCAGCAGCGCGAGGCCCGCGCCGATGCGCAGGGCGCGTGCGCGGCCGCGCGGCGCGCGCGGCGATGCTCCGGTCGAAACGCCCACGAGATGCCCCCGCGAATGCACATGCCCCGGTTCTAGTCCCGGCGGCCTCGCGGCGCGTTGACCCAGGTCAGCAGCGTGGAGCCGCGGCGGCGCGCGGCCGGCTTCAGAGCAGGTGGATGGCCTGCGCGGGGAACATCCAGTCGATGGCGCTGCCCAGCATCCAGCAGGCGATGCTGGCGAGCAGGAACACCAGCATCTTGCGCACCATGCCGGGCTCGAGCCAGTCCTCCAGGCGCCGGTGCAGCCACCAGGCGACGATGGGGTAGGCGAGCGTGGACAGGATCAGCGAGTACATGGGGGTCCCTCGGGCCCGGGTGCTTGGGGGGGTGCCTTGATTCTAGGCAAGGGTTGCCCGCATCCCCACGACTTCAGAAATCCGGCAGCGGCGGATCCTGCATCAAGGCCACCTGCTCGCGCAATTCCAGGATGCGGTCCTGCCAGTAGCGGGCGCCGCCGAACCACGGGAAGGCCGCCGGAAAGGCCGGATCGTGCCAGCGCCGGGCGATCCACGCGCTGTAGTGCAGCAGGCGCAGGGTGCGCAGCGCCTCGACCAGGCGCAGCTCCCGGGAGTCGAATTCGCGGAACATTTCGTAGCCGCGAAGCAGCGCGGCCAGCTGGCGGCGCATGTCCTGGGGATCGCCGCCCAGCAGCATCCACAGATCCTGCACCGCGGGGGCGCAGCGGCTGTCGTCGAAGTCGACGAAATGCGGGCCCTCGTCGGTCCACAGCAGGTTGCCGGCGTGGCAGTCGGCGTGCACCCGCAGCATGCGCGGCTCGCCCACCGATTCCCAGGCCTGGAGCACGCCCTGCAGCGCCAGCTCGGCCACGGCGCTCCAGGCCTCGCGCAGCTCGGGAGGAATCCAGTCGCCCCGCAGCAGGAAGTCGCGGGACTCGAGGCCGAACACCCGCGGCTCCAGCGGCGGACGCTGGCCGTAGCCCGCCTCGGCACCCACCGCGTGGATGCGCCCGAGAAACCGCCCGATGCGCTCCAGCACCGGCTCCTGCTCGATTTCCGGGGTGCGCCCGCCCTGGCGCTTGAACAGCGCGAACCGGTGGCGGCCATGGTGATGCAGCGTGGCCCCCTGCAGGAGCAGGGGCGGCACCACGGGAATCTCCCGCTCGGCCAGCTCCAGGCTGAAGGCATGCTCCTCCAGGATGGCGGCGTCGCTCCAGCGCCCCGGACGGTAGAACTTGGCGATGCAGCTGCCGCCGTCCTCCAGGCCGAGCTGGAACACCCGGTTCTCGAAACTGTTGAGCTGCAGCAGGCGACCGTCGCAGCGCGGGCCCGCGCTCTCCACGGCGTCGAGCACGGCGTCGGGGCCGAGGTCGGCGTAGGGGGTTTCGGAGTCGGTCGGGTTCACGTGGGCTGCGCGCCGGCGGGCCCGCCGGGCGCGGGCCCGGAGCCGGGCGGGCGCAGTGTACCCCCGACGACACCGCCCCGCCCTCGGGGGCCCCGGCGCGGCCCGAGGCCGCTTCGCCTCAGGGGCGACGGTGGTCGATGCGCACGTCGACGCTGCCGCCGCGCGCCACGCTGGCGGTGCCGTAGAGATCGCCGCTGGCCGGCATGGCGTCGCCGGTGGCGGACAGGCGGGCCTCGATCTGCACGCTGGGCGCGCTCGACAGCAGTTGCGAGGGGCTCATGGAATCCGCGTCGCTCAGCTCCACCTGCAGCGGCAGCCTGGCATCGGCGCGCCTGGCGGCCGCCAGAGGCATGCGCTCGCCGGGCACGCGGGCGATCACGAACAGGGTGCGCCCCTGCGCCTGAGCACGCAGGACGGGGGCGATGCTCACCCTCACCTGCATCAAGGCCATCGCCTGCGGGCGCGCCGGGGTGGCCGGTTCGGCCACGGAGACCTTGCGCGCCGAGGGCGCCTGCGGGGCGCTGCCGGCGCCGCCCGGCGCCGGCGCCGCGTTCTCGGCGGCGGTCAGGCCCATGCGCCGGCGCACCTGGGAGATGACGTGCTCGAGGAAGGTGGCGTCCTCGGAGCCGGCCACCACCTCGCGGCTGGCATGCTCGAGCAGGGGCAAGGCACCGCGGTCGTCGCCACGCAGCGCGTGGGCGTAGCCGGCCAGC
Source organism: Pseudomonadota bacterium (assembly GCA_021808525.1). Lineage (GTDB taxonomy): Bacteria > Pseudomonadota > Gammaproteobacteria > Burkholderiales > Burkholderiaceae_C > Thiomonas_A. The sequence goes on from JAKBBK010000014.1 coordinate 16,200, forward strand.
ATCAGCGCCAGCAGGTTGTTGGGGTTGATGGCCAGGGCCTGGCGCGCCAGGCGCTCGGGCTTGCCCAGGGGGCTGCCGTTGGCGCTCATCGCCAGGGCGTCGGCGTATTCGGCCAGCCAGCGCGCATGGTGCTGCAGTTGGGGACCGACACGGCCGTAGGCGGCGGCCGCCTTGCCGAAATCGCCGAGCACGGCGTAGGAGCGGCCGAGCATGGCCCAGCCCGCGGGGTCGTCGGGATGGGCAGCCAGTTTCGCGGCCAGGGAATCGACCATCTTCTGCACCTGGCTGGGAGCCGCCGGTGCCGCCGCCTGCGTGGCGGCGGCGGGGCTCGGCGGGTTGCCGGCCAGGGCAGCCGGAGTGCCCATCAACTCATACAGCAGCCCGGCGCAGATGGGCAGGCCCAGCAGCAGGCCGGCGATGGTGGGCAGCGCGCTGGAGGCGCCGCGCCCGCGCGGCATGGGCAGGGTGTCGGCCAGCACGCGCCGCGCCAGCTCCTCGCGCGCCTGTTCATAGCGCGCCTCGCCCAGGGAGGCGCGCTCGCGCTCCAGCGCGGCCATGTCCTCGCGCAGCAGGCGCGCATTGACCGCGGCGCGGTCGACGCCGGCGCGCGGCCGCAGTCTCAGCAGGGGCAGCACCAGGATCGCCAGCACCACCGCGGTGAGCAGCGCGGCGGCAAGCAGGAAGGTGGTCATTCGAGTTCTCCGTTGCGCGCCAGCAGGGCCTGGGCGCGTGCGAATTCAGCCGCGTCCAGCGGGGTCTCGCTGCGCCGCAGGCGAGCGCGGATGGTCAGTCCCAGCGCCCCGAAGCCGAGGGCCAGCAATACGTAGGGACCCAGCCACAGGGCCCAGGTCTCGGGGTCGAAGGGCGGGCGGAAGCGCACATAGTTGCCGTAGCGCGCGACCAGGTAGTCGACGACCTGCTGGTCGGTGTAGCCGCGTTCGATCAGGGTGCGCACCTCGGCGCGCAGGTCCCGCGCCAGGCTGGCCTGGGAGGCGGCCAGCGACTCATCCTGGCACACCAGGCAGCGCAGGTTGCGGGTGATGGCCAGCATGCGCTGCTCGGCCGCCTCGTCGTGCGCCAGCGGGGGCGCCCATCCGGCCCAGGCGAACGAGGCGAAGGAGGCGGCCAGGGCCAGCAGGAGCATCAGGAACAGGCGCTTCATGACGACAACCTCCGGATCAGGGGCAGGATCTTGTCCTGCAGTACCCGCACGCTCAGCGGGCCGATCTGCTTGTAGACAATGTGGCCCTGGCCATCGATCACATAGGTCTCGGGTACCCCATAGACCCCGTAGTTGATGCCGATATGTCCGTCGCCGTCGCTGGCCACGATGTCGTAGGGGTCGCCGGCCTCGGCCAGCCAGTGGCGCGCGGCGACGGGGTCGTCCTTGTAGTCCAGGCCCACCAGCGGCACATGCCTGCCGTGGGCGAAGGCCAGCAGCAGCGGGTGTTCCTCGCGGCAGGACGTGCACCAGGAGGCCCACACGTTGAGCAGCCACACCTTGCCCCGGAGTTGCTGCGGGGAGAAGCTGCCCGTGGTGGGCATGAGCAGCGGAGCGTCGAATTGCGGCGCCGCCTTGCCGATCAACGGCGAGGGGATGCGGTGCGGATCGTGGTGCAGGCCGATGTCGAGCAGTGCCAGCAGTCCGGCGAACACCAGCAGGACCAGCGAAATCCTCCATGCGCGGTTCATGATGCGACCACCTCCAGGGCTCGCGCCGCGCGCCGGCCGAGGCTGCGGTAGCGCCGGTCGGCGGCGGCGGCCACGCCGCCCAGGGCCATGAGCAGCGCGCCGCACCAGATCCAGATCACGAAGGGCTTGTAGTACACGCGCACCGCCCAGGCACCACCCGGCAGGCGCGCGCCCAGCGAGACGTAGACGTCGCGCAAGGGGCCGGTGTCGATGGCGGTGTCGGTCATTTCCATCGAGGAGCTGAAATAGTCGCGCTTCTCGGGACGCAGCACGGCCAGTTGCTTGCCGTTTCGCGACAGCTCGAACACCCCCTGCTGCGCCGTGTAATCGGGACCCGGCAGGGTCTTCACCCCCTCGAAGCGCAGGGTGTAGCCGGCCAGTCGCGTGTAGTCGCCGGGCTGCATGCGCAGGCCGCGCTCGGCCTCGTAGTGACTGACCAGCGCGACCCCGAGGATGCTCACGGCCAGACCCAGGTGGGCCAGTTGCATGCCCCAGTAACCGCCGGGGGGCATGCCGCTGCGCAGGCGCTTGCGCACTTGCTGCACCACGGCCGTCGCCAGCCACAGCGCGCAGAAGCTGCCGAGCGCCGCGCCGGCATCCCAGCGCCCCAGCGACAACGGCAGCGCGATCGCGGCCAGCAGCGCCACCAGCGCGGGCACCCGCATCGGGCGCGCCAGATCGGCCAGGCGGTCGCTACGCCAGCGCGCCAGCGGGCCGACGGCGGCCAGCAGGAACAGCGGAACCACCACCGGCACGAACACGCTGTTGAAGTACGGAGGCCCGACCGACAGCTTGCCCAGGTTCAGGGCCTCGACCACCAACGGGTACAGGGTTCCCAGCAGCACGCTGCCGGCGGCGACCACCAGCAGCACGTTGTTGCCCAGCAGCAGGCTCTCGCGAGACACGAGTCCGAAGCTTCCGCCAGGCCCGCGCCCCGGGGCGCGCAGCGCGAACAGCAGCAGCGAGCCGCCGATGTACAACGCGAACAGCAGCAGGATCATCATGCCGCGGCGCGGGTCGGTGGTGAAGGCATGCACGGAGGACAGCACCCCCGAACGCACCAGGAAGGTTCCCAGCAGGGACAGGCCGAAGGCCCCGATGGCCAGCAGCACGGTCCAGTTGCGGAAGCTGCCGCGCTTTTCGGTGACGGCCAGGGAGTGGATCAGCGCGGTTCCGACCAGCCAGGGCATGAAGGAGGCGTTCTCCACCGGATCCCAGAACCACCAGCCGCCCCAGCCCAGCTCGTAGTAGGACCAGTAGGAGCCCAGCGCGATGCCCAGGGTCAGGGACACCCAGGCGGCGATGGTCCAGGGCCGCGACCAGCGCGCCCAGGCCGCATCCAGGCGCCCGGCCAGCAGCGCCGAGATGGCGAAGGCGAAGGCCACGGCGAAGCCCACGTAGCCCATGTAGAGCATGGGCGGATGGCCCATCATGCCCGGGTCCTGCAGCAGGGGGTTGAGCGAACGCCCGTTCATGGCCGCCGGCAGCAGGCGCTGGAAGGGATCGGAGCTGAGGTGGATGTAGACCAGGAAGCCGAAGGCCACCGTGCCCAGCACGCCCAGCACCCGCGCGACCATTTCGTCGGGCAGGCTGCGCGAGAAGAAGGACACCGCCACCGACCAGCCGCAGAGCATGAGCAGCCACAGCAGGAAGGAGCCTTCGTGGCCGCCCCAGGCGGCGCCGATCTTGTAGACGGTGGGCAGCAGGGTGTTGGAGTTCTCGGCCACGTACAGCACCGAGAAGTCATCGTGCAGCAGGGACCACAGCAGGCAGCCGAAGGCGAAGGCCACGAGCAGGAAGGTGGCGCGGGTGGCAGGCCTGGCCAGCGCGATCCACACGCGATGGCCGCGCCAGGCGCCGAGCAGCGGCAGCAGCGCCTGCACCAGCGCCACGGGCAGGGCCAGCAGCAAGGCGAAATGTCCGAGTTCGGGAATCATGGCCGTAGGGTCCTCTGGGTCTGCCGCGCCTGCTCGAGGGCGTTGCGCGCCTCGGGCGGCATGTAGTTGGCACTGTGCTTGGCCAGTACCTGGGTGGCGTGGAAGGTGCCGTGCGGCCCCAGCCTGCCCTGCACCACCACGCCGCGCCCGGGAGCGAACAGGTCGGGCAGGATGCCGTCGTAGACCACCGACACCTGCCTGGCGGTGTCGGTGACCAGGAAGCGCACGTCGGTGCCCTGGCGTTGCAGGCTGCCCTTCTCGACCAGGCCGCCGAGCCGGAACAATCCGTCATGGGGCACCTGGCCTTCGACGATCTGCGTGGGCGTCACGTACAACTCGATGGCGCCGTTGAGGGCGTGCAGCACCAGCGCGGTGGCCACGCCCAGCCCCGCCAGGCCGGCGGCGATCAAGGCCCCGCGGCGAGCGCGCGCCTTCATGCCGCCTCCCGCTGCAGCGCCACCGCGAGTTCGCGTTCGCCGCCGCGCGCGCGCTCGGCGCGCTCGATGCGACGCAGCGCACCCTGCTGTTGCAGCAGACGCAGGGCTGCGCGACGCCGCAGGCGCAGCGCGAGCACTTCGCCCGCGATCGCCGCCGCGCAGGCCCCCACGCTGCCCCACACGTACAGGGCGTAGCCGCCCATGGCGAGGAATTCCCCCGTGGAATGCCAGATCATGATGAAACCTCCATCAGGTGCCCGAGCCAGGCCGAGTCGTGCTCGCGCTCGAGGATGATGACCCTGAGTCGTGCCAGGGTCGTGGAAATGGCGTACATCCAAGCGGCGCCGGTCATCAGCAGGATGCCCGCCAGCATCGTGAGGGCCATCGACGGCGCATGGGTGAGGGAGATCGAGGCGCCCTGGTGCAGGGTGTTCCACCACTGCACGGAGAAATAGATCACCGGGATGTTGACCACGCCCACCACCGCCAGCACGGCGCAGGCCTTGTCGGCGCGGCGCGCATCGTCGATGGCCGAGCGCAGCGCGATCTGCCCCAGGTACAGGAACAACAGGATCAGCTCGGAGGTCAGCCGGGCATCCCACACCCACCAGGTGCCCCACATGGGCTTGCCCCACAGCGAGCCGGTGACCAGCGCGAGCGCGGTGAACATCGCCCCCGTGGGCACCAGCGCGGAGGCCATCATCCCGGACAGGCGGGTGTTGAAGGCCAGGCCCAGGGCCGACCAGCCGGCCATGACCACGTAGATGAACATGGACATCCAGGACGCCGGCACGTGCAGGAAGATGATGCGGTAGCCGTCGCCCTGGGTGGCGTCCGGCGGAGCGAGGAAAAAGCCCACCCAGACGCCGGCGACGGCCAGCAGCAACGAAGCCCCGGCGAACCAGGGCACCAGGCGCCCCGCCGGCTCGTAGAAGGTGGCCGGACTGGCGTAGCGGGTCCAGCGGTTGTTGGAGGTTTTCATTCGATGGCGATCCGGACGGCGGCTGCCGCGGCGGGCGGCGCGAGGAACACCGCGACCACCAGCATGGCGCCCAGCAGCTCGAGGTATCCCGAGGGGTCCAGGCCGGCGGCCTGGGCGGTGAGCGCGCCCGCGCCGAACACCAGCGCGGGCACGTACAGGGGCAGCAGCAGCAAGGCGAGCAAGGCTCCACCACCGCGTGCGCCCAGGGTCAGCGCGGCGCCGATGGCGCCGAGCAGCGAAAGCAGCGGCGTGCCCAGCAGCAAGGCCAGCACCAGCAGGCCCAGGGCCTGCGGAGCCAGCCCGAACTGCAGGCCCAGCAGGGGGGCCAGCAGCACCAGGGGCAATCCGGCCACCAGCCAGTGGGCGACGATCTTGCCCACCACCAGCCAGGCGAAAGGAGTCGGCGACAGCAGCATCTGCTCCAGCGTGCCGTCGGCGAAGTCCTCGCCGAACATGCGCGGCAGCCCGAGCAGGGTCGACAGCAGCGCGCCCACCCACAACACGCCGGGGCCGATGACCCGCAGGCGCTGCGGCTCGGGCCCGATGGCCAGCGGAAACAGGCTGGCGACCATGACGAAGAACACCAGCACGGTGGCCACCTCGCTGCGCCGGCGCAGGGTCAGCACCAGCTCGCGGCGCAGCACCCCCAGCAGCGGGCTGGTGCCCGCCACGGGCGCGCCCGCGCTCGCGTCGGGCCCGTCGGCCTCGAACACGACGTGGGGCGCCGCGCCGCGCTGAAGGGTCTCGCTCATGGGTTTCATGCGCCGAGCTCCAGGCTCTGGCCCCCGGGCAGCGCGATGGGCTGGTGGCTGGTCAGCACCGCGCTGCCACCAGCGCGCAGATGCTCCTGCACCAGCGAGCTCACCATGTCCACGCCATCGGCGTCGAGCGCGGCGAAGGGTTCGTCGAGCACCCACAGACTGGCGCCGCGCACCAGCACCCGCGCCAGCAGGGCTCGCCGGCGCTGGCCCTGGGACAACACCCGCATGGGCAGGGATTCCCGTCCGCGCAGTCCCACGCGCCACAGGGCGGCGCAGGCGGCGCGCGGCTCCAGCGCACGACCGTCCAACGCGGCGCCCAGGCGCAGGTTCTCCAGCGCGCTCAGTTCATCCTTCACCGCATGGCGATGCCCGAAATAGGCCAGCGCGCCGCGGTAGTCCTCCCCGGCGCGAGACAGCTCGACCCCGTTCCACGCGACCATTCCGGCGTGCGGGCGGGCCAGGCCGGTGAGCAGGCGCAGCAGGCTGGTCTTGCCCGCGCCGTTGGCTCCGCGGACATGCAGCCACTGCCCAGGGTGCAGGTCGAAGCTGAGGTCCTCGAACAATGCGCGGCTGCCGCGGCGACAGCTCAGCCCGGTGGCTCGCAGTTCATGTTCGGGTACGACGTTCATGGCCATCATCTCGAAACGACCCGGGATCGCCTGCGTCGGCGCCCATCGGGTTTCGAGACTGAACGATAGGCAAGCGAGCATCCGCCCCCCTTGCGCGGAATCAAGCAAATCCACATTCCGACAAAAAGGACACAGGCGCGCGCGGCGACTTGCCCTGGCTTGATCGAGCGCAAACCGGCCAGGCCCGGGCCCCTCCTAGGATCAGCGCGGGAAATCCCTTCCGGCGCCGCGCCTGCGGCAGCTCCTTGCGATGTCGATTCGAATCCAGCCCGTGCGCGTGGTCGCCCTGTTCGCGGTGCTGGCCATCCTGGCGGTCTCCCTGTCCGTGCTGGCCCTGCTGTGGGGCCTGCGCGCGCGAGCGCTTGCACGCGACCAGCAACGCACCGACATGCTGACCAGCATGCTGGCGCGGCAGACGGCCCAGAACTTCGCGCGCAGCGACGCCACGCTTCGCACTGTCGCGGACCGCCTGGATTCCTCCTTCATCGGCCGGCTCGGGCTGGACAGCCTGCCGGTGCACCTGCTGCTGGCCGCGCATGCCCACGGCCTGGGCGAGTCCGGCACGCTGTTCATCGTGAACCCGCAAGGACAGGTGGTGAACAGCACCCGGGGCTTCCCGGCGCCGCCCATCTCGGTGGCCGATCGCGGCTATTACCGGGCCTTCGCGCGCGAGGGCGCGCATGGCCTGTACCTCGGCGGCCCGGTGAGCAGCCGCGCCAGCGCCGAATGGACCGTGCACCTGGCCCGCGCGCTGCGCAACCCGGACGGTTCCCTGCGCGGGGTGCTGGTGGCGGGCATCGAGCGCGGGCAACTGGAATCGCTGTTCCGCTATGTGTTGCGCGACTTCGGGCGTCCGGTCGCGCTGTACCTGGCCGACGGGCGGCTGCTGGCCAGCCTGCCGCGGCGCGATTCCCTGCTGGACCAGCAGGCGCCCGAGCTCGCCGGGCTGAAACTTCCCGCGCCCGGCACCGTGCTGCGCGCCGACGTGCTGCGCAGCCGGGGCGGCCAGGGCGAGCAGGGTGACCAGTTGCTGAGCCTGGCCAGGGTGCCCGGACAGCCGCTGCTGGTGGGCGTGGAGCAGACCCGGGCGCAGACCCTGGCGTCCTGGCGCGAACTCGCCGCGCCCATCGCGCTGGGCGCGCTGCTGGTCTGCGGCTTCCTGGGGGCGGCCGCGCTGCTGCTGGGCTACGAGTTGCAGCGCGAGCAGAAGCTGGACCAGGCGCTGCGCGAGGCTGACGATCGTTACCGGCGAACCATCGATTCGGTGATGGACGCCATGGTCTCGGTCGACGCCGAGCAGCGCATCATCCTGTTCAACCCGGCCGCGGAGCGCATGTTCGGGATTCCCGCGGCCGAGGCCCTGGGCCAGCCTCTGGACCTGCTGATCCCCCCTCGCCTGCAGGGCACGCACAACGAGCACATACGGGCCTTCGCGCGTTCCGCCGTGGCCTCGCGGGACATGGCGCCGAACCGGGAGGTGCTGGGCCGGCGCGCCGACGGCAGCGAATTCCCGGTGGAATCGGCGGTGTCGCAGACCCGCATCGACGGGGCGCTGCAGTTCACCGCGGTGCTGCGCGACGTCACCGAGCGGAGACGACGCCAGGCGGAGCTGGAGCAGATGAACCGCGAACTGCGCCGCCTGTCTACCGCGCAGCAGACCGTGCGCGAGGAGGAACGAGCACGTATCTCGCGCGAACTGCACGACGACCTGGGTCAATTGCTCACGGGTGTCAAGCTCGACCTGTCGCGCCTGATCGGGCGCTCGCGCGACGGGCGCCCGCTGAGTCCGCAGACCTTCGAATCCATGCGCCAGCTTCTGGACGGGGCGATGGCCTCGGTGCGGCGCATTTCCACCGAGCTGCGCCCGCGCATGCTCGACGACCTCAGCTTCGGCGAGGCCCTGAGCTGGCTGGCGGAGGAATTCGGCCGACGAAGTTCCATCGAGGTGCAACTGGATCTCGAGGCGGCCGCGCATGTGCGGGGAGACGAGATGTCCACCGGCCTGTTCCGCATCGTGCAGGAATCCCTGACCAATGTGGCCCGACACGCCCAGGCCACGCGGGTGCGCATTGCATTGTTCGAGCGCGAGGGCCGGCTGAGCCTGCGCATCCGCGACAACGGCCGGGGCATCGATCCGCAGCGCATCGGCTCGGGAGTCGGCTTGCTCAGCATGCGCGAGCGCGCCACCTCGCTGGGCGCCAGCCTGCGCATCCACGCCGCGCAGGGCGGCGGCACCGAGATCGAGCTGGACATGCCCCTGCAGGAGCACGCAGCCGAAGGAGAGAGGACATGAACCGCATCGAAGTGCTGCTGGCCGACGACCACGCGATCATCCGCAACGGTCTGCGCAACATCCTGGAAGACACCGAGGACCTGCGCTGCGCCGCCGAGGCCGACAACGGCCACGACCTTCTCGAGCGGGTGCGCCAGCGAGACTGGGGGCTGCTGATCCTGGACCTGTCGATGCCGGGACGCAACGGCCTGGACCTGATCCGCCTGGTCAAGGCGGAGCGGCCGCAGCTGCCCATCCTGGTGTTCACCATGCACCAGGAGGAGCAGTACGCGGTGCGCGCGATGCGCGCCGGCGCCTCGGGTTATCTCACCAAGGAGGTGGATGGAGACGTGCTGCTGGCGGCGATCCGCAAGGTGGCCCGCGGCGGGGTGTACGTCAGCTCCAAGCTGGCGGAGCTGCTGGCCGCGGACGTGTCACGCCCGCGCGACGTGCCGGCGCACACCCTGCTGTCGAATCGCGAATTCGAGATCTTCCAGCGCATCGTCGACGGGCGCAGCCTGACCGACATCGCCAACGAGTTGAGCCTGAGCGTCAAGACCATCAGCACCCACAAGTCGCACATCCTCGAGAAGATGGGGGTGGAGCGCGACGTGGACCTCGTGCGCTACGCGCTGCAGCACGGGCTGGCCGACGCCACCATGGACTGAAGGCGCGGCCCTCGCGCCCTCTCCCGCCGAAGTGACGGAGCGCGGCCGCGCTCGGCACCAGCCTGCCCGGCATCGCCGCGATTCCGACGCGGAGTCGGAATTTTCCGATGGCCATTTTGGGCCTGCGCCGATGGCGCCCACGGGTTATCCCCAAGAAGAATGGACGCCATGAACCACCGGTGGCGCCTGGCGCTGCCACATGCGCATCTTCCTGCATCGGATACCCATCATGAAAGCCCTCACCCTGCACAGTCTCGCCGCCGTCGCAACCGCCCTGGCCCTCGCCGTGCCCGCGGCCCATGCCGCGGAAAAAGCCGACATCGCCGCCGGCAAGGCGCTGGTCCAGCAACACGCCTGCTTCACCTGCCACGCCATCGAGGGCACCAAGGTCGGACCGAGCTTCACCGACCTGGCCGCCAAGTTCGCCGCCATGGGCGAAGGCAACGCCGAGAAGGCCCTCGACCAGGACGTGCACGCCGGCGTCCAGGGAACCCCGATGCCGGCCAACCCGACCCTGAGCCAGGCCGAGCTGGATCAGATCGCCGACTGGATCCTGAGCCTGAAGAAGTAGGCCGGAGTCCGCCATTCCCTCTTCCGTCCCTAGGGAGCACAAGGTGCAGATCACCCAGAAAGTCATTGTGGCTGCCGCGATCCTGCTCGGCAGCTGGGCCGTCGCGGCGCATGCCGCCGACCCCATCCGGCTGCCGGCGCTGGGCGCCTCGCAGCAAGAGCCCGTCTCGGCCGCGCAGAGCTCGAAGGAGCACCTGGCGCAGGACGCCAAGTGCACGCGCTGCCACGACGAGAACGAGTCCAAGCCGGTGCTGGCGTTCTTCCAGACCCCCATGGGGGTCACGGGGGACCCGCGCACTCCCACCTGCGAGAGCTGCCACGGCCCGAGCCTGGCGCACCTGCGCGGACCCGTCAACGGCAAGATCGCGCCGCCCGACGTGGTGTTCAACCGCACGGGCCCCTACTCCGAGTCCAGCGCGTCCAACCGCGCCGAGGCCTGCCTGGCCTGCCACTCCGGCACCCAGCGCACGCATTGGGAGGGCAGCCCGCACCAGGTCAACGGCCTGGCCTGCAACGACTGCCACAAGGTGCACGCCGCGGTCGACCCCGTGCGCACCAAGGGGCTGCAGCAGACCGTCTGCTACACCTGCCACAAGGACCGGCGCGCGGACTTCATGAAGCTGTCGCACCACCCGGTCCCCGAGGGCAAGATGATGTGCTCGGATTGCCACAATCCGCACGGCTCGGTCGGCCCCTTCCTGATGAAGAAGGCGACCATCAACGAGACCTGCTGGACCTGCCACGCCGACAAGCGCGGCCCCTTCCTGTGGGAACACGAGCCGGTCACCGAGAAGTGCACCAACTGCCACAACCCGCACGGCTCGAACATCGCGCCCCTGCTCAAGGCCCGCCCGCCCTTCCTGTGCCAGGAATGCCATGACGGCCCGCACCAGAGCAAGAACATGTTCGGCCCCGGCGTCGCCGGCCCGTCGACCGCAACCGGATTCAGCGCCATCCCGGGTAGCCCGGCAGCAGGCGGCGTGGGCGAGGGCTGCATGAACTGCCACATCATGGTCCACGGTTCGAACAACCCCGCCGGCGCGTACCTGCAGCGCTAGAGATCCAGACAAGGAGCACGAGATGACACACCGCAAGACCGTGCTGCGCGCCAGGCCCATCACCATCGCCCTGCGCGCCGCCCTAGCCACCCTCGCCGTAGCCTCGGTCGCTCCGTCGGCCATGGCCGACGGAGCCCTCGACAAGTTGATCAAGCCGACCAACACCATCGACATCGGCGGCATCTACCTCAACCAGAGCTCGGACCTGTTCGGGCAATACAACGGACTGGAGAACTCGGGCCCGACCCTGCTGGGCGGCTTCCATCTGCGCGGAGGCGACGGCTACGGCCAGCAGCCCGGAGCGAACACCTGGTTCGTGCAGGGCAGCAATCTGGGCACCACCTCGCGCTCGGTGTCCGGCGGCATCGCCAACCAGGGTACCTGGAGCCTGGGCCTGAGCTTCGACCAGCTGCGCAACTACGGGGGCGATTCGCTGACCACGGCACCGGGCAGCTTCCAGACCCCGCTGCTCGGGAACCCCGGCGGCAACGTGTACACCCTGCCGTCCACCTTCGGCTACATCAGCACCGCCGGAACCGGCACGCAGGGCCTGACGGCCGACCAGCAGCAGTTCTTCCACACCGACCACCTGTACGTGCAGCGCAACACGACCCGTCTCGACGCCAGCCACCAGCTGAAGATGGGGTGGGACCTCACCTTCCACTGGACCAGCATTCGCGAGACCGGAGCGATCCTGGCCTCGGCGATGGCCGATTCGCTGACCGGCGGCATCATCACGCAGTCGGGAACCCGGTTCACGTCGAATCTCGGCGGGCAGAAGACCCTCGGCCTGCCCTATCCGACCCAGTACAAGACCAACAACTTCCGCCTGGCCCTGAACTGGGCGGGGGAGAAGGGATTCTTCACCGGGGCCTACTACGGCTCGATGTTCCACGACGACTACAGCGGCGTGTGGTTTCCCAACCCCTACCGCAACAACGTCACCACGGGGGCCGTGGCCGGCAGCACCTATCCGCTGGACGTCGAGTCGACTCCGCCCAGCAACACCGACAACGAGCTGCAGTTCAGCGGCGGCTACCACCTGGATCCGAAGACTCTGCTGGTCGCCGGGTATTCCTACGGGCGCAACACCCAGAACATGTCCTACGCCTACGAGCCGGCGCAGATCGGAACCGGCCCCACCAGCCTGGGCGGGCTGCCCGTGGGCTCGCTGGACGGCCTGGTGGTCACCCAGCACGCCAACTGGAGCCTGACCCACCAGACCACGAAGGCCGTGACCCTGTCGGCCGGCATGATCTACAGCAAGCGCGACAACCAGACGCCCTCGTATCTGTACAACTTCGAGGCCCCCGACAGCGGCCCCGGGACCGACTGGTTCAGCGTGTACAACATTCCGATGAGCAACAGCCACCTGCAGACCAGGCTGGGCGGCGACTGGCGCTTCCTGCCGGGGCAGCGCCTGCACCTGGCCTTGCAGAACGAACGCGTGGAACGTTGGTGCGACAGCAATGCCTACGCGGCCAACCTGGTGACGCCCAACGATCTGTACACCGGCTCGGGGGTGTCGCCCACCGGCTGCGCCGCGGTGCCGCAGAGCCGGGAGAACACCGTCAAGCTGGACTACTACCTGCGGCCCCACGGCAGCCTGAACTTCCTCGCGGGCGTGAAATGGGCCAACCGCAAGGCCACCGTCAACACCTCGTACTACAACCCGATCACCGACATGAACAGCGGTGAGGCCGACATGCCCGGCTGGGTGGCCTTCTTCGATGCCTCGCGCAGGCAATTGCAGGGGCACTTCGGGGTGAACTGGATGGTCAACAGCGAGTTCACCATGAGCCTGGACGGGGCGGTGGGCAACGACCAGTACGGCGACTCGCTGCTGGGCCGGCAAAGCGGCCACGACGCCACGGTCGACCTGGAAGGCGACTACCAGCTGGGCAACCAGCGCAGCGCCAGCGTGTTCGCCACCTGGCAGCGCCAGGCCACCGACGGGGTCTCCGCCGCCAGCGGCGCAGGCTTCAACTGGGTGACCGGCCTGCGCGATCAGGCGCTCACCCTGGGAGCGGCGTTCAAGCAGGCGGGGCTGATGGACAACAAGCTCAGCCTGATGGCGAGCGTCTCGTACTCGGAGGACACCAACAACGAGAACACGGCCGTCGTGCCGGGCAGCGGCAGCAAGGCCGCGGCCACGGCGGTGAGCTGCGCCACGCCCAGCACCAGCGGCTACACCTGCGGCAACGTGCCCGACCTGAAGACCAAGATCACGCGCCTGGACCTGGCCGCCAAGTACAAGCTCAACCCGCAAAGCGCCCTGCACTTCGGCTACATGTACGCCCGCTACGACGTGAACGACTACATGTACCTGGCGCAGATGATGGGCTACACACCCACCAGCGTGCTGCCCTGGAACGAGCAGAACCCGACGGTCTCGGTCAACGCGGTGTACGCCGAGTACCTGTACTCCTTCCAGTGAGCTGGCGGCCGCCCGCGCGGCCGAGCCCGCCACGGGGTCGAGCGACTACACTCTGGCCACCATCCTCGCATTGGCATCGATGAGCCTGAGCCCCCTCGACCCCAAGACCGCACTGATCGTCATCGACCTGCAGCAGGGAGTCGCCGCGCTGCCCACCGCCCACCCGGTCCCGGCGGTGGTGGCGCAGGCGGCACGCCTCGCGAACGCATTCCGGGGCCGCGGCTGGCCCGTGGTGCTGGTCAATGTCGCCGGCACCGCCCCCGGACGCTGCGAACAGCCGCGCCGCGCGGCGTCCCAGGACCCCAACTGGTCCACCCTGCTGCCCGAACTGGGCGCGCAGGCGGGCGACCACCTGGTGACCAAGCGCACCTGGGGAGCCTTCACCGGCACCGACCTCGAGGACTACCTGCGCCGCTGGGGGGTCACCCAGGTGGTGCTGTGCGGCATCGCCACCAGCATCGGCGTCGAGTCCACGGCGCGCCAGGCGCATGAACTGGGCTTGAACGTCGCGCTGGCCGTGGACGCCATGACCGATCTGAGCGGTGAGGCCCACGCCAACAGCGTGCAACGCATTTTCCCGCGCCTGGGCGAGACCGGCACGACCCGCGAGCTGCTCGAACTGCTGCGCCCTTCGGCGACGCGCCCGGCCTAGCGGGCCGGGTCGGCGCAATCGGCCGACCCGCCGCGAGGCTCAGAACTTCACGAAACCCTCGCCTTCCGCCGGCGCCGCGGGCGGGAGCTCGGACACGCGCGCGGGCTCGGCATGGCCTCGCGGCTCGGCCTGCTGCGTGCCTGCATGCGCGGGCGAGTCTTCCCGCGCCTCGTCGCCGCGCATGCGGAACTGCGCGGCCGAGTCCTGCAGCGCGGCCGCCTGGCCGTTCATCTCCTCGGCGCTGGCGGCGAGTTGCTCGGAGGCCGAGGCGTTCTGCTGGGTCACGGCCGAGAGCTGGGCCACGGCCTGGTTGATCTGCTGGATGCTCGTGGCCTGCTCCTCGGAGGCGGCATTGATCTCCTGCACCAGGTCGGAGGTCTTGCCGATCGCCGGCAGCACCTCGGCCAGCAACTTGCCGGCGCGGTCGGCCTGTTTCACCGACGAAGAGGCCAGGTCGCTGATCTCCCGGGCGGCGGCCTGGCTCTTCTCGGCCAGCTTGCGCACCTCGGCGGCCACCACGGCGAAGCCCTTGCCATGCTCGCCGGCGCGGGCGGCCTCGATGGCCGCGTTCAGCGCCAGCATGTTGGTCTGGTAGGCGATGTCGTCGACGATGGAAATGCGCTCGGCGATGGACTGCATGGCGCTGACGGTGCCCTGTACCGCCGCGCCGCCTTCCTGCGCCTGCTTGGCGGCCTGCTGGGCCGTGGTGTCGGTCAGGCGCGCGTTGTCGGCGTTCTGGCGGATGGAGGCGCTGGCCTGTTCCAGGGTGGCCGAGGTCTCCTCGACCGAGGCCGCCTGTTCGGAAGCCGACTGCGACAGGCTCTGCGAGGTGGAGGACACCTGCGCCGAGGCGGCCAGCAGTTGCGAGGCCGACTGGCGCACCGAGCCGATCACCGTGCCCAGGCGGTCGACCATCTCCTGCATGGCCCGCAGCAGGGCGCCGGTCTCGTCGCGCGCGCTCGAATCCACCTGCACCGTCAGGTCCCCTCCGGCCACGGCCTGCGCGACCTTCACCGCCTCGCCCAGCGGACGCGCGATGGATCGGGTGATGACCAGCGCGAGCACCACGGCCACCACCACCGCGAGCACCCCGGCTCCGATGCTGAGCTTGACCGTGGCGTGGTAGTCGGCCTGGCTGGCCGCGTACATGGCGTCGATGTCGGCCTTCTGGTCGCCGAGCAGTTTTTCCATCGCGCCCTGCAGGGCGCCGATCTTGGGCAGGGATTGCTGCAGGTAGGCCTGCGTGGCGCCGGCGAAGTCCCCGGCGTTCATCTTGGCCAGCACGGCCAGCTCGGCCCCGCGGCTCGCGCGCAGCGCGGCCTGCAGGCTGTGCACGTCGGCCGCCGCCTTCGGGTCCAGCACCATGTGCGACAGCTTGGTCACCGCGGCGTTGGTCGACGCCTGGTTGGCGTGGATCTGCTTGACGTTGTTTTCCGCGCAGTTGTACTGCAGCAGGCAGACCAGGGTCACGCGGGTGGTGCCCTGGAAATTGCTGAACGCGGTGTTGGCCGCGCGCTCGGCCGCCACGCGCACGGTGATGATGTCCTTGAGCGTGGCGTCGATGCGCGAGAGCTGCATGACGCCGAAGGCGCTGGTCGCCAACAACAGGAGAACGAGTATCCCGAAGGCCAGGGTGAGCCGCGGTCCGATGCGAAGTTTTTGGAGCATGGGTCTCGCTTGTGTGAAAAGGTTGGCGCCGCCGGAGGGGGCGTGGCGTGAGCTGCATGCCCGCGCGCCGGCCTGGGCCAGCGCGAAGGCACGCACGGGGTGCCCAAGGATACATCCGACGCCCCGACCTGCCTTGCGAGAAAGCCCGTAGTCGCGCCTTGCGGCGACATTGTTCACAAAGCGTCGCGCAATTCCCCGGCCATGGCATCGACGAAGGCGCGCGTGCGTGCCGACAGCCAGCGCGCGCTCGGGTAGGTGAGGCTGACCGGCCAGGGCTCCACCTCGAAGTCCTCCAGCACGATGCGCAGACGCCCCTGCTCCAGCAAGGGAGCGGCCTGGTAGGACAGGACCCGGCAAAAGCCCAGGCCCTCGGCGCAGGCGTGCAGGACCGGCGCGGCCAGATTGCATTGCAGCGCTCCCTGCACGGATACCTTGAACTCGCTGCCTTGCGCCTTGTCGCGAAAACTCCATGTGCCTGCCTCCGCGCTGTCGAAGCGCAGGCAGGGCAAGCCGGCCAGCTCGCGGGGATGGCGCGGAAGGCCGCAGCGCTCCAAGAGATCGGGGCTGGCCACGACGACCCTGCGGATCACTCCCACGCGCAGCGCGACCAGAGTGGAATCCTGCAGGTGGCCGATGCGAACCCCCACGTCGAGTCCTTCCTCGACCAGGTTGACCACACGATCGAGCAGCACCAGACGCACCTGCACGCGCGGGAACCGTCGCAGGAACCGCGCCACCGCGGGAGCCACGTGGTACTGGCCGAACAGCACCGGGGCCGTGATGCCCAGGGATCCCGCGGGCTCGGCGCCCCCGGCGCCGACCATGCGATCGGCCTCGTCCAGGTCGGCCAGGATGCGTCGCGCCCGCTCGAGATACAGGCGACCATCCTCGGTCAGCGAGAGCCGCCGCGTGGTGCGGTTGAAAAGGCGCGCGCCCAGGTGATCCTCCAGCGCCGCCAACAGCCGGACGACGGCCGACAGCGAACTGCCCTGCGCATGCGCAGCGGCGCTGAGGCTGCCGTGTTCGGCAATGGCCACGAAGCCGCGCATCGCTTTCCATTTGTCCATGGGAGACACCCCTGTGCAAAGCCCGGTCGCCGGATGATTACGCCGTTTTTCGGTGTAGTCAAATGCGATAAAGCATCTTTATTGCGCTTCTGATCGAGGCCACAATGCCCTGCAAAATCCCCTGATCCATTCCCCCTTCCATCGGAGAAGCCGCCGTGTCCCTCGCACAACCCATCGTGCTCTACCGCTATCGCCTTTCGGGCCATTGCCACCGCGTGGAACTGCTGCTGAGCATGCTGGGATTGCGCTACGAAACCCGGGAGGTCGATCTGCCGGCCGGCGAGCAGCGCCAGCCGTCGTTCCAGGCGCTCAACCCCTTCGGACAGGTTCCGGTGATCGACGACGAGGGCACCGTGGTGAGCGATTCCAACGCCATCCTGGTGTACCTGGCCCTGCGCTACGGCGACGCGGGCTGGCTGCCACGCGACCCCGTCGGCGCGGCGCGGGTGCAACGCTGGCTTTCGCTGGCCGCCGGACCGCTGGCCTTCGGAGCGGCGCGTGCGCGCGCAGTCCGGGTGTTCCGGCGCGGGACCGATCCGACCGAGGCGATCGCGACCGCGCAGGCCTTGTTCACGCGCATGGATGGGCTGCTCGAGGGCCAGGCCTTCCTGGTCGGCGACACCCCCACCATCGCCGATCTGGCCATGTACAGCTACACCGCGCATGCTCCGGAGGGGGACATCTCCCTCGAACCCTGGCCGCGACTGCGCGCCTGGCTCGCACGGGTGCAGGCGCTGCCCGGCTTCATCGCCATGCCACCCTCGCAGCTTGGGTGAACCGGGAACCCCGCCATGCCGGAAACCGCCCCTGTCGACAGCGTGTTCCACGCCGGCGAGCTGGCCTTGCAGCAGCAGGCCGGCTCGCGTGAACAGCTGGCCCTGCACGGAGCGCGGATCGTGCAGGAAACCATGCCCTTGGCGCATCAGGCCTTTTTTGCCCAGCTTCCCTTCATGGTCGTCGGTGCCGCCGCCCCCGACGGACAAGTCTGGTGCGGGCTGCTGGAAGGCCGGCCCGGCTTCGTGCATGCTCGCGACGCGCGCACCCTGCGCGTGCAGGCGCTGGCGCAAGTCCACGATCCGCTCGGCGCGGGCCTGCGCGTAGGTGCCTATGTGGGCATGCTCGGCATCGAGCCGGGCACACGCCGGCGCAACCGGGTCAACGGCCGCGTGCTCGAATTCGATGCCGAGGGCTTCAGCGTGGAGGTACGGCAGAGCTTCGGCAATTGCCCGCGCTACATCCAGCTACGCGAAACAGGGCTCGAGCGTCCTGCCTGCGATGCTCCGGCCCCGGTGCTCGCCTCGCGGCTGCAGGGCGAGGCGGCCGCGCTCGTGCGGCGTGCCGACACCCTGTTCATCGCTTCGCGCGCCGTCGAAGCACAAGCGGGTGGCGGAGCCGACGCCTCCCATCGGGGAGGCAGGCCCGGCTTTGTGCATGTGGACGCCTCGGGGCAGCGCCTCGCCTGGGCGGACTTCCCCGGCAATCGCTACTTCAACACCCTCGGCAACCTGCTGCTGGAGCCCCGCGCCGGCCTGCTATTCCCGGACTTCGACACCGGCGACCTGGTGCACGTGACCGGCCGCGCCGAAGTGCTGGGCGCGGCGCAGGCATCGGCACTGGAAGGCGCTCAGCGCGCGGTGCTGCTGAACGTGGACCAGGTGATCCACCGCCCTGGCGCGCTGCGCCAGCGCTGGCGACTGCTGGAATATTCCCCCTACCTTCCCTGACGAGCCGCACGGAACCCGCCCGCGCACCGCCGGGCGCGGATTCCCGCGATCTGCTGAAATACCGGTGCCAACAACAGGGGAATCCCACGATGAGCGAATCCAGGAAGCTTCATTTCGTCACCATGCTCGGCAGCCTGCGCAAGGGCTCGCTGAACGCAGCCATCGCCCGCGCCCTGCCGGCGCTGGCGCCCGAGGGCGTGTCCATCGCGGCGCTGGGCTCGGTGGCCGAGTTCCCGCATTACGACGCGGACGTGCAGGCCGGCGGCTTTCCCCCCCCGGTGGTCGCGATGGCCGAGCAGATCCGGGCCGCCGACGGGGTGATCATCGTGACGCCCGAGTACAACTACTCCGTGCCCGGGGCGCTGAAGAACGCCATCGACTGGCTGTCGCGCCTGACCCCGCAGCCCTTCGCCGGCAAGGCCGTGGCGATCCAGACCGCCTCGCCGGGGCTGCTGGGCGGCGCCCGCGCGCAATACCACCTGCGCCAGAGCCTGGTGTTCCTCGACGCCCATGTGCTCAACAAGCCCGAGGTCATGGTGGGCCAGGCTGCCGCCAAGGTCAGCGCCGATACCCTGGAGCTGAGCGACGGCGCCACCCGCGACTTCATCTCCACCCAGCTCAAGGCCCTGGCCGCGCTGGCCGCCAAGGTGGGCTGAGACTGCTCGACGCCTTGTCGACGCCTGACAGGAGCATGATGCGGGGCTGATGCGGGCCTGATCCGGGCTTGACGCGCACATCGGGTCCAGGGCCCTCGGGCCCGCGCCGGCATCGCACAATGGGGGACCGCAGCTTCGAGCTCGCCCCCATGTCCAGGCTCCGCTCCTTCCCGCAGGCGACACGGTTCCAGGCGCCGCTTCAGGATCCGCTCCAGCCGCCGCCGCCCGCGAGGCTGCGCGCCCCGCGGGGCTTCGCGTCAGCGATGCCGAGGTGGCTGGTGCTGACGGGGCTGGTGCTGGCCGGCGGCACCCTGCTCGAGCCCGCCACGGCGCTGGCGGGCCCCTACCTGGACGCGGTGCGCGTGCAGCAGGCCTGCCGCTCCATCGGCGAGCTGGGCGCCAGCGCCTTCCAGGCCCGGCCCTCGACCGCGGGCATCATGACCCGCTTCGAACTTCGATCCGCCGCGCAGGTGTGGCTGCAGCAGATGAACACCCTGCACCCCATTCCCGAGGGCCGCGAAGGGCGCATCATCCGCGCCACCGCGATGCATGCCTTCACCGCGGCCCTCAGCCCGCAGGATGCCTACGACTACGGCTGGGCCCGGTGCATGGATGCCTACGGCCCCCCGCCCCCGGGCACCGCGCCCTTTCATCGCCCGTCGTCCACGGGACGCCTGCGATAGGGATAGTTCTTCAGGCGCACGTCGCTGCGGGTGATGGTCTGCTGCACGGCCTTGGCCGGATCCACCCATTGCGCCCACTGGAAATCGGGAATGACGCGGGCGCTGTAGCTTTCGGTGAGCGGGTGGTCCAGGATGTCGTTGACCTGCTCCCATTGCTGGTAGCGCATCTGGTCGACCTGGTAGGGCGTGGGCTCGCCTCCGGCCGACTTGACCACGGCCTTCAGGGCTTCGATCTCACGCATGCTCACCCTGGGAGTCCACTGGATCCGGCCCGGCAGCATCACCGGCTCGCCGGGAATGTTGTTGATGCCCTCCTTCCACGTGGCGAGCACGGCGACCTTGGTGTCGTCGCGGTACAGGACGATGGCATGGCTGTAGCGCTTGTCCCGGAAAAAGCCGAGATTGCCGTACTGCAGCCGCGCGCCCGTGAGAAAGGCCACGCCGTCGGACCAGCAGGGCGAATCCCCGCTGATGCCCCACAGCACGCTGCGATCGATGATGCCGTCGGGGAACAGAATCCTGAAGGCCACCCAGGCCGCGTTGGCCACGTGCACCGTTCCCTCGCAGTCGTGGCCGTGGAAGCGGATCAGGTCCTTCAGGGTCACCGGATAGGTGTAGGGGTAGTAGCGCCCCTGCGTGCCCTGCGTGGCCAGCATCTCGAAGCTCGGCGCATAGGGCCGGTTCACCATCGAGGCGTACCAGGTCGGGGAACGATCCGGCGCCTCCACTCCGGTCTCGATGAAGATGTCGTGCCCTTCCACGAAGGTCGGCGGCGCCGCGTACACCCATGCGCATACCGCCCATGCCGCGACCGCCAGCGCCGCCCGAATGCCCCGCATGGTGAACTCTCCCGAATGCGCCCCGCCCGGCGCGAGCCCCGGCAGGGGACTCGCCGAGGGCGTGGACCGTGGGACTCACTGTAGGCGCGGGCAGGCCCGACGGTGCTTGACCCATCGCAACTGCGATGACTCCCCAGGCGTGGGCCCGGGACTCACGACACCAGCCGGTAACCCGCGCCGCTCTCGGTCAGCAGGTGGCGCGGTCGCGCGGGCTGCTCCTCCAGCTTGTGCCGCAGGCGCCCCATGTACACCCGCAGATAGTGAGGGTTGTCCAGGGCGTTGGGCCCCCACAGTTCCTGCAGCAGGCGCCTGTGGCTGAGCAGCGCGCCGGCGTTGCGCGCCAGCAGCTCGAGCAGGCGGTACTCCATCAGGGTCAGGTGCACCGGCATGCCGCCCTTCTCGACCGAACGTCTGCCCATGTCCACGAGCACCTCGCCGAAGCGCACGATGCTCCCGTGCTCCCCGGTCTTGCCACGACGCAGCGCGGCGCGCACCCGGGCGAGCAGTTCCGCCACTCCGAAGGGCTTGCTCAGGTAGTCGTCGGCCCCCAGGTCGAGCGCACCGACTTTCGCGGGTTCATCGCTACGTGCCGACAGCACGATCACCGGAGCCTGGCTCCAGGCACGGAATCGGCGCAGGAACACCATGCCGTCCGCATCGGGCAGGCCGAGGTCCAGCAACACCAGCTCGGGCCGGCGCGAGGCGGCATCGATGAGCGCCCGCTCGCACTGCTGTGACTCGTGCACGCGATAGCCCTCGGCTTCCAGCGCCGAGCGCACGAAGCGCCGGATCTCGGCCTCGTCCTCAACCAGCAGGATCAGGGGCTGGCTGGTCATGCTCGGATTCCTCGGGAGCCTCGGAGGCCAGCGCGGGCGCGGCCTGCAGCGGCAGATCGAAGCCGAAGGCAGCCCCGCCCCGCGGCCGGTTGAAGGCGCGGATGCTGCCGCCATGCGCCTCGATCACCGAGCGGCAGATGGCCAGGCCCAGACCGACCCCCGGCACGGTCGACTCGGCCCGCCCGCGCGCGAACTTGTCGAACAGCGCCTGCTCGCGTCCCCGCGGCAGCCCTGGCCCCTCGTCCCAGACCGTGACACGAAGCAAGCTGCCCTCGGTACGCGCGTCGACCCCGATGCGCGTGCCCGCGGGGGTGTACTTCAGCGCGTTGTCCAGAAGGTTGAACAACACCCGCTCCAGCAAGGCGGCATCGACCTGGATCAGCGGCAGATCGGCCGGCAGGTCCACGCTCAGCGGGTGTTGCGCCAGCTGCTCCTCGTCGAGCATGCGCAGCGCGCTGCCCAGCAGTTCCTCCACCGACTGCCAGTCCTTGCGCAGCGTGACCCGGCCGGCCTGCAGGCGCGCCATCTCCAGCATGTCCTCGACCATCCGGGCCAAGCGGCGCGACTGCTTGCCGATGGAGGCCGCCTGCGCCTGCAGCGCCGGCGCCTCGCCGGCCGCGCGCATGCGCAGCAGGTCGGCGGCGCCGATCAGCGAGGTCAGGGGGGTGCGCAGGTCGTGCGACAGGGCCGCCAGCACGGAGTTGCGCAGGCGCTCGGCCTCCATCTCGACCAGGGTCTCCTGCGCCACCTCGACGAAATGCAGGCGTTCGAGCGCAATCGCGATCTGCGAGGCGATGGTGTCGAGCAGTCGGCGCTGTTCGGGCACCACCACACTGCGCTGCGCGCCGGGGGCGACCACCAGCACCCCGCGCACACGCATCGGCGCCTTCAAGGGCAGGTACAGCAGGCCCAGCGCGGGCAAGGTGTTGGTGCCGAGCCCCGCGGCCTCCTCATGTTCCAGGCACCAGCGCGCCAGGTCGATGTCCACGGGCTCGAGCGCACCGCCGGGGTCCGGCGAATCGACCGGGTGCAGGGCATCGTCACGGCCCAGCAGCAGCAGCGCGGCACGCGCCCTGAATCCGTTGCGCACATGCTGCAGGCCGAGGTCGGCCACCTGCTCCACCGTGAGCGCGCCCGAGAGGTCGCGCGACAGCGCGTACAGGTCGCGCGAGCGGCCTTCGCGCAACTGGGCCACCCGCACCTGGTAGCGCAGTCCCGAGGTGAGGTGGCCGATGAGCAGCCCCACTCCCAGCATGACGCCGAAGGTGAACAGGTACTGCACGTCGCTGACGCCGAAGGAGTAGCGAGGCGGCACGTAGAAGAAATCGAAGGCCAGCACGTTGGCGAAGGCGGCCAGCACCGCGGGCCCGCGCCCCAGGCGCCAGGCGGTGAGCACCACCCCCGCCAGGAACAGCATGACCATGTTCGACAAGTCGAAGTAACCCAGCAAGGGGCTGGCCAGCAGGGTCACGGTGGCGCTGCCGGCCAGGGCCCAGGCATAGTCCGGCCAGGGCCAGGGGCGTGAGGCGCGCTCGGCGCCGGCCACGCCGGCCGTGCCCCGCGCGCTCGAGCGCGCGTCGGACTCGGGGGCCAGCAGAACCAGGTCCAGGTCCGGCGCCAGCCTGCCCAGCGCTCGCGCGAAGGATCCGTGCCGCAGCTCGTGCCACCCGCTGCGCCGGCGATGCCGCGCCATGATCACCCGGTTGAGATTGTGGGTTCGCGCGTAGGCCAGCACCTCGGCCGCGGCCTGCTGCCCGGCCAGCACCGCGGTATGGGCGCCAAGATCGCGCCCGAGCTGCAGCAGCTTGAGAATGTCGCCCCGACGCGCCTGCGCCAGCTGCTGCAGCGGCGGCGTCTCGGCGTAGACCACGTGCCAGCGCGCGTGCAGGGCCTCGGCCAGGCGCGCGGCGGCGCGCACCAGGCCCGGGCCGTTGTCGGGCCCCACGCACACCAGCAGCGCCTCGGAGGCGCTCCACACCGCACCGCCCACCTGGGTGCTGCGGTAGCTGCGCATCTGGCTGTCGACGCGCTCGGCGGTCAGGCGCAGTGCGAGCTGGCGCAGCGCCAGCAAATTGCCCTTGCGAAAGAAATTGCGCAAGGCGCGCGCCGCCTGCGCCGGCACATAGACCTTGCCGTCGCGCAGGCGTTGCAGCAGTTCATCGGGCGGCAGGTCCACCAGCACGACGTCGTCGGCCTGCTGGAACAGGCGGTCGGGCACGGTCTCGCGCACCGGCACCTCGGCGATGCTGGCGACGATGGGGCTGACGCTGTCCAGGTGCTGCACGTTGAGGGTGGTGTACACCTCGATGCCGGCGGCGAGCAGCTCTTCCACGTCCTGCCAGCGCTTGGGGTGACGGCTGCCGGCGGCATTGCTGTGGGCCAGCTCGTCGACCAGCAACACCCCCGGGCGGCGCTGCAGCGCGGCGGCCAGGTCGAATTCCTCCACCTCGCGGCCGGCGGCCCGCAGCTGCGCGCGAGGCAGCAGCTCCAGGCCCTCGAGCAGGCGCCCGGTCTCCTGGCGGCCGTGGGTCTCGACCACGCCGCACACCACGTCCACGCCCTTGGCTCGCAGTTGCTGCGCGGCGGCCAGCATGGCAAAGGTCTTTCCAACGCCGGGCGATGCGCCGAAAAAGATCTTCAGCCGGCCGCGCAGCGCCTCGCGCTCCTGCTGCTCGACTTCGCGCAGCAAGGCATCCGGGTCGGGGCGTGGGTCGTCGCTCATCGTGGACCGCTCGTGTCAAGCCGCGGCGGGCTGTGGCCTCAGCATAGTTCAGCGCCGGTGGGTCGGGCGAAGGCCGTCGAGGGCCAGGTTGAGCTCCAGCACATTCACCCGAGGCTCGCCGAACAGCCCCAGCCACGGCCGGTGCGCGAGGCGCCCGAGCAGCTGACGCAGCTGGAGCGGGCGCATGCCGCGGGCACGGGCCACGCGCGCGACCTGGTAGTGCGCGGCCGCCAGGCTGATGTCGGGGTCGAGCCCGGAGCCCGACGCGGTCACCAGGTCGACCGGCACGGGCTGGTCGGCCTCGGCGGGGTCGGCGGCGCGCAGCGCGGCTACCCGGGCCCTGACCGCCGCCAGTTCGGCGGGGTTCGTGGGCCCGAGATTCGATCCGCCCGAGGCCAGGGCGTCGTAGGGCCGCGGCGAGGTCGCCGACGGACGCCCCCAGAAGTATTCCGGAGCGCTGAAGGACTGCCCGATGAGCACCGAGCCCACGGGCCGCCCCCGCAGCATGAGCACCGAACCCTCGGCCTGCCAGGCGAACAACCCGTGGGCGACCACGCCCACCAGCAGGGGATAGGCCAGCCCGGTCAGCAGGCTCAAGCCCAGGAACAGCACGAGGGCCGGACGAAACATTCGCAGCATGGAAGTCTCCGCTTCAGGCCAGGTGCAGGGCTTGCAGCACGAGGTCGATGGCCTTGATCCCGAAAAAGGGCAGGATGATCCCGCCGAGTCCGTAGATCAACAGGTTGTTGCGCAACAGCGTGGCGGCCGGAAGGGGGCGGAATTTCACGCCCTTCAAGGCCAGGGGGATCAGGAACACGATGATCAGGGCGTTGAAAATCACCGCCGAGAGAATCGCCGAATCCGGCGTCGCCAGGTGCATGACGTTGAGCGCCCGCAGCTGCGGATAGGTGCCCACGAAAATCGCCGGGATGATGGCGAAGTATTTCGCCAGGTCGTTGGCGATGCTGAAGGTGCTCAGCGCGCCGCGGGTCATGAGCATCTGCTTGCCGATTTCCACCACTTCGATCAGCTTGGTGGGGTTGGAGTCCAGGTCGACCATGTTGCCGGCCTCGCGTGCCGCCTGGGTGCCGCTGTTCATGGCCACGGCCACGTCGGCCTGCGCCAGCGCCGGTGCGTCGTTGGTGCCGTCGCCGGTCATCGCCACCAGGCGCCCCTCGGCCTGGTACCTGCGGATCAGCGCCAGCTTGGTCTCCGGGGTGGCCTCGGCCTGGTATTCATCCACGCCGGCCTCGGCGGCGATGGCCGCCGCGGTGAGCCGGTTGTCCCCGGTGATCATGACGGTCTGGATGCCCATGCGGCGCAACTGGGCGAAGCGCTCCTTGATGCCATGCTTGACGATGTCCTTGAGCTCGACCACGCCGAGCACGCGCAGGTCCTCGGCCACCACCAGGGGGGTGCTGCCGCGGCGCGAGACGCCGTCGACCAGATCCTTGAGGTCCTCCGGCAGCCGTCCCCCGCGCTGGCCCACGAAGGCGGCGAGTTCCTGCGCCGCGCCCTTGCGGATCGGGCGGCCCGCGATGTCCACGCCGCTCATGCGGGTCTGCGCCGAGAAGGGAACGAAGCTGGCGTGCAGCGACTCCAGGTCGCGCTCGCGCAGGTTGAAGCGCTGCTTGGCCAGCACCACGATGCTGCGCCCCTCCGGGGTCTCGTCGGCCAGCGAGGCCAGCTGCGCGGCATCGGCCAGTTCGCGCTCGCTCACGCCGGCCACGGGCAGGAAGGCACTGGCCTGGCGGTTGCCCAGGGTGATGGTGCCGGTCTTGTCCAGCAGCAGCACGTCGATGTCGCCGGCGGCCTCGACCGCCCGCCCCGACGTGGCCACCACGTTGGCGCCCAGCATGCGGCTCATGCCCGCCACGCCGATGGCCGACAGCAGCGCGCCGATGGTGGTGGGGATCAGGCACACCAGCAGCGCCACCAGCACCGTGATGCTCACCGGCTGTCCGGCACCCGTGGCACGCACCGCGTAGATCGAATACGGCAGCAGGGTCACGGTGGCCGCCAGCAGGATCAGCGTGAGCGCGATCAGCAGGATGCTCAGCGCGATCTCGTTCGGGGTCTTGCGGCGCTTGGCGCCCTCCACCAGGGCGATCATGCGGTCGAGGAAGGAATCCCCGGGGTTGGTGGTGCAGCGCACGACCATCCAGTCCGACAGCACCGTGGTGCCCCCGGTCACGGAAGAAAAATCGCCGCCCGACTCGCGGATCACGGGGGCCGATTCACCGGTGATCGCGCTCTCGTCCACGGTGGCCGCGCCCTCGATGACCTCGCCGTCGCAGGGAATCAGCTCGTGGGCCATGACCACCACGACGTCATCCTTGCGCAGGTCCGCGCCGTCGACCAGGGTCCACGGCGCGCCGTAGCGGGGCTCGGCCAGTTTCCTGGCCTTGGTGGCGCTGCGGGTGCCGCGCAGGCTGGCTGCCTGGGCCTTGCTGCGCCCTTCGGCCAGGGCCTCGGCGAAATTGGCGAACAGGACAGTGAACCACAGCCACACCGTGACGGCCAGGATGAAGCCCGAGGGCGCCTCGCCGTGGCCGCGCAGCGCCTGCAGCCACAGCCCGGTGGTCAGCAGGCTGCCGACGTAGACCACGAACATCACCGGGTTGCGGAACTGCACCCGCGGGTCGAGCTTGCGGAAGGATTCGATCACCGCGGGTCCGACCAGCGCGGAGTCCAACAGGGGAAGAGCTTTGCGACTCATCATCACTCCTCGTCGCGCATCAATGTCCGGCCCACAGCGCCAGATGCTCGGCGATCGGCCCCAGGGCCAGCGCCGGAAGGAAGGTCAAGGCGGCCACCAGCAGCACGGTGCCGATGAGCAGGCTGACGAACAGGGCCCCATGCGTGGGCATGGTCCCGCTGGACGCGGCCAGGCGCTTCTTGGAAGCCAGCGAGCCCGCGATGGCCAGCGCGGCGACGATGGACACGAAGCGGCCGAACCACATGGCCAGACCGAGCGCGAGGTTGTAGAAGGGGGTGTTGGCGTTCAGCCCCGCGAAGGCGCTGCCGTTGTTGTTCGAGGCCGAACTGAAGGCATAGAGCATTTCCGAGAAGCCATGCGCTCCCGGGTTGGCCAGGCCCGCGAGGCCGGCGCTGGTGACCGCGGCCACCGCGGTGCCCAGCACCACCAGCAGGGGCGAGACCAGCAGGCCCATCGAGACCATCTTCATCTCGAAGGATTCGATCTTCTTGCCCAGGTACTCGGGCGTGCGGCCGATCATCAGCCCCCCCACGAACACCGCCATCAGCGCCACCATGAGCATGCCGTACAGGCCGGTGCCGGTGCCCCCGGGGGCGACCTCGCCGAGCTGGATCAGCAGCATGGGCACCAGGCCGCCCAGCGGGGTGTTGGAGTCGAACATCGAATCCACGGCGCCGGTCGAGGTGCCGGTGGTCGCCGCGGTGAATATCGCCGTGGAGGCGATGCCGAAGCGGGTTTCCTTGCCCTCCATGTTGCCGCCCGACTGCAGCGGGCCCGCCCGCTGGTCGACGTGCAGCGCCGTGAAGGCGGGATTGCCCTGCTGCTCGAAGTGCGCCTCGGCCGCCATGGCCACGCCGAGCAGCAGGCCCATCGCGACCAGCAGCGCCCAGCCCTGGCGCCGGTCGCCGACCATGCGGCCGAAGCTGAAGGTCAGCGCCACCGAGATCAGCAGCAGCGCGAAGATCTCCAGCCCGTTGCTCAGCGCGTCGGGGTTCTCGTAGGGGTGGGCCGAGTTGGCGTTGTAGAAGCCCCCACCGTTGGTCCCCAGTTCCTTGATCGCCTCCTGCGAGGCCACGGGGCCCAGCGGCAGGGTCTGGCGCGCGCCCTGGGTGGCGATCGGCTGCACCACGAGATCGGCGTGCAGGGTCTGCGGCACCCCCTGGCTGACCAGCACGATCGCCAGCACGAAGGACAGGGGCAGCAGCACGTAGCTGGTGATGCGGTGCAGGTCGACCCAGAAATTGCCGATGGTCGATGCACCGCGGCGCGCGAAGCCGCGGACCATGGCGAAGGCCACCGCGATGCCGGTGGCCGCCGACAGGAAGTTCTGCACCGCCAGGCCCGCCATCTGCACCAGGTTGCCCATGGTGCTCTCGCCCGCATAGCCCTGCCAGTTGGTGTTGGTGACAAAACTGATGGCGGTGTTGAAGGCGGAGTCGGGACTGACGGCCCCGAAATGCCCCGAATCCAGAGGCAGCAGGCCCTGCAGGCGCTGCAGGGCATACAGCGCCAGCACGCCCAGGAAGTTGAACAGCAACAGGGCGCGCGCGTAGGCGCCCCAGCCCATTTCCTCCCCGGGCCGCGCGCCCGCCAGGCCCAGCACCCGGGCCTCCAGCGCGAGCAGCGCCCGGGGCATGCGTCCCTCGGCCAGGGCCGCCATGTACAGGCCCAACGGCCTGCCGACCACCACCAGGGCCACGAACAACGCGGTCGCGAGGGCCCAGAACGCCGGAGTCATCAGAATTCCTCCGCGCGCACCAGCGCGTAGCCGAGATAGATCACCAGCAGCAGCGTGATGATTCCGCCCAGGACGTAGAGCAGGCTCATGTCAGCGCTCCCCCTGCAGTTTCTCGCAGCCGCGCACCAGCCAGACCATGGCGGCCCAGCAGGCCAGGGCGATGCCCAGGTACCCAAGATCCATGACGGTTTCTCCTTCGCAATCCCTGGTGCAAGCCTAGGTTCGAAGGCCTCAACGCCGTATCAATTCTTGGACCCGGACCTTGCGCCCCCCCTGGGCAGCGGGGCGCCCGAGGCAGGGAATAGTTCCTTGCGAGCGCAACGTTCGCGGCCCGTGAATCTCGGGTGGGCGCACTACTTTTCCTTCGTGTTGCTGCATAAAGTGCCAAGCGAAGCCCAGTGCCCCTGCATACGCCACCGCCCTGCCCGACCATGACCTTGCGCCTCGGAGTCCTCCCCGTCTCGATCGCCGCGGTGCTTCTGGGCTGCGCCACGCCGGCTTGCCATGCCAGCGCCTCGTCCTACATGATGTTCAACATCGCATCCCGGGGAACCACCACGGTCAATGGCTCTTCGCTCGGCGCCTACACGGGCACGGCCAGCTTCTTCAGCTTCCAGAACGTCATGACCAGCGGGGACTACAGCTCCGCCATGGACGGCCAGGACAGCCTGTTCCAGCCCCGGACCCCCGCGGGCAGCCTGAGCCTGTCCTACCCCAGTGGAACCGCCAGCCTGGCGCAGCAACCCCTGACCCTTTCGCTGGCCGCGCCCGATACCAGCGGACCGACCCTGTTCACGCTGAGCCCGGATTCCAGCCAGAGCCTGTCCTTCACCTACAGCGGCTCGAGCCTCAAGTACACCCTCCACGGCACCGTCATCGATTCCAGCAGCCAGACCCCGTACTCGCTGATCATGGCGGGCACGATCACGGCCCTCGGCCAGGCGCCCGACACGGTGGGCTACACCATGGTCCTGCAATCGGCCACGCAGGTCATCACGGACAGGTCCAGCGGCCTCGCGCTGGAAAACATGCAGGCCATTCCCCAGGGCTTCGTGCTGGATGCCGCCGGCGAGCCCATCACCATTCCCAGCGTGCTCTACGATGCATCGACCCCGGGCAGCGTGGAAATCAAGGACTCGGTGGGCGGGGGATCCATCGTGTTCAACAGCGCCCAGCTCTATACCGGCCCCACGCTGGTCGATGCCAACGCCACCCTGGGGTTCACCGGCGCGGGCGGCCTGGCCTCCTCGAGCAGCCTGGTGAACAACGGCACGATCCAGCTGGCGGCGGGCACGCAGCCGCTCACGGTCGCCAGCTACACCCAGGCATCGGGCGCGGACCTGGCCGAGGCCATCACCACGGGCGCGACCGCGCCTCTGAGCGTCAGCGGCCAGGCCGATCTGGCGGGCACCTTGAGCCTGCGTCCGAACTCGGGCAGCTACGTCATCGGCCACTACACCCTGCTCGACGCGGGCTCGCTGAGCGGGAACTGGTCCTCGGTGCAACTCAGCGGCCAGGCCCCCAGCCAGCTGGGATACGCGATTTCCTATGCCAACGGCCAGGTGCAGTTGAACGTCTCGCCCAACCCGGGCTCGACGCAGGCCTCCATCGACCAGGTCGCCGCCGGACTGTCGGCGATCGACGCGCTGGGCATGCAGGGGCTTTCGAACGGGCTGGGCTCCGGGTGCAGCGCTTTCGGCAGGCATCGCCTGTGCGCCGGCCTCGACCTGAACTCCTCGCGCGAGGCCGGCGGCTGGAGCCGCGACGCGGCCCTGGTGCTCGGATACGGGCTGAACCCGCATTGGCGCCTGGGCCTGTTCGCCGACCGCGCGCTCGGGCACACCGCCCTGGATGGCGTGTCCATGCGGGCAAGCCGGCCCATGCTCGGCGCCATGGTCGCCTGGAACGCGCGGGAGGACGGCCGCGGCCTGGCGCTGAGTGCCTCCCTGGCGGCGAACGCGTCGACCCTGGACATCGCCCGCTACGGCAGCACCTACTCCGAAGCGGCATCGGGCCGGACCGGCTCGCGAGGCGATGCCCTGCAACTCATGGGCGCCTACACCCTGCCCGTGTTGCAGAGCCTGCGCCTGACCCCATATCTCGGGCTGCGCCTGGCCCGGCTGGGCATCGACGGCTACACGGAGACCGGGGCGGCCTATCCCTTGCGTTTCAACGGGGTGCAGCAAAACGCCCTGGACGCGCTGCTGGGCGTGGGACTGGACGCCCGCATCACCCCACGCTGGTCCGCTTCCCTGTGCGCCGGGCTCACCCGCAACCTGCGCTACCGCTCGGACCCGGTGTCAGGCGGCAGCGACATCCCCGGCCTGGCCAGCTTCCAGGCGGCGCAGCCCGGGGGGCATTCCACCTCCCTGAGCCTGGGCGCGGGCCTGGGCCTGCGCCTCGGGCATGGGCGCAGCCTCAGCCTGGACACCTCCTTCGCGCAGCCCAGGCTGGGGAATTTCAACATCGCGTCCTTCTCCCTGGGCTACACGGCGGCGATCTGAGGCGCGGAGACGCGGAAGGCCAGGACCGGCAGGTCGTCCATGGTCAGGACCTCGGCGCTGGCCGGCACCGGGCCTCGGTCGAACAGGCGCTGCAGTTCCTGCGGCGTCGCATGCACGCCGAGGATGATCGCCTGCACGACCGGGCCCTCCTCCAGGCGCAGATGTCCGTAGACGTAGGGCGCGATGGATTCGAAGCGCGGGTGGCAGGCCGGGGTGATGTTGTGGGACGCGTACAGCAGCGTGGCGCGGCCGCTGAGCTTGCGGGGCTCGACCTCCCAGCTGCCGCAATGCTCGCAGCAGCCGGTTGGCGGAAAGGTATGGCGTCCACAGCTCTTGCACACGCTGGCGAGAAAGCTGCCCGCGGCGAGTCCTTCGTAATAGGCGCGGATGGCGCCGGGTGCTTGGGCAAGGTCTGGCATGTCACATGCTCCCGAGAACGATCACGGTGCCGATCATGGCGTAGCCGTGGGTGTGGATGACGCTGGTGACGGGGGGCTTCGGAATCTGTCGTGCCCCCGCCTTGCCGCGCATCTGCAGCACGGCCTCGTAGGTATCCGAGCCGGCGCTCGCGGCCCAGGCATGGCCGAAGGCATGGCGCCCCCCGTGGGTGGACATGGGCCGGTCACCGTCGAAGCGCAGGCGCCCGTCGCGCGCGGCGGCGAGCCCCTTGCCGGGTTCGAGGTAGCCCATCATCTCCGCCGTGCAGATGCTGGAGATGTGCGAGCAGTCGTGGGTGTGCAGGTAATCGATGTCGGCGGCGCGGATGCCGGCCATGGCGAAGGCCGCATCGGTAGCTCGCTTGTCGAATTCCCAGTAGGTGGGGTCCTCGCCGTACCAGGGCAGGTCGCTGTAGCTGATGCCGAATCCCTTGAGCTCCACCGCGGCCGAGCCCGCTGCCTTGGCGAGGTCGGCCCGCGTGAGCACCATGGCCGAGGCACCGTCGGCCGTGGTCACCAGGCTGAGCAGGCGCGAGGGCCAGGCCACGAAGGGGTTGTGGACCGCCGACTGCCAGTACGCGTAGGGATCGGAGAAACCTTCGCGGGCCGCGCGATCCTCGAGGCGCTCCTGGATGTTGGCCTTCGGGTTCATCGAGCCGTGCAGGCGCCGCGTGCGACAGAGCTCGTACATGCCGCGATCGAAATCCTCGATGGACATCCCGTACTTGCGGCAGTAGCCCAGCGCGACCAGACCGTTGTAGGTCGAGAAGATGTCGTAGCCCTGGGGCACGCCGTAGGCCTGGTTGACCGCCATGTCCGTCCAGAGCCAGGTCTGCTGGTGGGAAATGGGCTCGCGCTCGTAGGGACTGAAGCCCCGCACCTTGGTGCGCGTGGTCTCCAGGCCGTAGACCAGAACCGTGTCGTAGACCCCCGCGGCGATGGCCATGGCCGCCATCGCGGCTCCCACGTTGGTCGTGGAGCATTGCGCCTCGAAATGCACTCCGGCCTTGAACTGGGTGCCGGTCCATTTGGACAGCTGGCTGTAGGTTCCCGGCAGTTGCGAACTGTGGGTCATGGCGTTGCCGGCGAACACCGCGTCCACGTCCTGTCCACTCATCCCGGCGTCGTCCAGCGCGTCCCGGACGGCGCGCGCTGTCAATTCCTGGATGCTCATTCCCTGAAGCTCGGGCGTGGCGAGCAGGTCGCCGAATCGCGAGCAGCCGACACCCGATATCGCCACCCGTTCCCGCAATTGATTTCGCATGGTCGCATCTCCTTCCCTGAGGGACTGGACGCCATGCCAACACCAAGCGCCACGGAATTCCTTGATCTTTTGCACGATCCCTTGCAGCGCCCGGGAGTCGCCGCGCTGCAACTGGCTGTGCCCCGAGCTCGTGCCGCGCTTCTCCGAATTTGGCTCATGTGATAATTTGCTTTTGATCGCATCGTTTTATCAAGCTGCGACGCACGAAAATACAGGGGGGAGATGGTTCATGCGCAATAACCAACCCGTCACACAAATCGAACGTCAGCTGCGCGATGGTGAGTACATCGTCTCCAAGACGGATCTGAAGGGGCGGCTCACCTACGTGAACCGCCCCTTTCTCGACATCAGCGGCTTCACGCATGAAGAGTTGATGGGTTCGGCCCACAACATCGTCCGGCACCCCGACATGCCCGTGCAGGCCTACGAGGACATGTGGCGCCACCTGCAAGCCGGCCGCCCCTGGCAGGGCATG
>JAKBBK010000077.1 GCA_021808525.1 Pseudomonadota bacterium
GCGCTGGCCTCGCGCATCAGGGGAAAACCGCTGGCGCCGGCCGCGGCCAGCACGCTCAGGAATTCGCGGCGGGTAATGCTCATGATGACGGATCCTCGACGTAAAAATGCCCGCCGATGCAGCGTGGCGGGCAGCGCGGCACGACCGGGCCGCGCGAGGCGGCGCCGGATCTGGAAAAACCTACTTGTTGACCGGAGAGTTCGGATCCATCAGCAGGGCCATCACGTCCTTCATCTGCTGTTCGGTCAGGATCTTGTGCGCTCCGAAGGGCGGCATGTAGCTGCAGGCGTTGAAGGCCTCGGAGTTGTAGATGCGCGCCCAGGTGTACTTCAGGATCGCCTCGCCGTCGCCGCGCAACTTCGCGTAGTGGTACAGCTCGGGGCCGATGTTGCCCTGCGACGGATCGTTGGCGATCATCTTGTGGCAGGCCAGGCAGTTGCCGCCGTTGGGGCTCCCCGGCTTGTCGCTCCACTGCATGCCCTTGCCGTCCTCGGCGATCTTCAGACCTTCCTTCCAGTCGCCCAGGTACTTGCCGTCGGCCGGGTACACCACCCCCGCCTGGGCCTTGGACTCGATCTGCTTGGCCACGCCCTCGGGCATCGGCTGCCCGAGGTAGGCGTACTTGGAGCATTCGTACTGCGACTGGGTCTGCTGCAGGCGCGAGACCTTGGCCTGGCCCTTGTCGGCGAAATCGTGCTTGAGAATGTCCTGGAAGGACGCGGTGGCGAAGGGGTTGCCGCCGGGGCCGGCGGCCTCCTGCTTGGCGCCGGCGCAGCCCGCCAGCACGGCGGCCCCCAGCGCTGCCGACACAATGAGTGCTAGTTTGTTCATGTCGTCTCCTGGCTCAGCGCTTGAAGGTCGGCGTGTGCAGCGTGGCTCCGTTGGAATTCACGCCCATGTACTCGATCAGGTCGATGACCGCGTGGGAAGTGAACTTCGGCGCCGGCCAGCGTTGCTGGCGCTCGCAGGCCAGCATGCGCCATTCCAGGGTGCGCGCCACGCCCTGCGAGTTCGGATACGCCGGCCAGGTGGCGTAGGAGCCCGCCGCCTCGGAGTTGGTCAGATTGGGAAGCGCGGAGATCTTGATGCGCTTGCCGCTTTCGGAGTGGCAGGCGGCGCAGGAAAAGCTGAAGGGCCCCGCGCGGTAGAAGAACAGCTTCTTGCCGTTCTCGTAGGCCTGGAGCTCCTGGGGGGTGCCCTGCGGGATCGCGATCTTCATGCCGTCGGATTCATGCGCGACGTACATCGCGATGTTCTCCAGCGGCGAGGCGTTGCCGCCTTCCTTGGCGAAGTGGTCCTTGTCGGCCTGCATGGGCGTCAGGCCCTGCAGGGTTTCCATGCAGGTCACGAGACGCGACTCCAGGTCCTGCACCCTGCCCGTGTCGGCGAAGTAGCGAGGCAGCTGGGCATAGGCGCCCTTGACCACGCCCGGGCCCAGGCCCAGGTCGCACTGTTCCAGCGAGGCATGCTTCGGGCCCGCCTTCTCGGACCAGAGCTTCTTGCCGTCGTCGATGTTGAAGTCGGCGGGGTTGCCGCCCATCTCGTTCATCATCTGCAGGTAGGCGTTGCCTTCCTGCGTGACCGAATCGGCCTGTGCCTGCGTGGCGTTGCCGGCCATCAGCATCAGGACGGGCATCGTGATTGCGGCCAGCGCGGCCTTCTTCTTGCTGGATAGTCGCTGTTTCATGGTCTCCTCGCGAACGGTTCGTGCTGCATGGAACTCAGGGGGGCCTTCCGGGCAGCCCCCCCGGAGGCGATCACGAAACCGTGGTGCTACCGGTCTGCGTCTCGCCCTTGTTGTCCAGCCAGGTCACGGAGACGGTGTCTCCGGACTTGCCGCCCTTGAAGCTGAACTCCAGGAACGGGTTCTTGGACACGGCGATTCCCCAGTCGCAGTGCAGCACCTCGGTGTCGCCATGCTTGCACACCACGGTCTGGATGAAGTGGGCGGGGATGATCTTGCCATCCGGGCCCTTCAGCAGGCCGGTGTCCTCGGGGTGGGTCATCAGCACGCGGACGACGACGGTGTCGCCGTCGAGGCTGGCGCGCATGCGCATCATGTTGGGCATTTCAAACTCCGGTGAATGTTCGATGGAAATCGGGGGCTCGGCGCGCGGGCGGGCTCAGCCGCCGCAACCGCCCAGCGTGACCTTGATTTCCTTCTTGCTGTACAGCAGCTTGTCGCCCACCTTGGCGACGGCGTAGACGTCCGAGGTCTGCGCCATCTTGATGCGGGTGGCCACGCTGGGCACCGCGCCGTTCTTCAGGTGGAAGGTGGCCGCCAGCGCGTTGGGGTTCTTCTCCACGACGATGCCCAGCATGGTCACGCCGGCGGCGGTGGACTTGATGCCCACCGGCACCACCGCGCCGTTCTCGGCGATGTCCGGACCGATGATCGACACCTCGGTGCTCGGGGTCGCGGTCGCGCCCATGGCCTTGGCCACTTCGTCCAGCGACTTCACCGAGAACTC
This sequence comes from Pseudomonadota bacterium, assembly GCA_021808525.1. Lineage (GTDB taxonomy): Bacteria > Pseudomonadota > Gammaproteobacteria > Burkholderiales > Burkholderiaceae_C > Thiomonas_A. The sequence continues at coordinate 2,472 of JAKBBK010000077.1, forward strand.
CTGGGCGTTCCAGCCCGGGGCATCGGCGGCCTGCGCTACCGAGGGCACAAGGCCGGCCGTGGCGGCCAGGCCGGCGACGGTCGCACCAGCACCGAGCTGCATGACCTGACGACGAGACTGATTCATTTGCAAAAACTCCTCACTGAGACATTGAGTGATGTGCGCGCCCGCGAGTTCAGCAGCGCGAACCGATGCAACGACTGAACTACTGCTTTGCTCCATCCACCAGCCAGGCCGCGATCATCTTCGCATCACCCTCGCTGATACCTTGCGGGGGCATCGGAATACTCCCCCATGTGCCGGAACCGCCCTTGATGATGCGCTGGGTCAATTCTGCCACCTCCGTCTGCTTGCCCGCGTATTTCTTCGCCACCTCCGCATAGCCGGGGCCCACGACCTTGTTCGTTCCCATGGCGTGACAAGCGATGCAGCCATGCTCCTTGAGCAGCGCGACGACCTTGGCGTTCGGGTCGGAAGCCGCGGCCTGCTTGGCCGCGGCGGCTTTCTCGAGCTCGGCCTTGCTGAGCGTCACCTGGCCACGGATGGGGCCCCACTGGCGATACTGATCCTGCAGGTTGCCCCAGGTATTCATCGCGTAGTCGGGGATCGAACTCGCCACCACGGGCCTGGGAGCGCAGTTTTTCATGCACTCGACCGCGTGAACATCCGGGATACCCCCGTTACCCAGCACCTTACCCGAGGCCAGTACCACCTTGCCCCCCGGCCACATGCCGTGGTTCCAGGTCATGCCGTTGCGGTTGGGCAATTCATCCTGCACCTGCTGCACGTTCTGGCGGGTCAGCACGAAGTTGGCCGGAACGATGTTGGCCAGGTTCAGCAGGTAGTCGACCAGCGAGTAGGTCTCGTCCCAGCTCAGCGTGTCCGGCGCGGTCCACGGCATGGCGCGATGAATGTAGTCGAACAGGGTCGACAGCGTGGACAGGCGCTCCAGCGAGGTTCCGATGCCCTCCGAGGGATTGGCCAGCTTGGACACCCAGCCGGTCTTCATCTCCTCCTTCGTGGCCTGGAAGGCTCCCACCAGCGGCGGGAACACGGCGTTGGAGTCGGCGAAGTCGCCGTGGCAGGAAGCGCACTTGGCCTCCCACAGCTTGGTGCCTTCGGCGACCGTGCCCTTGCCGTCGGGCAGGCCCTTGAAATCCGGGCGCACGTCGATGTTCCAGGCGTGGATCTCCGCCGGCGTGGCGGCACGTCCCAGCGAAGCCCCGGGATTGGCTGCCCACGCAGCCGGGACCGCTGCGACCAGCGCGGCCGCGAGCGCTGCTTTACGAATGGGCGAGTTGAACATTGCGCACATCTCCAGTTGCCTCGACTTGCCAGGTTTGAATCGCGTTGTTGTGGTAGACCGAGCGCGTGCCGCGCACCTTGCGCAGTTGCTCGTAGGTCGGCTGCACGTAGCCGGTCTCGTCGACCGCGCGGCTTTGCAGGAAGGCGCTGCCGCCGTTCCACACCCAGGGGATGTTGAAGCGGGTCAGCGCCTTGTTCTGCACCGGTCCCTCCAGGCGCGCCGGATGCCAGTTCACGCCGCCGTCGAAGGACACGTCGACCCGCTTGATGCGCCCGCGCCCCGACCAGGCGATGCCGCTCACGTTGTACAGGCCCTTGTCCATCAGCACCTGGCCGCCGGAAGGCGAGGTGATCACGGACTTGCACTCCATCAAGGAGGTGTACTGGCGGAACTTGCCGTCGGGCATGAGGTCGACGTAACCCAGCACCTCGTCCTTGGCCGCGAAGGGCTCGGTGCCCAGCTTGATGCGCCGCAGGTACTTGATGTTGGAAACGCCCTCGACCCCCGGAACCACCAGGCGCAGCGGGTAACCGTTCTCCGGGCGCAGCATCTCGCCGTTCTGGCCGTAGGCCACCAGGACCTCGCCCGACAACACCAGGGACATGGGAATGGTGCGGGTCTCGTGCGAGCCGTCTGCACCCTCGGCGAGCACGAAGCGCACGCCCTTGAGGTTGGCGCCGCAATCCTCCAGCAGCTTGATCAGCGGCACGCCGGTCCATTCGCTGCACGACACCATGCCGTGGGTGTACTGCACGGTGGGCACGGCCACATTGCCCCACTCCATCGCCGAGTTCGCACCGCACTCGATGAAGTGGATGCGCGACACCGGCTGCATGCGCATGATGTCGCCGACGGTGTAGACCTTCGGGTTGCGCACCAGCCCCTCCTCGCCCATCACCATCAGGCGGTGCTGCGAGGGGTCGATCTCGTACCAGCCCTGGTGCGAGCGATTGAAGTGCAGGCCCGAGGGGGTGATGATGCCGAACATGCCCTGCAGCGGAGCGAAGGCCACGTTGGCCTGGTTGACCGCCGACAGCCCCGGGCTGATGCGCCGCACCAGGTGGGATTCGTACTTGGAGGGCATGCCGTAGGGCGGCTCGTCCACCGGGCGTCCCAGCGTGGTACCCCACTCCGGCTTGTCCAGGATCAGTTTGGATCCCTTGTCCGAAGCATCCTCGGCATAGGCCGTGGCCGCGCCCGAGGCGACCATCGCCGCGCTGGCGCCGGCGAAGGCACGGCGCAGGAAGTCGCGCCGGCCCGACTGCACCTGGCGGATCTGCTCGGCGCTCAGGAAATTCTCCGGCGCGGGACGCAGCCGGCCTAGCTTGTTGCTGTAGTCACTCATCCTCGTACTCGCTGGTTGGCTGTAGGTACCTAGGTGCGCCGGGCCAGGCGCTCGGATTGCGAAACCGAATCCGGGTCGTCCAGTTCGATCGCGATCTGGGTGCACACGGTGCGGCACAGCTGAACCGCCTTCTCGCTCTGCACCCGGTAATGAATCTGATTGCCCACGCGGCGCTTGGCCACGATCCCTGCCTGGTACAGCACCTTCAGGTGCTGGGATACGTTGGGCTGCGTGGACTCCACCGCCTCCATGATGTCGCCCACGCTTTTCTCGTGGGTGCAGATCGCGTTCAGGATGCGCAGGCGCAGCGGCGTGGCCAGCACGCCGAAGAGTTCCGCCGCGGAATCGAACACCCGTTCGGCGGCCTGCGCGTCGGAGTCGTCTCCGAGCAGCTGGGGAGAGGGAGCCGGGGCGGACATCACTGTTTAATAAGATTTTAGTATAAGCAAGTGCTTATGAATTGTAGGTGAGCCTGCGTGCTCGTCCAGCCCCGACGCATAGTGCTTTCCCTAGCTGGCTGTTGAAATGCCGGAGGGGTCGCGGGGATGCAGGATCGGCATGACGGGCCTGGGGCGGATGATTGCGTCCGATTCTGCACCAGGGCTTGGCGCACAGGCACCCGGCGCGCCACGCGATCGCGCCGGCTGGCTGCTGTACATCAAAAACGCGACGCGCCCGACGCGTGCGCGGGGCGCGCGCGCGTCGGGGAGCCTGCGCCCCTACCCAGTCCGCCAGGGCTCTAGGGCTCTAGGGCTGACCGGCCAGGGCGCCGCGGATCTGCTCCAGCGCCGTGGGATCTTCCAGGGTGGTGAGATCCCCCGGCGCGCGCTGCTCGCACAGCGCCTGGATGGAGCGACGCAGCAGCTTGCCCGAGCGGGTCTTGGGCAGCATGGACACGAACAGCACCCGTGCCGGTCGCGCCACGGCTCCCAGCTGCACCTGCACCGTCTGCATGATCTGCGCGGCCAGCTCGGCGCGGGCCTCGGCGCTGGCCGCACGCGTCGCGTCACGCGGCACCACGAAGGCCACGGCCTGCTGCCCCTTGAGTTCGTCGGCCGCGCCGACCACCGCCACCTCGGCCACCGCGGCGTGGCTGGAGATGCTTTCCTCGATCTCGCGGGTGCCCAGCCTGTGCCCGGCCACGTTGATCACGTCGTCGGTGCGCCCGAGGATGGTCACGTAGCCCCGCTCGTCGGCCACGCCCCAGTCGAAGGTGGAATACACCTGGCGCGTCGCGAAGGTGGACCAGTAGGTGTCGACGAAACGCTTGTCGTCGCCCCACACCGTCTGCATGCAACCGGGCGGCAGCGGCCACTCGATGGCCAGCACGCCCTTGTTGCCGGGCGGCACCGGCTCGCCGCTGAGCTCGTCGAGGATGCCCACCTTGTAGCCGGGCATGGCCACGCCGGGCGAGCCGGGCTTGGGCTCCAGGGCCTGCACGCCGGCGGGAATGCCCAGGATCGGCCAGCCCGTCTCGGTCTGCCAGTAGTTGTCCACCACCGGCTTGCCCAGGGCCTCGGCGATCCAGCTCGCCGTGGGCTCGTCCAGCGGCTCGCCGGCCAGGAACAGGCGCTCCAGCGCGGACAGGTCGCGCTCGCGCATGAAGGCGGTGTCGAATTTCTTCAGGACCCGCACCGCGGTGGGCGAGGAGAACATGACCTGCGCGCGGTGCTTCTCGGCCAGGCGCCACAGGATGCCGGCGTCCGGGCGCACCGGCGTGCCCTCGTACAACACCGTGGTCATGCCGTGGATCAGGGGCCCGTACACGATGTAGCTGTGGCCCACCACCCAGCCGATGTCGCTGGTGCAGAAATAGGTACCCCCGGGGCTGCCGCAGAAAATGTCCCGCATCGACGTGGCCAGCGCTACCGCGTAGCCTCCGGTGTCGCGCTGCACCCCCTTGGGCCGCCCGGTCGTTCCGGAGGTGTAGAGGATATAGCTGGGGTGGGTCGACTCCACCCAGGTGCAGGGCACCTCGCGCCCGCCCACCGCGTCGCGCTCGGCGGCATAGTCGAGGTCGCGCCCGGGCAGGGGCGTGAAGGCCTGCAGGCCGCGGTCGACCATGAGCACATGCCGGGGCTTGTGGTTGGCGCGCTCGATGGCCTCGTCGAGCAGCGGCTTGTAGGGCACCACGCGCCCGGCGCGCGAGCCGGCATCGCTGCTGATCACCATCTTCGGCGCCGCATCGTCGATGCGCGTGGCCAGGCTCAGCGCGGCGAAGCCGCCGAACACCACCGAGTGGATGGCCCCGATGCGCACGCAGGCGAGCATGGCGAACACCGCCTCGGGAATCATGGGCATGTAGATCAGCACCCGGTCACCCTGGCCCACGCCGTGGCGCAGCAGGATCGCCGCCATGCCCTGCACCTCCCGGTGCAGTTCGGCGTAGCTGTAGCTGCGACTGCGCTCCACCTCGGTGGACTCCCACACCAGCGCCGGCTGCGCGCCACGCTGGGCGAGATGGCGGTCCACCGCGTTGTGGCACAGGTTGGTCCTTCCCCCCGCGAACCACGCCGCGAAGGGCTTGCGGCCGGCGTCCAGCACCTGATCGAAAGGCCGGTGCCAATCGATCAAGGCTGCCTTCTCGGCCCAGAACTCCTGCGGCTGCTCGACCGAGCGCCGGTGATATTCGCTGTAGTCCGCCATGGCTGTCTCCTCGCAAGGGGCGGGCTCGCCCCGACGCCGGTTCTGCGCCCGGCCGCTCGCCTCACCGTAGACACCCCACCTGACAGGACCCTGACCGGCCGGCCCGCCCCCGGACCGGCCTGGCGAAGGCGTCGCCCGGCACCGGCCCCCTGGCTACAGGGCCACCACGGCCCGCCCCGACGCCTGCCCGTCCATGAGGGCCTGCGCCGCCTCGCGCACATCCTCCAGGCGCAGCTCGCGCGCCATCGCCTCGAGCTGCGGGCCCTGGATTTCCTCGGCCAGCGCCTGCCACGCGGCGCGACGGGGGCCCGCCGGCTGCATCACGCTGTCGATTCCGGCCAGGGTCACGTTGCGCAGGATGAAGGGCGCCACCGACGCGGGAAAATCCATGCCCTGGGCCAGCCCGCAGGCGGCGACCACGCCGCCCCAGCGCATCTGCGCGCAGGCGTTGGCCAGGATGTGGCTGCCGGCGGTGTCCACGACCGCGGCCCAGCGCTCCTTCTGCAAGGGCTTGCCGGGCCGCGCGTAGGCCTCCCGTTCCAGCACCTCGGCGGCGCCCAGCGCGCGCAGGTAGCCCTCCTGGGAGGCCTTGCCGGTCAAGGCCGCGACCTTCCAGCCGCGTCGGGCCAGCAGGGCCACGGCGACGCTGCCGACACCGCCGGTGGCTCCGGTGACCAGAACCTCTCCATCCTGCGGTCGCAGCCCGCGCGCGGCGATGGCCTGCACGCACAGCATCGCGGTGTAGCCGGCGGTGCCCAGGATCATGGCCTGACGCGTGTCGAAACGCGCCGGAAGCGGAACCAGCCAGTCGCCCTGCAGGCTCGCGCGCTCGGCCAGGCAGCCCCAATGGGTCTCGCCGACGCCCCAGCCGTTGAGAATCCAGCGGTCGCCGGGCTTCCAGGCCGGATGCCGGCTTTCCAGCACGACCCCGGCCCCGTCGATTCCCGGCACCATCGGCCACCTGCGCACCACCGGCGCGCGGTCGGTCAGGGCCAGCGCATCCTTGTAGTTGAGGGTGGAGTGCAGCACCTGCACCAGCACCTCCGCCGCCGGCAGTCGGGACTCGTCGAGCTCCTGCAGGCTCGCCTGGAAGACTCCGTCGGGCTTGTCGAGCAACCATGCACGAAACATGCGTTTTCTCCTGGGGAAATGCACCCCGCAGAGCCTAGCAGTGCCCCGAGCAGGCTGCTCGGGAATGGTTGACGCAGGGCCCTGGGCGCCGTTACATTCGAGCACTGGTAGAAACCCCCGGTTCGCCCTGCGAGCTCGTCGCGCGACCGGGGTCCGTCGTACCCCCCCATCGTCCCGCAGTCCCGTCCGACCCTTCATGCGCCGGTTCGCCTCACGCCGCAAGGCCCCACGCCTGCCTGTCCTGCGCCGCACCCTGGCGGGCATGGCCGTGCTCGCGGCCTGCTGCGCATCGACGGCGTGGGGCGCGCCCGCGCCGGACGCCGCGGCCTCCGCGGCCGATGCCGGGAGCGAGGCCGGTTTGTCACGCATCATCGCCCGCGCCCAGGAACATCCGAATCCCCCGGCCGAGGCGATGGTCGAGGTCAGCGGCCCGGGCAGCGAAGTACGGAGCTGGTGGCACCAGCAGCACGTGGTGCACGAAGTGTCGTCGCGCACGTCGCAGCTGGTGATCAACACCCTGAGTTTCCTGGGCGTGCGCTACAGGTACGGCGGCGACCACGCGGCACGGGGATTCGACTGCTCCGGCCTGGTGCGCAGGGTCTACCAGGAGACCCTGGGCCTGGTGCTGCCGCACAACGCCGCCGAACAAAGCCGTGAAGGCGAGAAGGTGGCCGAGAACGAATTGCGCCCGGGTGACCTGGTGTTCTTCAACACCCTGCGCCGCGCCTTCTCCCATGTGGGCATCTACATCGGCAACGGCCAGTTCGTGCACGCGCCCCGGCCGGGCGAGAAGGTGCAGATCGCCAACCTGGACAGCCCCTACTGGGCCCGGCGCTTCGACGGTGCGCGTCGCCTGATCACACGCGCCGCGGACCCGCTGCTGCCCTCGGCCCAGGCCGCGTCCTTGCACGAGCAGCCGAACGGCGGGGACAAGCCCCTGCCCCCGGCCACGATGCTGATTTCCAACGCGGTGCCTGACGGCGCCTCGCCGGCCACGGCCGCGTTGATGGCCGGCGCCGTGCTGCCCAAGCCCGCCTCCGCGGAAGTCTCGCGCCCCTGAACCGGCGATCCGGCCCGGCGTGCATCCGGCCGCGCGGCCGAGGCGCACCGGCAGGAGGCCTGCCTGCCACCTCGCCGCCATGGCCGGCACGCCGGAACCGGCTCGAGGCGCCTGCGCGCCTCGAGCCTGCCCGATACCCCTAGCGCCGCGCCGGAGGCAGGTCGGTGCAACTGCCCTCGGCCACCTCGGCGGCCATGCCGATGGATTCACCCAGCGTGGGATGCGGGTGGATGGTGCGACCGATGTCCACCGCATCCGCGCCCATCTCGATGGCCAGCGCGATCTCGCCGATCAGGTCCCCGGCATGGGTGCCGACGATGCCGCCTCCGACGATGCGATGGGTCTGCGCGTCGAACAGCAGCTTGGTGAAACCCTCGTCACGCCCATTGGCGATGGCCCGCCCGGAGGCGGCCCAGGGGAACAGGCCCTTGGTCACCGCGATGCCCTTGGCCCGCGCCTCGTCCTCGCCCAGGCCCACCCAGGCGATTTCCGGATCCGTGTAGGCTACCGAGGGAATCACCCGCGCGTCGAAGGCGCTGCGCGCCAGCGCCTCGTCGCCGCGCAGCTCGCCTGCGCAGACCTCGGCCGCCACATGGCCCTCGTGCACCGCCTTGTGCGCCAGCATGGGCTGGCCGACGATATCGCCGATGGCGTGGATATGGGGCACGTTGCTGCGCATCTGTGCGTCCACGCGGATGAACCCGCGCTCGTCCACCGCCACGCCCGCACGCTCGGCGCCGATGCGCTTGCCGTTGGGCGAACGCCCGACCGCCTGCAGCACCAGGTCGTAGCGCTGGGGATCGGCCGGCGCGCCTTCGCCTTCGAAGCGCACCCAGATGCCGTCGTCGCGCGCCTGCGCGTCGACGGTGCGGGTCTTGAGCATGATGCGATCGAAGCGCCGGGCGTTGAGCTTCTGCCAGACCTTCACCAGGTCGCGGTCGGCGCCGGGCATGAGTCCGTCGAGCATCTCGACCACGTCCAGGCGCGCGCCCAGCGTGGAGTACACCGTGCCCATCTCCAGGCCGATGATGCCGCCGCCGACGATCAGCATGTTGCGCGGCTCCACGCCCAGCGCCAGGGCGCCGGTGGAGTCGACCACCCGCGGATCCTGGGGCAGGAAGGGAAGGTGCACGGCCTGGCTGCCCGCGGCGATGATGGCGCGGCGAAAGCGCACCCGCTGCACCGGGCCCGCGGCCTCGCGCCCACTGCCCTGGGTCGCCTGCACCTCCACGTGCTGCGGGTCCAGGAAGGAGGCGTTGCCGCGCACCACCGTGACCTTGCGCGCCTTGGCCATGCCGGCGAGGCCGCCGGTGAGCTTGCCCACCACCTTGTCCTTGTGCGCCGCCAGCATCTTGCGGTCCACCTTGGGGGCCCCGAACTCGATGCCCACGGCCGCCAGGTGCGCCGCCTCGTCGACCACCGAGGCGACGTGCAACAGCGCCTTGCTGGGAATGCACCCCACGTTCAGGCACACGCCGCCCAGGGTCGCGTAGCGTTCCACGAGCACGACCTTCAGGCCCAGATCGGCGGCACGGAAGGCCGCTGAATAGCCGCCGGGGCCCGCGCCCAGCACCAGCACGTCGCATTCATGGTCCACGGCGCCGGAGTAGCTGCCCGTCGCGGCGGGTGCGGCAACGGGCGCGGCCGAGGCCGCGGGAGCCGCGGGAGCGGCGGGAGCCGCGGGAGCGGCGGGAGCCGCGGGAGCGGCGGGAGCCGCGGGAGCCGGAGCAGCCGGCGCCGCCGAGGCCTCGGCGGGCGCCTCAGCCTGCGCCTCCAGCTCCAGCAGCGGCGTGCCCTCGCTGACCTTGTCCCCCAGCTTGACCAGCACCGCCTTGACCACCCCGCCCGCGCTGC
>JAKBBK010000078.1 GCA_021808525.1 Pseudomonadota bacterium
ACGAGGCGGCGCTGCAACTGGTGGTCGAGGCCATCGAGAAGGCCGGCTACAAGCCCGGCGAGCAGATCGCCATCGCGCTGGACCCCGCCTCCAGCGAGTTCTACCGCGACGGCAAGTACCACCTCGAAGGCGAAGGCCAGGTGCTGAGCTCCGAGGAAATGATCGCCCTGTACGAGTCCTGGCTGGGCAAGTACCCCATCGTGTCCATCGAGGACGGCCTGGCCGAGCAGGACTGGGAGGGCTGGAAGCAGCTCACCGCCCGGCTCGGCCGCAAGGTGCAACTGGTGGGCGACGATATTTTCGTCACCAACACCGAGATCCTGCGCCGCGGCATCGACGAGGGCGTGGGCAACTCCATTCTCATCAAGGTCAACCAGATCGGCACCCTGACCGAGACCTTCGCCGCCATCGAGATGGCCAAGCGGGCGGGCTACACGGCCGTCGTGTCGCACCGCTCCGGCGAGACCGAGGACACCACCATCGCCGACATCGCGGTGGCCACCAACGCCGGCCAGATCAAGACCGGTTCGCTGTCGCGCTCGGACCGCATCGCCAAGTACAACCAGCTGCTGCGCATCGAGGAAAACCTGGGCGACGTGGCGCGCTTCAGCGGCCGGGCCACCTTCTACAACCTGCGCTGAGCACAGGCCTCCACCCGAGCCGGCCCCGCGAGGGCCCGATGTCCGATGCGCCGTCTTCGCTGGGTCACCTTGGTACTGCTGGCGGCGCTGGCACTGATGCAGTGGCCGCTGTGGCTGGGTGAGCGCGGCTGGCCGGCCGTGCACCGCCTGCGCGATCAGCTGCGCGCGCAATTGCAGGCCAACGAACGCGCGCGCGAGGACAACGAGGCGCTGTCCGCGCGCGCGCGCGACCTGCGCTCGGGCGCGCAGGCGGTGCAGGGCAACGCGCGCAGCGAAATGGGCATGATGGAGCCCGACGAGGTCTTCGTGCAGGTGCTGCCCGCCTCCAGCCCGCTGCCGCCGGTGGCGGCGCCCTCGGCGCCGGCACGCGCGGCGCGGCGCTGAAGCCCGGGCGCCCGGGGGCGCGCCCCCGGGGCATGGCCGCCCGCCGCTACTGCGGCTGCGCCGGGCCCGGCGGCTGGTCCACCCCGGCGTGGAACAACTGCGCCGCGTCCACCAGGTCGAAGGCGTAGCCCGCCCCGCAGAACTCGCAGGTCACGTCGACCTGGCCCCGCTCGGCCAGCACCGATTCCACCTCCTCGCGACCCAGCATGCGCAGCATCTGCGCCACGCGCTGCTTGGAACAGGTGCAGTGAAACCGCGGACGCAGGGGCTCGAACACCCGCGCGCCTTCTTCCCAGAACAGGCGACGCAGCAGTTCCTGGGGCTCCAGCTCCAGCAACTCGGCGCGCTGCAGGGTGGATGCCAGGTGCACCGCGCGAGAAAAATCCTCGTCGGCCCGGGCGGCGTCGGAGCCCGCCGTGCCGCCCGCGCCGGGCATGCGCTGCACCAGCAGCCCGCAGGCCGCCCGCTCGTCGGCGGCCAGCATCAGCCAGGACGGAATCTGCTCCGACTGATCCAGGTACTGGCGCAGCACCGCCGACAGATCGTGCAGCGAACGCCCCTCGGCGTCGGCCAGCCCCACGATGCCCTGGTAGGGCTGCTGCCCGGGCTGGCGCGGGTCCAGCGTGATCACGCAACGCCCGGCGCCATGGCGGTTGGCCAGGCCCACCAGGTCCCCCGCGGACGGCTCCTCGGCCTGGGATTCCTCGATTTCCTTGGCGGTGGCGCGCAGGCCGAAGTCGGGCTGGCATTCGGCCACCGCCAGGCGCAGCGGGCCGTCGCCATGGATCTGCAGGATCAGGGTGCCGTCGAACTTGAGGCTGCCGGCGAGCAGCGCCGAGGCGGCGCTCATCTCGCCCAGCAATTCCTGCACGCCGCTGCCGTGGCGCCTGCGGCGCAGCATCTCCTGCCAGGCATCGCCCAGGCGCACGGCGACGCCGCGCACATGGCCCTCGCCCAGCATGAACTTGAACAGACTGTCGGTCATCTCGGCGGCTTCAGGCTGCGGGAGCGGGGGGAAGTTCACGCAGATCGCGGGCATATTCGGCGCCCTTGTGCACGTAGACCTCGGCGGCACGCCGCAGGCCCTGGATCTCCTCGGCGCTCAAGGGGCGCACCACGCGCGCCGGAGTGCCCAGGATCAGGCTGCCGTCCGGAAAACTCTTGCCCTCGGGCACCAGCGAGCCGGCGCCCACCAGGCAGTCGCGCCCGATGGTCGCGCCGTTGAGCACCACGGCCTGGATGCCCACCAGGCTGCCGTCGCCGATGGTGCAGCCATGCAGCATCGCCTGATGCCCCACGGTCACGCCCTCCCCGATGCGCAAGGCAAAGCCCGGATCGGTGTGCAGCACCGCGCATTCCTGCACATTGCTGCGCTCGCCGATCTCGATGGGCTCGTTGTCGCCGCGCAGCACCGCGCCGAACCACACGCTGCAGCCCGCCGCCAGGCGCACGCGGCCGATCACCCTCGCGGTGTCGGCGACGAACACGCCGGCGGCGAGCTCCGGCTTCCTGTCGCCGATCTGATACATAGCCATGATGCGATCCTGCCAGTACGAACCCTGAAGGCGGCGAGAATAACCCATGCGCCCGCAAGCCGCCTCGTGCGCGTGCGCTCCCCGCCCGCTCCCCGCCTGACCGGCCCGCTGCCTTGAACTGGACCCTGCCCCGACTGCGCCCCGGCGAGCCTTTCCCGCCCGCGCACCAGGCCCTGCCCGCCGATGCACCGTACCCCGGCCTGCTGGCCGCCGGCGGCCGCGTGGACGCGCCGACCCTGCGCGCGGCCTACTCCGGGGGCATCTTCCCCTGGTTCGGCGAGGACGAGCCGCCGCTGTGGTGGAGCCCCGACCCGCGCATGGTGCTGCTGCCGCAGGAACTTCGGGTACGACGCTCGCTGCGCCAGGCCGCGCGGCGCATGAGCCGGGACCCGAGCCTGGAGCTGCGCGTGGACAGCGACTTCGTCGCGGTCATGCGCGCCTGCGCCGCGCCGCGCGCGGGGGTGGCGGGCACGTGGATCGGCCCCGACATCCTGCAGGCCTATGCCCAGCTGCACGCGCAGGGCCTGGCGCACAGCTTCGAGCTGTGGCGCGGCGCTGAACTGGTGGCCGGGCTGTACCTGGTGGCCCTGGGAGCCGCGGCCTTCGGGGAGTCCATGTTCACCCGCGTGGACGACGGATCCAAGCTGCTGCTCATGGCGCTGTGCGGCTTCGCGCTTGCGCGCGGCCTGCGGTTCATCGACTGCCAGCAGCAGACCGCCCATCTCGCCAGCCTGGGCGCGCGGCCCTGGCCGCGCGCGCGCTTCCTGCGCGAGCTGGAGCTGGCCCGCGGGCTCCAGGGGCCGCCAGCCTGGCAGTATGATTGGACGCAGTTCCGTCAGCATTGCGCAGCCTGGCTGTGACCCATCCGAACGACGTGCCGTTCAGCGCGCTGCAGTTCTACTCGACTGCCGCGTACCCCTGCAGCTACCTGCCCGAGCGGCTGGCGCGCTCGCAGGTCGTGACGCCCGCGCACCGCGTGCGCGCCGACGTCTACACCGAGCTGGTGCAGGCGGGTTTCCGGCGCAGCGGGCTGTTCACCTACCGCCCCCAGTGCGAGGCCTGCCGCGCCTGCATGGCGCTGCGGGTGCTGGCGCAGGAATTCCGTGCCGACCGCAGCCAGCGCCGCGCCTGGAAACGCCATGGCGGGCTGCAGGCGCGGGTCATGGCGCCCGAGTTCGTGCTCGAGCACTACGAGCTGTACCTGCGCTACCAGGCCCGGCGCCACGCCGGCGGCGGCATGGACCAGGACAGCATCGACCAATACACCCAGTTCCTGCTGCAAAGCCGGGTGGACACCCGCCTGGTGGAGTTCCGCGACACCGCCGGCACCCTTCGCATGGTCTCGGTCATCGACCTGCTGGGCGACGGCCTGTCGGCCGTCTACACCTTCTACGACCCGGAGGCCGCCGGCTCCGGCCTGGGCACCTACGGCGTGCTGTGGCAGATCATGCAGACCCGCGCGCTCGGCCTGCCCCACACCTACCTGGGCTACTGGATCGCCCAGAGCCCCAAGATGGCCTACAAGAGCCGGTTCCGGCCCCACCAGGTCCTGGTGGACCAGCACTGGGTCGATGGAGAGTCGGTCCAGGCATGACATGCCGATATTTCGGCATGTAAAATGAGGCCATGACCAAGGCCTCATCCTCCCCGACCGGGCGACGCGAACAACCGGCCATCCAGGTGATCGAGCGCATGTTCTCGATCCTCGATGCGCTGGCCGAGCACAGCGAGCCGGCGCCGCTCAAGCTCATCGCCGAACGCTGCGGCCTGCACCCGTCCACGGCCCACCGCATTCTCAACGACCTGGCCACCGGGCACCTGGTGGACCGCTGCGACCCGGGCGTCTACCAGCTGGGCATGCGCCTGCTGGAGCTGGGCAACCTGGTGAAGGCCCGGTTGAACGTGCGCGACGTCGCCCTCGGGCCGATGCGCGAGCTGCACCGCCTGACCCACCAGCCGGTGAACCTGAGCCTGCGACAGGGCGACGAGATCATCTACATCGAGCGCGCCTACAGCGAGCGCTCGGGCATGCAGGTGGTGCGCACCGTGGGCGGTCACGCTCCGCTGCACCTGACCTCGGTGGGCAAGCTGTTCCTCGCCGGCGAGGACCCGCAGAAGGTCAAGGCCTACGCGATGCGCACGGGCCTGGCCGGCCACACCCGCAACAGCATCACCGACCTGCCCCGGCTGGAGGCCGAGCTCGCGCGGGTGCGCCAGCTGGGCTTCGCGCGCGACAACGAGGAGCTCGAGCTCGGCGTGCGCTGCATGGCCGCCGGCATCCTGGACGACTCCGGGCGCCTCGTGGCGGGCCTGTCCCTGTCGGCGCCGGCCGACAGGCTGCAGGAGGACTGGCTGGGCAAGGTGGTGGAAACCGCCGCGCGCATTTCCGCCTCGCTGGGCTACCGCGCCAAGCCGGCGCAGGGCGTGGCCCGCCGGGCCTGATTCAGTCGTCGACCGTCTGCGTTCGGGCCTCGGCGCCGGGAATCGGGTCCACGCGGGTCAGCAGCGTGCGTCCGGAGGTCTGCATCCAGTTGCGGATGCGCTCGGCATCCACGAAATGCGCGTAGCGCCCCCAGGCATCGAGCAGCACCACGATCACGTTGCGCCCCTGCACGACGGTGTTGAGCACCAGGCAATGCCCGGCTTCATTGATGTAGCCGGTCTTCTGCAGCAGGATGTCCCAGCCGCGGTTGAAGATCAGGTGATCGGTGTTGCGGAACTGCAGCTCGTAGCGACCCGCCGTGACCGTGCTCTTGGGGTGGGTCGAGAACTGGCGGATCAGGGGATAGGAGTACACCGCGCCCACCAGCTTGGCCAGGTCGCTGGCGGTGGACTGGTTCTGCGGGGACAGGCCCGTGGGTTCGATGTAGTGGGTATGCAGCATGCCCAGCGAGGCCGCCTTGCGGTTCATGGCCGCGATGCAGGCCGCCAGGCCCCCGGGGTAGTTGCGCGCCAGCGCGTGGGCGGCGCGATTCTCGGACGACATCAGCGCCAGCTTGAGCAGCTCCTCGCGGGTGAACACCATGCCGGGGCGCAGGCGCGAGCTGCTCCACTTCAGGGTGTCGATGTCCTGGTCGGTGATCTCGATGGGCTGGTCCATGGGCTGGTGCGCGTCCAGCACCACCGCCGCCGTCATCAGCTTGGTCAGCGAGGCGATCGGACGTACGTCGCCCGCGTCCTTGCTCAGCAGCACCTGGTGGGTGCGCGCATCGATGACCAGCGCGGAACCCGAGGCCAGGGAGATCGGATCCTCGCTGAAGGAGGTGCGACTCAGCTCGGCGGGCAACGGCCCCGGCGCGTGCGGGACTTCGTGCATCACCGCATGGATCGGGCGGCGCACCGCGTGGGCAGCCTCGTGATGCACCACCCGGCGGTGCACCACGCGGGTCCTGCGCTCGATCACCTTGCGCTCCACCGGTTTGCGAACCACCACCCTGTGCACGACCTTCCTGTGCACGACCTTCCTGTGCACGATCTTCCGGTGTTCGACGACCTTGCGTTCGACGACCTTGGGTTCGACCACGTGGTGCGCCTTGCGCGCATGCACCGCCGGCTCGGCGGCAGTCTGCGGGGCACTGGCCTCGGAGGCCGCGTGGGCGCCGGTCGCGAAGGCGCAGATTCCCAGTGTCCACCCCAGCACCAGGGCTCGCAAGGCGTGGGACTTGCCCTGAGCGGGCCGGGAGCTGGATCGAAGGATGCGCATGATGCCTCGCGATGATTGGAGCAAAGCGTACCAAAGGGAAAAAAATGCGGCAAGATCAAAAGTTTGCGTCTTGCTTTTGATGCGCACTCCGAGCATCACCGTACTGAAATCATGGACACGCGAATTCCGCGCCCGTCCGCGCGCCGGCGCATGGGCCGTCGCGAGCAGGCGGGCGCATTGTAGAAGGCCGCGGCTTGCGCCCCCGGCCCCCGGGACGCCCAGCCCTTGCGCGGCGCCTGGTCACCCACGATGGGCTGGCTTCGCAGCGCGTGTGAGCGGCGCGTCAGGGCCAAGGCAGGGCCGCGTTGCCGCGCTTCCGACGCTGAGTCCAGACCCTAGGATTTTCCCGCGACCACTCTCGGGGAAATCCAATGCGACGTCGACAAACGCTCCTTCTGGCTGCCGCCATCGGACTCGGCGCCAGCTCGCTCGGCGGCTGCGCCGGGCTGAAGCCCACCGTCATGAGAACCCGCGGGCCGAATGGCCAGCCCGCCTACGCGCTCACCTGCGTCAACGCCTCGGATTGCTACGCCAAGGCGGGCGATCTCTGCGGAGCCCGTGGCTTCCAGGTGACGATGAGCGGCATCTATTCCAGCGGGCTGGTCACCGGCTCTCTGAGCAGCTATGTCGGTTCCGCTTCGCGGACAAGCAACATCGAGATCGAGTGCAAGCCCTAGCTCGCGTGCAAGCCGCCATTCCACGGGGCCGCCAACACGCAAGGCCGCGTCTGTCGCGAGATGGGCCGTGAACCGCGCATCAGGGCTTCGGCAGGGCCGCGTTGCCATGCTCCAGGCCCCCGATCGGCCGCCTAGGATGGGTTTCCGACAACTCCCGGGAGAATCCGATGCGATACCCACCCAGCCAGGTCGTGGCGGCGGTCCTTGCCCTCGGCGCCCTGTCCCTCGGCGGCTGCGCAGTCGTCACCAGCAGCACCAGGACCCTCGCGCCGGACGGCAAGCCCGCCTTCTCGATCTACTGTCCCAACGGCGCCGCCTGCTACTCGGAGGCCGGCAAGTTGTGCGGCACCCAGGGCTACACCATCGAGATGCCCAAGTCCGCATCGGGGGCGGTGGTCAACAACGAGATGGAGTTGTGGCCCTCGTTGTGGATGCGACGGGATTCGTCGAACAACAACATGCTGATCGAGTGCAAGCCCTGAGCTCGCAGGCCCCTCAGGCCTGCGAGCCGTCGAGGGGCCGATCCTCGAAGGCGTCGATGCGACGCCTGCCCTCGTCGATCGCCGCGCTCACCATGAGGTCGTAGCTGCTGCGGGGCCTGGCCCCGTAGTCCTTGTAGCCGATGCCCTCGATGGCGTAGGACCAGGTCCACTGCCCGTCGGCCGTGGCCTGCACCCGGATCGTGATCGTGTGCCCGCGGTACTCGTGTCGTATGACGGAATCTGACATGCATCCGGCCTCCAGACGACATATTGTAGGAGGCGAATGCTTGGCGCGGCGCGCCTCGGCCCGTCGGCTTGCCTGCGCGAGACGCGCGGCGCTCAATCGTGCAGGTGATCGCGCAGGGCCTGCCGCAGCAGGGCCATCGCCGGCGCTTCGGCGCGGCGCGCCAGGGTCACCAGGCCGAAACGCGCGCTGGCTCCCAGCGGCGGCTCCAGGGGCAGCTCCCGCAGCCCGGGCGCGACGCCGCGCACGGCCAGCAGGATCGCATCGCTGCTGCTCGCCACCTCGACCAGGCTGGGCAGATCGTCCTCGCGCAGCGTGACCAGCGCCTCGGGGTGCGCGCCAGGCCCATAGCGCTGCACCAGGGTGCGCCCGATCTCGTCGCTGAGCGGGGTGCAGGCCAGCGGGTACGCCAGCAAATCCTCGAATCGCAGGCGCCGGCGCCGCGCCAGGGGATGCCCGGGGCGGCACAGGAAGGTGCCGCGCATGCTCACCGGCATGTCGATGCGCAGGTCGCTGGACGGAGGCACCGACAGCAGGTCGATCACCAGCGCGTCCAGGCTCCTGGCGCGCAGGCGCTGCAGCAGCAGCGCGGCACCGCCGCGCGCGAGTTCCAGGCGCACCGCGCGGCCCCTGGCGGCGAAGGCGGCCAGCAGGGGGCGGGTCAGGAAGGCGGCCGGCCCCGAGCCCAGCCCGACGCCCAGGCGCCCGGCGCGGCCCTCGCGCAACCCGGCTCCGAGTTCCGCGATATCCCGCGCGTCGTCCAGCAGGCGACGCGCTCGCTCGAGCACATCGCGGCCGAAGGACGTGAGCTCGATGCGATGCCCGATCCGATCGAACAGGGCAAAGCCCAGCTCGTCCTCCAGGGCGCGGATGCTGCGGCTCAGCGCCGGCTGGGTGATGAACAGCCCACGCGCCGCCTTGCTGAACGAGCCCACCTCGGACAGGCCCACGAAGTGACGAAGCTGGGTCAGTTGCATGCTGGGTCTCCATGCACCGGATGCATTGATTTTGTGCCAATAATGCATTGGACACAGGTTTTTGCCAAGCCTAGATTGGGTGCGACCGATCCCCCTCCTCCCTCCCCCGCAGCCTCGCGGATCCTTGCGCCCCCATGTCCACGCCCGTACACCCCCTGCTGCAATCCCCCGAGGATCTCGGCGAATTCGTCGCCCTGCGCCGGGACCTGCATCGACATCCCGAACTGGCCTTCGCCGAGCAGCGCACGGCCGCGCTGGTCGCGCGCCGCCTGCGCGAGTGGGGCTACGAGGTCGAGGAGGGCGTGGGAGGCACCGGCGTGGTCGGCCGGCTGCGCCGGGGCACGGGAAGCCGGCGCCTGGGCCTGCGCGCCGACATGGATGCACTGCCCATCCAGGAGACCAGCGGCAAGCCCTACGCGAGCTGCCACGACCACGTGATGCACGCCTGCGGCCATGACGGCCATACCGCGATGCTGCTGGCCGCGGCGCGTCGGATCGCGCAGCGCGCGCGCATCGACGGCACGCTGCACCTGATCTTCCAGCCCGCCGAGGAAGGCGGCGCCGGCGCTCGGCGCATGCTGGACGACGGACTGTTCCAGCGCTACCCCTGCGACCGCATCTTCGGCATGCACAACATGCCGGGCATCCCCAGCGGGCGCCTGGTGCTGCGCGATGGCCCCGCCATGGCTTCCAGCGACTACGCCACGGTGACCCTCAGGGGCGTCGGGGGCCACGGCGCGCTGCCGCAGCACGCGCGCGACCCGGTGGTGGCCGCCGCGGCCATCGTCATGGCCCTGCAGAGCATCGTGGCGCGCAACGTCGATCCGCACGCCATGGCCGTGGTCACGGTCGGCGCGCTGCACGCCGGAAGCGCCAACAACGTCATCGCCCAGGAGGCGGTGATGGAAATCAGCCTGCGCAGCCTCGATCCCCAGGTGCGTGCCCTGCTGCGCAGGCGCCTGCACGAACTGATCGAGGCCCAGGCACGCAGCTTCGAGGTGCAGGCACGCATCGACTGGCGCGACGGCTACGCGGTGCTGGTGAACCACGCAGAACCCACCGCGTTCGCGCGCCAGGTGGCCCTCGAGCTGCTGGGCCCCGCGCAAGTCGACCCCCAGGGGCCGGCGCTCAGCGGAAGCGAGGACTTCGCCTTCATGCTGGAGCAGGTCCCCGGCAGTTACCTGCTCATCGGCAACGGCGCCGGTGGCGACGACGCCCCCGCCTGCATGGTGCACAACCCGGGCTACGACTTCAACGACGACATCCTGCCCGTGGGCGCCGCCTACTGGACCCTGCTCGCCGAGCGCTACCTCGAAGCCCCGTCCGCGCCGAACGCGCAGCAGCCGCCCACGCGGGCCGCCGACCAGGCGCGCTGAACCCCCTTCCCATACCTACAACCCCCGAGGAGACCCGTCATGCCCCACCCCCAAGCCCGGCGCCTGGTTCGCCGCATCGCCGCGCGCCTGCGTGGCGCGGGCGCCTGCCTGCCCACCCTGGCCGCCGCTCTGGGCCTGTTTACGGGCGCCGCCTGCCAGGCCGCGCCGGCCCCGGCGCGCATCACCATCGGCACCCTGTACGCCAGCACCGGGCCCTTCGCGGTTCCCTCGCAGGCGCAGTACGCCGGCCTGCGCTTCTGGGCCGACAGCGTCAACCGCGACGGTGGCGTGTACGTGAAGGCCTTCCAGAAAAAGCTTCCCGTGCGCATCGTCGCCTACGACGACCTGAGTTCCACGTCCACGGCCACCACCCTGTACAACCGCCTGATCACCCAGGACAAGGTGGATTTGCTGACCTCCGACTTCGGCTCCGTGCTCACCTCGGTGGCCGTGCCCCTGGCCGCCGAACACAAGATGCTGCTGCTGGACCAGAGCGGCTCCAGCGAGAAGTTCTTCTCCGGCGCCACGCCCTACCTGGCCGACGTGAGCATCCCGACCACGGCCCCCGAGGGCGTGCTGCTGGCCAGGTTCCTGCTCGAGCACAAGGTCCGTCGCGTCGCGGTGATGTACGACGCCAACGACTTCGACGCTCCGCTGGCTCGCAGCGTCCAGCAGACCCTGGCCAAGGCCGGCGTGCCGCCGGTGTACTTCCATGCGGTCCCGACCACCGAATCCAACTACAACGTGCTGCTGCACAGCATGGCCGCCACGCGGCCGCAGGCGGTGCTCGAACTGGGCTATCCGCCCAATGACATCGCCTTCCTGCGCACCCTGGCGCAAAGCGGCCTGCACTTCGACCTGACCCTGACCACCTTCCCCGGGCAGATGCTGGGCCTGATCGAGCACAACGTCGGCGCGAAGGCGCTGGCCTACACCTACACCTACCCGACGCCGCCGCTGGTGCAGTACACCCAGGTCAGCTACGGCATGGATACCGCCGGCTTCGCCAAGGCCTTCGAGCAGGCCTCGCACAAGCAGCCCACCTACCTCGACTGCGTGGGCTACAACACCGGCCTGATCGTCCAGGGCATTCTGGGCACGGCGCAGCAGTTCGACCAGGCCGCTTTCCACCAGGCCCTGATGCAACTGTCGGGCAAGACCCGCACGCTGCTGGGCGCCTTCGCCCTGGGGGCCGACGGGGCGCAGACCGGTCAGTACTTCCCCATCGGGCAGATCGTGCCGGACGGCAAGGACCTGAAGGCCCTGGTGGTCTATCCGCGGGAACTGGCCACGGGCCAGGCCGTGTACCCGGCTCCGGCCCGCTGAACCCACGGCTGGATCAGGTCCACGCCGACCGGATGGCCCGAAGTGCCTGCGCCGCGCCGAAGGGCATGCCGACATCGTGGATCGGCCGGACGGGCCCAGCTGGCCGGCCAAGGGTCTTCGCCCTGTGGCCCTGTGGCCCTGTGGCCCTGTGGCCCTGTGGAATCGACATGTGATCCACGAAAAAAGCCCCAGAGCGTTGAGTTCTCTGGGGCTTTTGGGACTTCCAGAGACTTCCCGGAACGTCGAATTGGTGG
>JAKBBK010000015.1:0-5446 GCA_021808525.1 Pseudomonadota bacterium
GCGCCCTGGAACGCATGCCCGCGGAGGCGTTCGCGTGCACCATCGAGAAGGTGCAGCCCGCGCCCGGCGACGCGGCGGGCAGCGGCAGCACCGAGTCCACCGGGATGTTCCGTTCGGCGCAGCCCGGAAGGCCGAAGCTGCGGCTGAAGTCGTTGATTTCCGCGGCGAGCTCGGGGTCGTCGTACAGGTCGAAGACATAGATGGTCTGGCCCGCGCCGAAGGCCGCGGCCTGCGAGGGCCTCAGGCCGTGCCAGTGGGCGGGCAGGGCGGGTTCCTCGTAGGCCTGGCGGATCTGCGCAGGGGTGTAGGCGCCGCGGGGCGCCGTGCCGGCCGAGGCTCGCGCGCCTCGGCTGCCGCATGCGGCCAGTGCCAGGGCCAGGGCCAGGCGCGCACCGGCCACGCAGGCGCTGCCGTGTGCCCGGCGGCGCGGCGGTACGGAGTGGGGAGTTCGGGCGGGCCGTGGCATGGTGGAGTTGGGCGCGTGCCTGTACCCGGAGGGATCAGGCGGCGACGCTGACGACCACGCTGGTCTGGGAGCTCAGCCCTGCCGAGTCGGTGGCGGTGAGGGTGAGGGTGTAGCTGCCGCACTGGGGGCTGGGCCAGCTCAGCAGCACGCTCTGGCCGCTGACCCGAAAGCTCATGCCCGTGGCCGCGCCGGTGATGGCGATCTGCGCCGAGGTGGCGCTGGCGTCGCTCAGGCTGGCCAGCACGGCCGACAGCGCGGTGCCGGCGGTGGCGCTGGGGGTGTTGGCGCTCCACAGGGGCCCGGTGGCGGTGGCGGAGAAGCTGAGGTGGAGGATGGCGCTGGCGCTCTGGCTGGTGCTGGTGTCGGTGACGGTGACGGTGGGCGAGTAGCTGCCGGCCGCCGGCGAGGCCCAGGACAGCACGCCGGCCGCGTCGACGCTCATGCCCGAGGGGGCGCTGGCGAGGCTGAAGGCCAGGGGGTCGAGCTGGGGGTTGCTCAGTTGCAGCGCGTAGCTGAAGGGCTGGCCGGGGGTGCCGCTGAGCGTGGCCGTGCTGATGGTGGGCGGGCCGGAGCCGGAGATGCGCACGCTGAGGGTGGCGCTGCCGCTGAGCAGGGTGAGGGGGTCGGTGGCGGTGGCGGTGACGGAGTAGTTACCGGGCGTGGGCTGGGGCCAGCTGAGCACGCCGGTGGAGCTGTCGATGCTCATGCCCGACGGAGCGCCGGCCAGGCTCCAGCGCACCGGCTGCACGGCGGTGAAGGGCACGCCGACGCTCAGGGCCTGGGAGGCCGAGCCGCTGACGGACAGCGAGCTGACGATGGGAGCCACCTGCACGGGGCTGGTGTCCAGGTAGGCCAGCAGGGGGGTGATGTTGGGGGTTCCGAGTCCGGTGAGGACGTCGTAGCCGACGCCGGCGCTGCACACCGAGCAGCTGCCGTTGCTGCCGGTGGTGATGTCCTGGAAGACCTGCGCGTACAGCGAGGGTCGGTCCAGCAGCGCGTACAGATAGGGCTGGGCCTGTCCCAGCACGCCCAGTCCGAGCAGGGCGCGCTGGGCGTCGGCCACGGCGAGAATGCCCGCCCACTCCGGCGTGGCGATGCTGGTGCCGTCGATGGGTTGCCACACAGGCGGGCACAGTCCCGCCGGCGCCGAGGGCGCCGTCGCGGGCGCGGAGACGGCGTTGCTGGGCGCGGCAGGGCAGGTGTCGCCGCCGGTGGGGGAAGAGGCGGCCGGCGGAATCAGCGCCTCGTACTGGGCCGTTCCCGCCATCATCGCCACGTCGGGCTCGGAACGCATGCCCAGGCCGAGCCGGAGCTGGTAGGGCGGTGCCGTCACGGACTGGCTGATGCCTCCGCCCGTGGTCGACCATGCCGCCTCGTCGCGCGAGCTCGCGGTGTAGGAAGCCATGGTCGTTCCCCCGACCGCGAGGACCTGCGGCATCACCGCCGGCCACATGATCGCTGGCCCGTGGTCGCCCGAGCCGGCCAGGAAGGACATCTGGGCATCCTCGAACATGTCGATGGGCATTCCGACGGAGTCCTCCGTTGTTCCCCAGCTCATGGAGACGATGCCCGGCCCCATGGTGTCGATCAGGTTCAGCGCCGGCGCGGAGCCGTTCGCGGGCACTTCGACCAGGATGATGCGCGCCAGTGGCGCGATGACATGGGCCCATTCGATGTCGAGTGTCGTCTCGACCCACCAGAGCGCATTGAAAGCTGGCGGGGTCGTGGTCAAGCTGCCGCTGCTGCTCGCATAGACCTGGGAGAAGGTGCAGCCCTGACTGGCGGATGCCGCCGCCAGCGGCAGGCTCACGGTCGCGGGAATCGAGGTCGCGGTGCAGGGGGGGAGGGCGAAGGTCTGGCTGAAGTAATTGAGTTCCTGCGCGGCGGCGGGCACGTGATAGAGGTCCAGCACGTAGATGGTCTGGCCCGCGCCGAAGGCGGCGGCCTGGGCCGGATCCAGGCCGGTCCACAGGGTCGGCAGGGAACTGGCCTGATAGGCCTGTCGGATCTCGAGGGGTGTGTAGATGCCGTTCGAGGGAGCCGAGGCGGTGGTGACCGCCGGCACGATGGACAACAGGCTCGCCGAGCTCAGGGACATGGCGAGCTGCACCGTGGTGCCGGTGAGCGCGGCACTGGACAGGCAGGCCGCCGCGCTGCTCGAGCCGCCGGAGGAGCCCCCGCCGCAGGCGCTCAGCGCGGCCAGGCCGCACAGTGCCAGCAGCCACGGCCGAGCGCGTCGCCATGCGATGCCGTGCAGGGTCGGGCGCTGGGTTCCTGCGGGGGCGAGCGAGCCCGCGCTGCTGGCGCCGCGCGTCTGCGGCGCCCTTGGGTGAACGGTCACGGCTGGCTTCCCCCGGGGATGGCGTGTTCGCCTGCGCGTCGGGCGGATGGAGTGCCTTCCCCGCGCCAGGCCTGGATACCCGGATGGTAGGTAGGGAGTTCCGTGGATTTTGCTCAAAAACTTTCCAATAACACCGCAAAGTACGTTAATTTGCTGGGAAAAGCCGACTTTGCTGAAAATCTCATATCCTCCGCCGCGGCGCGCCCGGATGCCCGCATGCCGTGCATTGCCCGGCGTCCCCGGGGCACGCATCCGCCTTGCGCGCGGGACGCGCGGGTGCCGCTGCAGCGCGGGAGCGGACCGTCGCCGCGCCGTCAGACTGCGCTGTGTCGCCGGTTGTCCCTAGAATTTGCGTTGCGCAGGGGGCCCTGCCCGCGGCCGCCCCCCGTTTCCCCTTCCCGTGCCTTTCGCCATGACCGATCCCGCCGTACCCGACCTGGCCCACATTTCCCCGCGCGACAAGGCCGAGATCCTCGCCCAGGCGCTGCCCTACATCCGCAAGTTCCACGGCAAGACCCTGGTGATCAAGTACGGCGGCAACGCCATGACCGACCCGGCGCTGCAGCAGGACTTCGCCGAGGACGTGGTGCTGCTCAAGCTGGTGGGCATGAATCCGGTGGTCGTGCACGGCGGGGGGCCCCAGATCGACGAGGCGCTGGCCAAGATCGGCAAGAAGGGCACCTTCATCCAGGGCATGCGGGTCACCGACGCCGAGACCATGGAAGTGGTCGAGTGGGTGCTGGCCGGCCAGGTGCAGCAGGACATCGTGGGCCTGATCAATTTCGCCGGCGGCAAGGCCGTGGGCCTGACCGGACGCGACGGCGGCATGATCCGCGCGCGCAAGCTGCGCATGCGCGACCGCGCCAACCCCGAGGTGGAGCACGACGTGGGCCAGGTGGGGGAGATCGAGTCCATCGACCCCGCGGTGGTCAAGGCCCTGCAGGACGACCAGTTCATCCCGGTGATCTCGCCCCTGGGCTTCGGCGAGGACAACGAGAACTTCAACATCAATGCCGACGTCGTGGCCGGCAAGCTGGCCGAGGTGCTCAAGGCCGAGAAGCTGGTGCTGCTGACCAACACTCCCGGGGTGCTGAACAAGGCCGGCGAACTGCTGACCGACCTGTCGGCGCGGGAGATCGACGAGATGTTCGCCGACGGCAGCATCTCCGGCGGCATGCTGCCCAAGATCTCCTCGGCGCTGGACGCCGCCCGCTCGGGCGTGAACTCGGTGCACATCATCGACGGGCGCATTCCCCATGCGATGCTGCTGGAGATCCTGACCGAGCAGGCCTTCGGCACCATGATCCGGTCGCACTGAGCGTGCACGGCAGCCACGCCGAGGCGCCACGCCGCACGGTGTGGCTGTTCGACATGGACGACACCCTGCACGATGCGTCGTGGCGGGTGTTTCCCCGCATGAACCAGGAGATGAGCGCGTATATCCAGCGCCATCTGCGGGTGGACGCCGAGCGCGCCGACGAGCTGCGCAGGCATTTCTGGCGGCGCTACGGCGCCACGCTGCTGGGCCTGATGCACGAGCATGGCGTGCGCGCCGAGCATTTTCTCGAACAGACCCACCGCTTCTCCGACCTGGCGCGCCTGCTGCGCGCCGATGCCGCGCAGCGGGCCGCCCTGCGCCGGCTGCCGGGGCGCAAGTACGTGCTGACCAATGCGCCGCGCGCCTATGCGCTGCGCGTGCTGGGGGCCTTCGACATGCTGCGGGAATTCGACGGCGTGATCGCGGTGGAGGACATGCGCCAGTTCGGCAAGCTTCGCCCCAAGCCCGACCCGCGCATGCTGCGCCACGTGCTGCGCCGCCTGGGTGTGCGCCCGGCCCAGTGCGTGCTGGTGGAGGACACCCTCGGGCACCTGCGCTCGGCGCGCGCGCTGGGCCTGCGCGGCGTGTGGTTCACCCGCTACGCGCACCGCGCCGCCCGGCGTCAGGCCGACGCCGCCGCGCGGGCTTCGGCGCAGAGCCCGCGCCTGCATCGCGCGGGGCGCCACGGACGCCCCGGCTATGTCAGTGCCCGCACCTCCAGCCTGTGGCAATTGCCGCGCCTGGTGCCCGCCGGGCCGCGGCGCTGAATCCCGGGCCGCGGGCTTGGGCGTGCGCAGACTCGCGGGGCTTCGCGAGGGCGCGTGTCGCGAGCGTGCGAGAATCCCCGCACCATGCCCGAGTCCGTCGAAGCCCCCGCGCCCGCCGAGATCCCCGTCGCTGCCCGCCGGCGCCCGGCGCCCGGGCGCCGACGTGAGCAGATCCTGCAATGCCTGGCCGGCATGCTCGAGGAGGCGCCCGCCGAGCGCGTGACCACCGCGGCGCTGGCGGCCCGCCTGCAGGTCTCGGAGGCCGCGTTGTACCGGCATTTCGCCAGCAAGGCGCAGATGTTCGAGGCGCTGATCGAGTTCATCGAGAGCAGCCTGTTCGGACTGGTCGCGCAGATCGAGGCGCAGCAGCCTTCCGGGCTGGTGCAGGCGGCGCGCATGGTGCAGGCGCTGCTGGCTTTCGCCGAGCGCAACCCCGGGCTGAACCGCGTGCTCACCGGCGAGGCGCTGGTGGGCGAGCATGCGCGACTGCGCGAGCGCGTGCAGCGCCTGTTCGCGCGCTTCGAGGCCTCGGTGCGCCAGAGCCTCAAGGTGGC
>JAKBBK010000015.1:5546-47357 GCA_021808525.1 Pseudomonadota bacterium
GCAACCCCGGGCTGAACCGCGTGCTCACCGGCGAGGCGCTGGTGGGCGAGCATGCGCGACTGCGCGAGCGCGTGCAGCGCCTGTTCGCGCGCTTCGAGGCCTCGGTGCGCCAGAGCCTCAAGGTGGCTCAGCAGCAGGGCGGGGTGGCCGCCGGCTTCGATCCGGCCGAGCGGGCGCGGTGGCTGCTGACCTACGCCAGCGGCAGCCTGGCGCTGCGCGGGCGCGTGGATGCGCGCGTGTCGAGCGGCGGCGACGAAGGGGCGCTGCTGGCCCTGCTGGGCTGAGCGGGCGCATCGCGCCGGCCCGGTGGGCGGGCCGGCGACGCCGATTCGCGGGGGTGCGCCTGCGTTTTGCGCGATTTCAAGGTTGACAAAGCCCGCGAATTCAGAAATAGTACGATCGTTCGTTTTCTACCCGTTGCCCGTTTTCCGGCAGCCATCCAGGCGCAGCGATCGTGTCGACTTCCCGCAGGGCCCCCGCATCCCCTTCCGAGACCTCTCCCGAGGCCGTCGCGCTCGCCGAGCCGGCCGGCAAGGGGAGGCAGACCCGGCGCGCCATTCTCGACTGCGCCTTGCAGATGGCGGGGCGCATCGGGCTCGAAGGCCTGTCCATCGGAGTGCTGGCCGATCGCATGCACATGAGCAAGTCGGGGGTGTTCGCCCATTTCGGCTCGCGCGAGGAACTGCAGATCTCGGTCATCCGGCATTACCACGAGCTGTTCGAGTCGGCGGTGTTCCTGCCGGCCCTGGAACAGCCGCGGGGCCTGCCGCGCCTGCACGCCATGTTCCATCGCTGGCTGCAGCAGGTCAGTCTCGAGGTGGAGACCGGTTGCATCTACATCTCCGGCGCCGTCGAGTTCGATGATCGCCCGGGGCCGGTGCGTGACGCGCTGGTGCTGATGGTGCAGACCTGGCAGTCGGCCCTGCGTCGCGCCATCGAGCAGGCCGTGCAGGCCGGCCACCTGCGCGAGGACACGCCGGTGCAGCAGGTGCTGTTCGAGCTGCACGGGCTGATCCTGGCCCTGCACCATGATGCGCGTCTGCTGCAGATTCCCGATTGCGCCGAGCTGGTGCGCAGCGCCTACCTGCGCGTGCTCACGCCGTGGACCACGCCGCCGGGCGAGCAGCTGCTGCGCGCGCTGCAGTCCGCCCCCGCCTGAGTCGCGTCCGCAGTCCTCCCGAATCCTTCCCGAACCCTTCACGCTTTCCCCCAGGAGAATCGCCATGCCCCGCTACACCCCGCCGCTGCGCGACATGCAGTTCGTGATGCACGAAGTGCTGGAGGTCGTGCCGGCGCTGCGCGAGCTGCCCGCCCATGCCGACATCGACGCCGAGCTCATCGACCAGGTCTGCGAGGAGGCCGGCAAGTTCTGCGCCGACGTGCTGTTCCCGCTGAATCTCAGCGGCGACGCCGAGGGCTGCCGCTACGACGCCGCCACCCACGCGGTGAGCACGCCGAAGGGCTATCGCGAGGCCTGGCAGCAGTATGTCGAGGCCGGCTGGCCGCTGCTGACCGCGGCGCCCGAGTACGGCGGCCAGGGGCTGCCCCATCTGGTGGGCAGCGCCGTGCACGAAATGGAAAACGCCGCCAACCAGGCCTGGACCATGTACCCGGGCCTGACCCAGGGCGTGGCCGAACTGCTGGGAACCCATGGCAGCCAGCAGCAGAAGGACCTGTACCTGCCACGCCTGGCGGCCGGGCAGTGGACGGGCACCATGTGCCTGACCGAGCCCCATTGCGGAACCGATCTCGGCCTGATCCGCAGCAAGGCCGTGCCGCAGGCCGACGGCTCGTACCTGCTGTCGGGGCAGAAGATCTTCATTTCCAGCGGCGAGCATGACCTGGCTTCCAACATCGTGCACATGGTGCTGGCCAAGCTGCCCGACGCCCCCGAGGGCTCGAAGGGCATTTCCCTGTTCGTGGTGCCCAAGTTCCTGCCCGACGCCTCGGGCGAGCCGGGCGAGCGCAACCCCATCTTCTGCTCGGGCATCGAGCACAAGATGGGCATCCACGGCAACGCCACCTGCCAGATGACCCTGGACGGCGCGCGGGGCTGGCTGGTGGGCGAGCCCAACAAGGGCCTGCCGGCCATGTTCGTGATGATGAACGGCGCCCGCCTGGGCGTGGGCATGCAGTCCCTGGGTCTGACCGAGGTCGCCTACCAGAACGCGCTGGACTACGCCCGCGACCGCCTGCAGATGCGCTCGCTCAGCGGGCCGAAGGCCCCGCAGCAGGCCGCCGACCCCATCCTCGTGCACCCCGACGTGCGGCGCATGCTGCTGACGGCGCGCGCCTGGGCCGAGGGCGGCCGCTTCCTGGCCTACTGGGTGGCGCTGCTGCTGGACCAGTCGCACCAGCATCCGGATGCCGACGTGCGCAAGGACGCCGACGACCTGGTGGCCCTGCTCACCCCCATCGTGAAGGCCTTTATCACCGACAATGGATTCTCGGCCACCAATGAATGCCTGCAGGTGTTCGGCGGCCACGGCTACATCCGCGAGTGGGGCATGGAGCAGTACGTGCGCGACGCGCGCATCAACCTGATCTACGAAGGCACCAACACCATCCAGGCGCTGGACCTGATCGGACGCAAGGTGCTGATGGACGGCGGTGCCCGGCTCAAGAAGTTCGGGCGCATCGTGCGCGACTTCGTCGAAGCCGAGGGCGTGGTCGAGTCCATGCAGGAATTCGTCAACCCGCTGGCCGACCTGGCCGAGAAGGTGCAGAAACTCACCATGGAACTGGGCATGAAGGCCATGGCCGATCGCGAGCAGGTCGGGGCGGCCGCCACGCCCTACCTGCGGGTGCTCGGGCATCTGGTGTTCGCCTATGGCTTCGCCCGCATGGCCAAGGCGGCGCAGCGCAGGATGGCCGAAGGCGCCACGGATGCCTTCTACCAGGCCAAGCTGCAGACCGCCCGCTTCTATTTCGCCCGCCTGCTGCCGGAGACGGCGACGGCGATCCGCCAGGCGCGCAGCGGCTCGGCGGTGCTGATGGACACCGATGCGGTGTTCGCCTGAGCCCGCAGCCCGCCCGACCCTCCCCCCTATCCAACGCCCGTCCGCGGGCCTTCCCACCATGAGCCAGAACTTTCCCATCCGCCAGGTCGCCGTGCTCGGTGCCGGCGTCATGGGCGCGCAGATCGCCGCCCACTGCGTCAACGCCCGCGTGCCCGTCATCCTGTTCGATCTTCCCGCCAAGGAAGGCCCGAAGAACGGCATCGCCGAGCGGGCGGTGGCCAACCTGAAAAAGCTCAGCCCGGCCCCGTTGGGCCTGGCGCAGGAAGCCGAGCTCATCCGCTGCGCCAACTACGACGACGATCTGGCGTTGCTGGCCGGCTGCGACCTGGTGATCGAGGCCATCGCCGAGCGCATGGACTGGAAGCACGAGCTGTACCGCAAGGTCACGCCGCACCTGGCGCCGGGGGCGCTGTTCGCCACCAACACCTCGGGTCTGTCGATCACGCGCCTGGGCGAGGGCTTCGACCCGCAGTTGCGCCAGCGATTCTGCGGCGTGCATTTCTTCAACCCGCCGCGCTACATGCCGCTGGTCGAGCTGATCCCCACCGAGCACACCCGCCCCGAGGTGCTGGACCAGCTCGAGAGCTTCCTCACCACCACGCTGGGCAAGAGCGTGGTGCGTGCGCTGGACACCCCCAACTTCGTCGCCAACCGCGTGGGCGTGTTCTCCATTCTCGCGGTGATCCACGAGGCCGAGCGCTTCGGCCTGAGCTTCGACGTGGTCGATGATCTCACCGGATCCAAGCTGGGGCGCGCCAAGAGCGCCACCTTCCGCACCGCCGACGTGGTGGGCCTGGACACCATGGCCCACGTCATCGGCACCATGCGCGACACCCTGCCCCTGGACAAGGACCCCTTCGCCGCGCTGTACGCCACGCCCAGGGTGCTGGCGCAGCTGGTCGAGCGCGGGGCCCTGGGGCAGAAGAGCGGCGCCGGCTTCTACAAGAAGGTGGGCAAGGACATCCTGCGCCTGGACCCGGCCAGCGGCGAGTACGTGCCCGGTGGCGGCAAGGCCGAGGAAATCGTCGCGCGCATGCTCAAGAAGCCCGCCGCCGAGCGCTTCGAGCTGCTGCGCAACTCCAGCAATCCCCAGGCGCAGTTCCTGTGGAGCGTGTTCCGCGACGTGTGGCACTACATCGCGCTGCACCTGGGCGAGATCGCCGACAACGCGCGCGACCTGGACTTCGCCATCCGCTGGGGCTTCGGCTGGAACGAGGGGCCCTTCGAGACCTGGCAGGCCGCCGGCTTCCAGCGCATCGCCGGCTGGATCGCCGAGGACATCGCGGCCGGCAAGGCCCTGTGCTCGACGCCGCTTCCCGACTGGGTGCGCGGCATCGAGGCGGTGCACACGCCGCAGGGCTCCTGGTCGGCCTCGCAGGGCTGCTACAAGCCGCGGCGCGAGCTGCCGGTGATGCGCCGCCAGCTGTTCGGGCAGAGCGTGCTGGGCGAGGCCGCGCCCGACGCCAGGAGCGCGGGCGCCACGGTGTTCGAGGACGACTCCACCCGCCTGTGGACCGCGCCCGGCGGCGACGACGTGCTGGTGGCCAGTTTCAAGACCAAGATGAACACCCTGGGTCCGGGCGTGGTCGCCGGGCTGCAGCGCGCCGTCGAGCTGGCCGAGGCCTCGTACCGCGGGCTGGTGGTGTGGCAGACCGGCGAGCCCTTCAGCGCGGGCGCTGACCTGCAGGCCATGCTTCCGGCCTTCATGAGCGGCGGGGCCAAGGCCATCGAGCCGGAAGAGAAGAAGCTGCAGGACCTGGTGCTGCGCCTGCGCTACGCCCAGGTGCCGGTGATCGCCGCCGTGCGCGGCATGGCGCTGGGCGGCGGCTGCGAGCTCGCGGTGCACGCCGCGCGCCGCGTGGTGGCGCTGGAGAGCTACATCGGCCTGGTCGAGGTGGGCGTGGGCCTGATCCCCGGAGGCGGCGGGCTGTGCTACCTGGCGCGCCGCGCCGCCGAGCTGGCGCAGGCCGCCGGGGCCGACGCCGACCCCATGGTGTTCCTCAAGGGCCTGTACATGCAGCCGGCCACCGCCGCGGTGTCCAAGTCGGCCATCGAGGCCCGGCGCATGGGCTGGCTGCGCGACGAGGACGTGATCGTGCCGCACAAGGACGAGCTGCTGTTCGTGGCCATCGAACAGGCGCGCTCGCTGTCGGCCTCCGGCTGGCGCGCGCCGGTTCCCGCGCTGATCCCGGTGGCCGGGCGCAGCGCCATCGCCACCATCCGCGGCCAGCTGGCCAACATGCGCGACGGCGGCCAGATCAGCGCCCACGACTACCTGCTGGGCCAGATGATCGCCGAGGTGGTCTGCGGCGGCGACGTCGACGCCGGCACGCGGGTCGACGAGGCCTGGCTGATGCGCCTGGAGCGCGAGCGCTTCTGCCGCCTGCTGGAACACCCCAAGACCCAGGAACGCATCATGAGCCTGCTGCAGAACGGCAAGCCGGTGCGCAACTGAACCCGCCCGCGACGCATCCCCCCACCGAATTCCCGGAGAACATCATGTCCAAACAAGTGCAGGACGCCTACATCGTCGCGGCGGCGCGCACCCCGATCGGCCGCTCGCATCGCGGCGTGTTCCGCAACATGCGCCCCGACGACCTGCTCATCCGCGCGGTGCAGGCCGCGCTGGCGCAGGTGCCCAGCCTGGATCCGAAGGCCATCGAGGACGCCGTCATCGGCTGCGCCATGCCCGAGGGCGAGCAGGGCCTGAACATGGCCCGCAGCGCGATGTTGCTGGCGGGCCTGCCCGACAGCGTGGGCGGCGTCACCGTCAATCGCTTCTGCGCCTCCGGCCTGACGGCCATCCAGATGGCCGCCGACCGCATCCGCGTGGGCGAGGCCGAGGTGATGCTGGCCGGCGGCGCCGAGAGCATGAGCATGGTGCCGATGACCGGCAACAAGCCCTCGTTCAACCCGCGCATCTTCGAGCGCGACGAGAACATCGGCATCGCCTACGGCATGGGCCTGACGGCCGAGAAGGTCGCGCAGCGCTGGAAGGTCTCGCGCGAGCGCCAGGACGAGTTCGCGCTGCAAAGCCACCAGCGCGCGCTGGCCGCCATCGCGGCGGGTGAATTCGCCGACGAGATCGCCCCCGTGGACGTGATCGACCGCGGCGCCGACCTGGCCGCCGGCACGGTGCGCGAGATCCGGCGCAGCGTCGGCGTGGACGAGGGGCCCCGCGCCGACACCTCGCTGCAGGCGCTGGGCAAGCTGCGCCCGGTGTTCGCCTCGCCCAAGGATCCCACCGGCAAGGCCACCGGGCTGGGCACCGTGACGGCCGGCAACAGCTCGCAGACTTCCGACGGCGCCGGGGCCCTGCTGCTGGCCTCCGAATCGGCGATCCGGCGCTTCGGCTTGCAGCCGCTGGCGCGTTTCGTGGGCTTCGCCTCGCGTGGCGTGCCCCCGGAGATCATGGGCATCGGCCCCATCGAGGCGATTCCCGCCGCGCTGAAGGTGGCCGGGCTGCGGCTCGACGACATGGGATGGATCGAGCTCAACGAGGCCTTCGCGGCCCAGTCGCTGGCGGTGATCGACAGCTGCGGGCTCGATCCGGCGCGGGTCAACCCGCTGGGCGGCGCCATCGCGCTGGGCCATCCGCTGGGCGCCACCGGGGCCATCCGCGCCTGCACCACCCTCTACGGCATGCGCCGGCGCCAGCTCAAGTACGGCATGGTCACCATGTGCGTGGGCACGGGCCAGGGTGCCGCGGGCATTTTCGAGCGGGTCTGAGCCATGGAGCCGATCCTTGCCTTGCGCGAAGCCGGGGTGCTGACGCTGACCTTCAACCGGGTCGAGAAAAAGAACGCCATCACCCAGGAGATGTACGCGCTGCTGCATCGCGAGTTGCAGGCCGCGCAGGCCGACGAGGCGGTGCGCGTGGTCGTGCTGCAGGGGCAGCAGGACCTGTTCACCTCCGGCAACGACGTCACCGAGTTCCTGCAGCGTCCGCCGGGCGGGCTGGACACGCCGGTGTTCGACTTCCTGCGCTCGCTGGCGGATTTCCCCAAGCCGGTGATCGCGGCGGTGGGCGGCCCCGCGGTGGGCATCGGCACCACGCTGCTGCTGCATTGCGACCTGGTGTATGCCGGCGACAACGCGCTGTTCTCGCTGCCCTTCGTGAACCTCGGGCTGTCGCCCGAGGCCGCCTCCAGCCTCCTGCTGCCCCTGCGCGTGGGGCCCGCGGCGGCCGCCGAGATGCTGATGTTCGGCGAGCCCTTCGGGGCCGACGACGCGCTGGCGGTGGGCCTGGTCAACCGCGTGTTGCCGCCGGAGGAACTGCGCGACTACGCCCAGGCCCAGGCGCGCAAGCTGGCGGCCAAGCCCGCGGCCTCGCTGGCCCTGACCAAGCAGTTGCTGCGCAAGGGCCAGCGCGAGCTGGTGCACGCGACCCTGGCCGACGAGGCCTGGCATTTCGCGCGCATGCTGCAGGGCCCCGCGGCCAAGGAGGCCTTCGGCGCCTTCCTGGCCAAGCGCAAGCCCGATTTCTCCGGGCTCTGATCAGACGGCGCCTTCCCAGCCGTTCTGGCGCCAGGCCTCGAACACGGACACCGCCACCGCGTTGGACAGGTTCAGGCTGCGCTGGCCCGCGCGCATGG
The DNA here is from genome assembly GCA_021808525.1 of Pseudomonadota bacterium. GTDB lineage: Bacteria > Pseudomonadota > Gammaproteobacteria > Burkholderiales > Burkholderiaceae_C > Thiomonas_A. The sequence goes on from JAKBBK010000015.1 coordinate 13,162, forward strand.
GCAGGCGCACGCGTCGCCCGGGCTCGAAATCGAGCAGCAGCTCCTCGGGCAGGCCGCGGGTCTCGGCGCCGAACACCAGCCAGTCCCCGCGCTCCAGGCGGGTGTGCTGCAGGGGCTGGGCGCCGCGGGTCGTGAAGGCCCACATCGTGCCGCCCTGCGCCGAGGCCTGCGCGCGCAGCGCGGGCCAGTCCTCGTGCACCTGCAGGCGGGTCCATTCGTGGTAGTCCAGCCCGGCGCGGCGCATGCGCGCGTCGTCGAGCTCGAAGCCCAGCGGGCGCACCAGGTGCAGGGAACAGCCGGTGTTGGCGGCCAGGCGGATGACATTGCCGGTATTCGGGGGAATCTCCGGATGCACGAGCACGATGTGGAACATGATGGGCGCCCAGTCTAGTGTTCCGGCCGCGCGCCTGCCGTGCCGGGCGGGGCCTCAGCGGGGCGCCGCGGCCGGCGTGCGCAGCAGCACGGCCACCCGAACGTCCCCGGCGCCGGCGCGCAGCAGGGCGCGCGCCGCCTGCTCCGCGGTGTGCCCGCTGGTCATCACGTCGTCCACCAGCAGCAGCCTGGCGCCGCGCGCCAGCGGCGAGGCGACGAAGGCGCCGCGCAGGTTGGCCGCGCGTCGCGCCAGGGGCAGGGTGCTTTGGGCGGGGCCGTCGCGCCGGCGCAGCAGCAGGCGGCAGTCGCAGGGCCAGTCGAGTTCGCGCGCCAGTCCGCGGGCCAGCTCCCAGGCCTGGTTGTAGCCTCGGCGGCGCAGGCGTCCGGGGCTCAGCGGAACCGGCAGGACCCAGCGCGCCGGCGCCCAGCCCGGGCGCTCGGCGCGCAGGCACTGGCCCAGCAGCATGCCCAGCCAGCGGGCCAGCGCCGGGTCGTCGCCGAACTTGAGCTGCGACACCAGCCGATCCCAGGGCGGCGCGTAGTCGCTCCAGGCCAGCGCGCCTGCGAAGGCCGGCAGGCGCAGCGCGCAGCTGCCGCAGGCGGCGCCGGGTCCGCTCAGCGCCAGCGCGCAGCGAGGGCAGCGCCAGCGGGCGGGGCGCTCGCACTGGCAGGCGCTGCAAAGCGGCGCGCGGCTGGGCAACGCGCACAGGCGGCAGGCTCCGTCGGGCAGCAGCGCGGCCGCCAGGGTGCCGAGCAAGGCACGAAGCCGCGCCGACGTCGCCTTGGGCGGGGCGGCGGGCAGCTGTGCGTGCATGCCGCTATAGTGCTTGGCTTCGCCCAAGCCCTGCCGGGCCCGCGCCCGAAGACCCTGCGGCCATGTCCGACGCGGTGTCCGACGCGGTGCCCGATGCGAGGTCCGGACCAAGCCACGCCGCCGCGACCGCTTTCCGCCATGTCCCCGATGCCGCCCCCCGCCAGCGCCAGCGTGCGCCACGCGCGCGACCGCCTGGCCCGCGGCGGCGCCCCCTTCCTGTGGAGCGAGGCGGCGCGGCGCATGGCCGAACGCCTGCCGCTGCTGCGCCTGCGGCCCGAGCTGGCGCTCGACGTCGGCTGCGCCTGGGGCGACGGGCTGGCCCTGCTGCGTGCGCAGTATCCGCAGGCCCGCCTGATCGGCGTGGAGCCCGCTCCCAGGCTGGCCGGGCAGGCGCGGCGCGGGCAGGGCGGCGGCTGGCTGCGGCGCCTGCGTGGCGGCGGCTCCACCGAGGTGGTGCAGGCCGATCTGCAGGCACCGCCGGTGCCGCAGGGCGCGGCGCAATTGCTGTGGTCCAACCTGGCGCTGGGCTGGGCTCCCGAGCCCGGGGCGCTGTTCGCGGCCTGGAACCGGGCCCTGCGCCCCGACGGGGTGCTGATGTTCACCACCTTCGGACCCGACACCCTGCGCGAACTGCGCGACCCGGAGTTCGCCGCGCTGGGCGCCGGCCCTGCGCAGTGGCCCGACATGCACGATCTGGGCGATCTGCTGGTCGAGCAGGGTTTCGCCTCGCCGGTGATGGACATGGAATTGCTGCGCCTGCGCTGGCCCGACGCCGAGGCCGCCCTGCGCGAGCTGGCGCAACTGGGCCGTGCGCCCCACGCCGCGGCGCGGCAAGGGCTGCGCACGCCCCGACGTTGGCGTCAGTTGCTCGATCTGCTGCAGACACGCGCGGCGGCCAGTGCGCATGGCCAGGTGGAGCTGAGTTTCGAGCTGGTGTACGGCCACGCCTTCAAGCCGGCGACCAGCCGCGCCGAGGCGGGGGTGGCCAGCATCGGCCTGGAGCAGATCGGTGGGCGCGCTCGCTCCGGCAGGCCCGGCTGAGGGCCCATGCGGCCACCCCGGGCTATTCGAAGCGCCGCGCGGGCATGTTGACCCGACGCAAAATGCCCGCCGATGGGGCGTCGCGCGTCGTCGCGCCCCGGGGGCGTCCCTATAATGTGGGGGTTACGGGCCTCACCGCAAGGCGCAGGCGTGCGGTGTCCGCCTGACCGGCGGGCAGCGGACGATCGGCCGGCAGCGCCCGAACCAATCTTGCAAACAGCGGCACGCCAGCGCGTGCGGCCCTGGAGACGGGATACCCGACATGTCTGCGCAGTGGATGGATCGCCTCGATTTCCGTGCACCGGATGCCTCCGGCTGCGCGCAGGTCTGGGCGTCCCGGCGCAACTGCTCCATCAGCCCGCGCCAGCTGCTGGGGTTTTTCGTGTCCCTGAGCCTGCTGTCGCTGCTGGTGGCGGGCCTGTGCTGGGTGAGCGGAGCCAAGCTGGTGACGCCGTTCACCCTGCTGGAGCTTCTGGTCATGGCCGGCGCGCTGCTGGCCTACGCACGCCATGCGGCCGACCGGGAGCGCGTGGAATTCGGCCCGGAGTTCGTGGTCGTGGAATGGGAATGCGCCGGGCGCGTGGAGCGTACCGAGCTGCCGACCCGCCAGACCCGCATCCTGGTGCATGACAACGGCCTGATCGTGTTCAAGGCGGGGCAGGCGCAGGCCTTCGCCGGGCGGTACACGCGGGCCGAGCGCCGCGAGAAGCTGGCGCGCGAGCTGCGGCGCGCCCTGATTGCGGCCTGAGTGAAATCTTTCCATAAGGTGACATCGAAGATGAAACTGAAGCACTATGCGACCCTGGCTTCGGCCTTGTTCGTCTCCACGGCGTTCGCCGCGAAGAGCCTGCCCGGGGGGCCGCAGGTCAACGGAATCGATTTCCAGCAGCCCGTCACCAGCATCGCCTACGACCAGCGCTGGCTGAACTACATGGTCATGCTGATCTGCCTGGCCATCGGCGTTCTGGTGTTCGGCGTGATGTTCTATTCGGTGATCAAGCACCGCAAGTCCAAGGGGGCGGTGCCCGCGAAGTTCCACGAGAGCACCACGGTCGAGGTGATCTGGACCGTCATCCCGCTGATCATCGTGATCGCCATGGTGATCCCGGCGACCAAGGTGGTGCTCGCGCAGGAAGACGTGGGCCACTCCTTCATGACCGTCAAGGTCACCGGCTACCAGTGGAAGTGGAGCTACGACTACCTGGACGGCCCGGGCAAGGGCATTTCCTTCTACTCCACGCTGACCACGCCGATGGCCGAGGTCTACGGCAAGGAGCCCAAGCCCGACAACTACCTGCTGCAGGTCGACCATCCGCTGGTGGTGCCGGTCAACGAGAAGGTGCGCATCCTGACCACCTCGGCCGACGTGCTGCACGGCTGGTACGTGCCGGCCTTCGGCGTGCAGATGGACGCCATTCCCGGCGCCACGCGCGAGACCTGGTTCAAGGTGGAAAAGCCCGGCACCTACTACGGCCAGTGCGCGCAGATCTGCGGCAAGGGACATGCCTTCATGCCCATCGTGGTCAAGGTGCTGCCTCTGGACCAGTACCAGGCCTGGGTGCAGTCGACCCGGGCCGAGCTGAAGAAGGACGGCGGCTCCTTCCCGCCCTCCGGCGCGGTCAGCTGAGCGGCGCGTGTCCGACGCATCCTCCCGGTCTCCGGCCATGTCCCGACTTCCCGCCGACAAGCGTCGCAGCAACCTGCGCCTGGCTCTGATCACGCTGAGCATCGCCGTCGTGCTGCTCGTCGGGTTCATCCTGCGCTGGACCCTGCTGTGACGCCCTCCCGTCACGGCAGGGGCTGATCCCTCGCGCATCATGGGCTCCTTTCTCAGCGCCTTCCGGGCCATCTTCTGGGCCTTCCTGGGCGTGCGCAAGTCGAAGGACCGCGAGCGCGACTTCGCGAACCTGAACATCCTCCATATCGTCATCGCAGGCCTGGTCGGCGCCGCGCTGTTCGTCGGCCTGCTGATGTTGATCGTGCATTGGGTCATTTCCAACCCTCATTCCTAACGTCGAGGAAGACAATATGTCGTCATCCAGCCAACCCTCGGGTTATTTCGTTCCGAGTCCATCACCCTTCCCGGTGATGGCGGCCACCTGCCTGGTGGCCATGGCCTTCGGCGCCGGCCTGTGGTTCAACGACGTCCCGCATGCGCAGTGGCTGCTGCTGGTGGGCCTGCTGGGCTTCCTGGGCACGCTGTACAAGTGGTTCGGGCGCGCCATCTCGGAAAGCGAGGGGGGCCTGCACAACCAGGCGGTGGATTCGTCCTTCCGCTGGAGCATGAGCTGGTTCATTTTTTCCGAGGTGATGTTCTTCGCCTCGTTCTTCGGGGCCCTCTACTACGCGCGGGTGTGGGCGTTGCCCGACCTGGCCGCCTTGCACAACCAGGTGCTGTGGCCGCATTTCCAGGCGGCCTGGCCCAGCGTCGGCCCCGGCGGGCTGATCCCCGCGGTGCATGCCATGGACCCCTGGCCCATCCCGACGATCAACACCGCGCTGCTGCTGACCTCCGGCCTGACGCTGACCATCTCCCACCATGCGCTGCGCGCCGATCATCGCCGCAAGGCCATTTTCTGGCTGTCGCTGACCATCGCGCTGGGCGTGGCCTTCCTGTTCATGCAGGGCTTCGAGTACCACCACGCCTACACCGAGATGGGGCTGAAGCTGACCTCGGGCATCTACGGCGCGACCTTTTTCATGCTCACCGGCTTCCACGGCTTCCACGTGTTCCTGGGAGCGACCATGCTCTCCGTGGTGCTGTACCGCCTGGTGCGCGGGGATTTCGAGGCCGACCACCATTTCGCCTTCGAAGGCGCCGCCTGGTACTGGCACTTCGTCGACGTGGTGTGGTTGCTGCTGTACGTGCTGGTGTACTGGCTGTGATGCCCGGGGGCGCCGCGCCGCCTGGCGGCGGCGCCCCGGAAGCGGCGGCCGCGCGGAGCGCGGCCGCCCGCACAGGCTCGCGAGGGTTCAGCGCGGGCTCAGCGGAATGCCGCTGGGGTGGATCCACCCCATCCTGTAGCTCAGCAGGATGAACAGGAACAACAGGATCGAGAATCCGATCCGGAACGTCAGGGCGTTGACCGCGCGGTTGGACTTGCCCTTGTCCTTCATCACGAAGTACAGCCCGGAGAACAGGCTGCCGAGGATGAGCACGAAGGCGATGAGGACGACGATGCGCAAGGCTGGGCTCCTGCTTGGGTGAATGAGGTGATGTCGAAGCCGATTGTCCCACCGGCTGCGCCGCAAGGTGCGGCGCCCGGCTTGCGACCGCGGGAAATCTTGACCGTGATCGCCTCGCTGGCGCTGATCGCGCTGCTCGCGCGGCTGGGCGTGTGGCAGCTCGATCGCGCGCACTACAAGCAGGCGCTGGCGGCGAGCATCGCCAGCCGCGAGCACATGCCCGGCCTGGAACTGGGCCCGCGGGGCGTGGATTTCGCCCGCGCCGAATGGCGCCCGGTGCACGCGCGCGGCACCTGGGCCGGCGCACTGACCGTGTACCTGCAGAATCGCCAGTACCAGGGGGTCAGCGGTTTCTGGGTGTTCACGCCCTTGCGCCTGGCGGGCTCGGACACCTACGTGATGGTCGAGCGCGGCTGGGCGGGCCCCGACACCCACGCGCCGATGCTGGTGCCGCCCATTCCCAGCCCGCCGGGCATGGTGGAGGTGCGCGGGCGCATTGCACCCGCACCGTCCCAATGGTTTTCTTTCGCCAAAGACCCTCCTGGCGCCATGGTGCGCCAGAATGTCCAACTTCCCCAGTTCGCCGCCTACCACCACATCCGTCTCCTGCCCTACGTGATCCAGCAACTGGGCACGGACGACGAGGGACTGGTGCGCGACTGGCCCGCTCCGGATCTCGGCATGCAGACCAACTACGGCTACGCCTTCCAGTGGTTCGCGATGAGCGCGACCTGCATGGGGCTGCTCGTGTACTTCACCACGCGCACCCTGCGCCGTCGGCGCGCCGCGGGGGGCTCGCGATGAAGGCGCTGCAGGCGAATCCGGCGCCGGCGGGCAGGCCCGGCGTGCCGCGCAGGCGAGCCGCCCTGTGGTGGCTGGCAGCCGTGGTGCTGTTGCCCCTGCTGGCCACGCTGTACGTGGGCCTGGTGGAGCATCGCGGAGGCAAGCCCGCGTACGGCGAACTCGTGCAGCCCCAGCGCCCGGTGCCGCGCCTGAGCCTGCGCACCCTCGACGGCAAGCCCTTCGAGCTGCGCAGTCTCAACGGCTACTGGCTGATGCTGGTGGCGGCACCCGCGTCCTGCGACGCCGCCTGCCAGCGTCTGTTGTTCGACATGCGCCAGTTCTACCTGGCCTCCGGCAACGACCAGTACCGGGTGGCCCGCGTCTGGCTGGTCACCGACGGCGCTGCGGTGAACCCCGGGGTGCTGGCGCCGGCCGCCGGAACGGTGATCCTGCGCGCCGACCCCGCCCAACTGCGCGCCTGGCTGCCGCTGGCCCGGGGCGAGGGCCTGCAGGGCCCCATGTGGCTGGTGGACCCGCTGGGCAACCTGATGCTGCGATTTCCCGCGGGCTTCGATCCGGTACGCGCGCTCGGCGTGTTCGGCAAGCTGCTCTACAACACCCAGTCCTGGAAGTCGCGGCGCCTGCAGCCGCTGCCGATCGCCAGGGATCCATCCGTCCCCGGCCCTGGTGCCGCGGGCGCGGGGGCCAAGCCATGATGAGTCCGTCGCTTCCGTCCAATCTGGTGCACAACATGTACCAGGCCGTCCCCACCGTCTGGTTGTTCTCGCTGCACTGGCTGCAGGCCGGCATGTGGCTGATCGGCCTGCTGCTGGTGGTCTGGGCGGGCATGCGCATGCGCTGGTCGCGCCTGGTGGCGCTGCTGGTGTTCCTGACCATGGACCTGGTCATGTTCGGGGCCTTCGTGCGCCTGACCGACGCGGGTCTGGGCTGTCCCGACTGGCCGGGTTGCTACGGGCGTCTCACGCCCGCGCAGGCGCATGTGCAGATCCACCAGGCGGTGGCCGAGGAGGGCGGCACCCAGGGCAACGTGAGCCCCTTCAAGGCCTGGGTGGAAATGATCCACCGCTACGTGGCCACCATCATCGGCGCCCTGATCACGGTGATGGCCGCGCGCGCGCTGTGGGCTCGCAGGAAGGGGCAGGCCCTGCGCGTGGGGCTGCCGCTGCTGTTGTTCGCATGGATCATCGTGCAGGGCATGTTCGGTGCCTGGACCGTCACCCTGCTGCTCAAGCCGCTGATCGTCACCCTGCACCTGATGGGGGGCATCGTGCTGCTGCTGCTGGCGGCCTGGTTCTGGATGCGCAACCGCCCCGACATGCAGCCGCTGGACGCCGGGGCCGCCACGCGCTGGCTCACCCTCGTCGCGCTGGCCGGGCTGCTGGTGCAGATCTTCCTGGGCGGCTGGGTGAGCACCAACTACGCCGCGCTGGCCTGCTCGGGCTTTCCCACCTGCAACGGCAGCTGGAACCCGCCAGCCGACTGGAGCGCCGGTTTCACCATGTGGCGTGACCTCGGGCGCATGCCCGACGGCTCGGCGATCACCCTGCAGGCGCTGATTGCCATCCATTGGGCGCATCGGCTGTTCGCCGTGGTGGCTTCCGCGCTGGTGCTCGGCGCCGCCGGCATGCTGGCGCGCCTGCGCGAACTTCGGCGACTCGCGGCCTGGCTGGTGCTGGCGCTGCTGACCCAGATCGCCCTGGGCGTCAGCGTGGTGCTGCTGCAACACCCGCTGGTGCCCGCGGTGGCCCACAATGGAGTGGCGGCACTGATGGTGCTGCTCTTGACCACTGCGGCCTGGCGCACCTCGGGTGGGCGCCGGGAACGCCGCGCTGCCGCGCCGCCGGCAGGAATGCAACCCGTGCAAGGCCAATCATGAAAACCGGCTCTCTTTCCCAGCCCCCAGGCGCCGTGCGCGTCGTTTCCCAACTCTACGCGCTGACCAAGCCGCGGGTGGTGCAGCTGATCGTGTTCTGCGCGGTCATCGGCATGTTCCTGTCGCAGCCCGGGCTGCCCGACTGGCGCCCGCTGCTGGCCGCCACGGCGGGCATCTGGCTGGTGGCCAGCGCCGCCGCGGCCTTCAATTGCCTGGTGGAGCAGAAGATCGATGCCGTCATGCGCCGCACCTCCTGGCGCCCCTCGGCCACGGGCGAGCTGGGCAGCGCGCCGATCCTCGTGTTCTCCGGCCTGCTGTGCAGCTCCGGCATGGCCCTGCTGTACACCCAGGTCAACGCGCTGACCATGTGGCTGACCTTCGGCACCTTCATCGGCTACGCGGTGATCTACACGGTGCTGCTCAAGCCGGCGACCCCGCAGAACATCGTCATCGGAGGCGCTTCCGGCGCCATGCCCCCGGTGCTGGGCTGGGCCGCGATGACCAACTCGGTGTCGGCGCAGGCGCTGATCCTGTTCCTCATCATCTTCCTGTGGACTCCGCCGCATTTCTGGGCGCTGGCGCTGTATCGCACCGAGGATTACCGCAAATCGGGCCTGCCGATGCTTCCGGTGACCCATGGTTCGCGCTACACGCGGCTGCAGGCCCTGCTGTACACCCTGCTGCTCACGGTGGTGAGCCTCATGCCCTGGGCCATGCACACGGCCGGGCTGATCTACGCGCTCAGCGCGCTGGCCCTCGGAGGCGTGTTCATCGCCTACGCCACCAGGCTGCTGCGCGAGTACAGCGATGCGCTGGCGCGGGCCATGTTCCGCTACTCCATCGTCTACCTCTCGCTGCTGTTCGCGGCCATGCTGGTCGACCACTACCTGCGTTTCTGAAGTCGCGTCCGTGAAGTCCTTCGCCGCGCGCGGTCCGTGAGCGCCTACGTCGGACGCTTCGCTCCTTCGCCCAGCGGGCCGCTGCATGCCGGCTCGCTGGTGGCGGCCCTGGGTTCCTGGCTGGACGCGCGCGCGCAAGGCGGGCGCTGGCTGGTGCGCATCGAGGATGTCGACACCCGGCGCTGCGTGCCCGGGGCCGACCTGCGCATCCTGCAGCAACTCGAGGCCTGCGGCTTGCGGGCCGATGCCCCCGTGTGCTGGCAGTCCCGGCGCGGCGAGGCCTACGCGCAGGCGCTGGAGGAGCTGCTGCGCGTCGGCGCCGCCTATGCCTGCAGCTGCTCGCGTCGCGACCTGGAACGTTCCGGCGCGCCCCTGGGCCCGGGGGGCGAGCGCGTGTATCCAGGCACCTGTCGAGCCGGCCCCCGAGGCGCGCCGCGCGCCTGGCGCCTGCGCCTGCCTGCCGGCGACGCGGCCTGCGTGCGCTGGCACTGCGCCCGCCTCGGCGATCAGCAGGAATGGGTGGATCGCACGGTAGGCGACTTCGTGCTGCGACGCGCCGACGGCGACTGGGCCTACCAGCTCGCGGTGGTGGTGGACGACGCGGCGCAGCAGGTCAGCGAGGTGGTGCGGGGCGAAGACCTGGCGGGCTCCACCGCCCGCCAGATCCTGCTGCAGCGCGCGCTGGGCTTGCCCACGCCGCGCTATCTGCACCTGCCGCTGCTGCTGGACGACCGGGGGCGCAAGTTGTCCAAGTCGGAGCATGCGCAGGGCCTGGTGCCGGGCGTGCGGGCGCTGCGCGACGCCGCGACCGTGCTGGGCCTGCATCCGGCGGGCGCGACGGTGGGCGAAGTGCTGGAATCGGCGCTGCGGGAATGGCCGGGCCTGCGCCGGCGCTGGGAGAGCATCGGGCCGCGACAGCCCGCGGCGGGCGCCCCGGGCGCGGTCGGCGGCTGAGTCGCTGCGGGCTCGTCCCGCGGGGCCTACTTGGCCGCGGCGGGCGGCTTGCCGCCCAGCAGCACAGGCACCTTGCGGCGCGTGCGGATGTTGCTCGGCACGCTGCCTCGCCCGGCGCCAGCGGCGGGCGCCTGTTCCCAGGACGGCTGCGCGTTGGGGTCGGCTTCGTAGGGCTTGTCGAACCAGGGGTCCTGGCTGGAAGCGCGCGTCGCGCCGGGGCGCTGCGGGGTATGGCCCAGCCCGGAGTCGCGAGGCGCACGAGGTACGCGGCGTGGCGGGTGCACGTCCAGCTCGCGCAGCTCGATCTTGCGCTTGATGAGCTTCTCGATGTCGCCCAGCGAGCGGGTGTCGCGCTCGCTGCACAGCGTGATGGCCAGGCCCGAGGCGCCCGCGCGGCCGGTGCGGCCGATGCGGTGCACGTAGTCCTCGGCATTGAAGGGCACGTCGTAGTTGATCACCCCGGGCAACTCGGCGATGTCCAGCCCGCGCGCCGCCACGTCGGTGGCCACCAGCACCTCGACCTCGTTGCGCTTGAAGGCGTCCAGCGTGGCCAGGCGCTCGGCCTGCGACTTGTCGCCGTGCATGGCCTGGGCCTTCAGTCCGTCGCGTTGCAGCATGCGCGCCAGGCGTCCGGCGCCGAGCCGGCTGTTGACGAACACGATGGTCTGGCGCAGTTCATGGTCGCGCAGAACCTGCAGCAGCGCGGGATGCTTGAGATCCTCGGCGACCTTGTAGAGGATCTGCTCGACATTGGTCGCGGTGGCATTGGGGCGCGCCACCTCGACGGTCACCGGGTCGCGCAGGTAGCTCTGGGCCAGGCGCCGGATCTCGGGCGAGAAGGTGGCCGAGAACAGCAGCGTGGTGCGCTGGGACGGCAGGAAGGCGAGGATGCGCTGCAGATCCGGCAGGAAGCCGATGTCCAGCATGCGGTCGGCCTCGTCGAGCACGACGAACTGGACCTGCGACAGGTTCACCGTGCGTGCTTCCAGGTGGTCGAGCAGTCGCCCCGGCGTGGCCACCACGATCTCCACCCCCTGGCGCAGCGCGGCGGTCTGCGGCGCCATGTCCATGCCGCCGAACACGCAGGCACTGCGCAGCGGCGTATGGCGCGCGTAGGCCGCCACGTTGACGAACACCTGGTCGGCGAGTTCGCGGGTGGGGGCGAGCATCAGCGCGCGCACCGGATGGCGCGCGGGGGACACGCTGGTGCTGGCCAGCGGCAGCAGTTGCTGCAGGATGGGCAGCGTGAACGCGGCGGTCTTGCCGGTGCCTGTCTGCGCGGCGCCCATCATGTCGTGCCCCGCCAGCACCACGGGAATGGCGCGCTGCTGGATGGGCGTGAGGGTCTCGTAGCCCATGTCGGCCACCGCGCGCAGCAGCCTCGGGTCCAGCGCGAGATCGCTGTAGCGCTGCACGACCGGGGCCTCGACGGCGGTTGCTTCGGTGGGGCTTTCTTGGTTCATCGGGTTCAGTTCCTGCATGGATCGCAAATCGGCGCCCCCAGGATCTGCCGCACGGGCGGGGGCGAGCCCGTGCGCTGCCGGCGCGTTCAGCGGATGCCCAGCAGCTTGTGGGTCTGCAGGCTCAGTCGCCAGCGCGGGTCGCGCAGGCACTGGCGCAGCGCCCATTCGGTGTTCTCTCGCCGCAGCGGTCCGTCCATGGGCTGCAGCAGGCGATGCCCGAAATCCAGCCCGGCCAGTTGGTCGAGGTCGAGCCCGGGCTGCGGCACGACCACCTTGATCTCCTGCCCGCTGCGTTGTACCAGCGGCGCGCCGGCCTTCGGACTCACGCAGATCCAGTCGATGCCTGGCGGCGCCGGCAGGCTGCCGTTGGTCTCGACCGCGATGCGCAGGCCGCGCGCGTGCAGCGCATCGACCAGGGCCTCATCCACCTGCAGCAGCGGCTCGCCGCCGGTGAGCACGCACAAGCCGCCCGCGCTGCCCTGCGGCCAGCGGGCAGCCACGGCGCCGGCCAGGTCCCGGGCCTCGGCGAAGCGCCCGCCACCGTCGCCATCGGTGCCGACGAAATCCGTGTCGCAAAAACGACAGATGGCCTGCTCGCGGTCCTGTTCGCGCCCGTTCCACAGATTGCAGCCGGCGAAACGGCAGAACACCGCGGGCATGCCCGCCTGCGCTCCTTCGCCTTGCAGGGTATAGAAGATTTCCTTGACCGAATAGGTCATCGATGACGTGCTGCTGGTGGCATGCAGCACGCATTATCCCACGGACGGCTTGTGCGTCGCAGCAAGCCCGCGCGGCGCGCATGAAAAACCCGCGCGGGCCGCCAGGGGCCGGCGCGGGTATGGCGAGCCCGCGCAAGGCGCGGGCGCTTGCGGCTTCAGCGCTGGTAGACGATGTCCACGCGGCGGTTCTCGGCGTAGTCCGCCGCCGTCGTGCCCATGGCCTTGGGCTTTTCCTTGCCGAAGCTGATGGCTTCCATCTGGGCCGGCTTGGCGCCCAGCAGTTCCATCGCGTTCATCACCGAGTCGGCGCGCTTCTGGCCCAGGGCCAGGTTGTATTCGCGGCTGCCGCGGGCGTCGGTGTTGCCTTGCAGCTGCACATGCGCCGCCGGATGGGCGATCAGGTATTGCGCGTTGTCCTCGATCACCGGACGGTACTTGGACTCGATGTTGTACTTGTCGAAGGCGAAGAACACGCTGCGCGGCACGTTCGGCGCCGGGCCGAGGTTTTCCTCGGCAGGCGCCTGCACGGCGGCGACGCTGCTTTGCGCGGCGGGTTTGGCGGGCGCCGGAGCGGCGGACTGCACCGGCGCCGTCGGCTTGCTGCTCGAGGCGCAGCCGCCCAGGGTGCCGAGCACGGCCAGAGCCAGCACGGCCGGCACGGTGGACAACAGGTGACGCTTCATCACAATCCCCTTTGTAGGAATAAATGGTCAGGTATGCGGGCCGACAAGCAACGCCGACCCGCGGGCACATCCCGGCGAATCGGCGTGAAGGGGGCCTGGTCGATCATGCGCACGCGAATGAGCCCCCCTTGCGAGCATAAGGCTCCCCAGACGCAAACGCGATACCTGGCTGCCCAGTTGACCGCCAGAGCGTATCGGTTGGACACGATGGTAACGGGAGGTAACTCCCGAACCCACGGCGGATTAATTCCTGTGCAGCCGAAGCATCGCGATGCCGAAGGCGCAGAACACCCCGGCGCTGGCGCGCTGGGGCCAGCCGGCCTCGAAGCAGCGACGCAGTCGCCTGCGGGCCAGCACGGCCAGCGCCGCATAGCTGCTCAGCGCCAGCAGGGACATGGCCATGAAGGTGCCGGTCAGCACGGCATACTGGGGCAGCGCCGCCTGGCCGGAGCGCAGGAACTGGGGGAACAGGGCCGCGATGAAGGCGATGGCCTTGGGATTGGTCAAGGCCACCGTCAGGCCGCGACGGTACAGCGCTCGCGGGCGCGCCTGCACGGCGCCCAGGCCCGGCGCGGGCGCAGGCGCCGCGGGGGCGGACGCGCCGGGCCCCGCGCCGGCCTTGCGCCACTGCTGCACCCCCAGCCAGATCAGGTACAGGGCCCCGGCGGTCTTGAGCAGCGTGAAGGCGGTCGCCGAGCCCTGCAGCACGGCGTTGATGCCCAGGGCGCTGAGCGCGCTGAGGGTGAGCAGACCGCTGATGTTGCCCAGCGAGGACCACAGCGCGCGGCGCCAGCCGAAATGCATGGCGTTGTTCACGGCCAGCATCACCGCCGGCCCGGGGGTGAAGGAGGCCACCACCGCGAATCCGGCGAACAGACCCAGCGCGGGCAGGGAGATCATGGCTTCGGGGCGTCCGGTTGCGCGGCCGGCGCGGCATCGCGAAAGGCCTGCAGTTCCTGGCAGGCCGCCTCGATGTCCAGCAGGCGCGGCCAGCGGGCGAGGTCCACGTGGAAACGCCGCGCGGTGGTCATCTGCGGCACCAGGTACACATCGGCCACGCTGGGCGCGGCGCCGAAGCAGAAGCGCCCGCGCGCCGGGTCGGAGGCGAGCAGCGCGTCCAGCGCATCGAAGCCGGCGCTCATCCAGGTGCCGCACCAGGCATCGACGCCGGCGCCGTCGCAGCCGAGTTCGCCGCGCAGGTACTCGACCACGCGCCGGTTGTTGAGCGGGTGCATGTCGCAGCCCACGATCGCCGCCAGTGCCCGCACCCGCGCGCGCTGCAGCGCATCGCGAGGCAGCAGCGGGGGCTCCGGGTAGACCTCGTCCAGCCACTCGATGATGGCCGGGGATTGGGTCAGCACCTGCCCATCCACCTCCAGCGCGGGAACCAGGCCCTGCGGGTTCACGGCGCGGTAACCCGCCCCCGCCTGTTCGCCATGCAGCAGGTCCACGGGCACGTAGTCGGGGTGCAGGCCCTTGAGCGCCAGCGCGATGCGCAGGCGATGCGAGGTACCGCTGCGGAAATAGCTGTAGAGCTTCATGCCTGGCCCCCCAGGAGTCGCAGGGAGATCGAGCCCACGCCCTGGATGCTTCCATCCACGCGCTGGCCCGCGCGCACCGGGCCCACGCCCTCGGGCGTGCCCGTGTAGATCAGGTCTCCGGCGCGCAGGTGGTACATGCGCGAGAGGTCGGCGATCAGCTCGCGCACTCCCCAGATCATGTCCGACAGGTCCGAGTCCTGGCGCTGCTCGCCATCCACGCGCAGTTCGATGCGCCCGCGCTCGATCACCTGGCCGGGCATCGGGACGATGGCCGAGATCACGGCCGAATTCTCGCAATCCTTCGCCGTGTCCCAGGGCTTGCCCTGGTCGCGCGCCGCGAACTGCAGGTCGCGGCGGGTCATGTCCAGTCCGCAGCCGTAGCCGTAGATGTGCTCGTGGGCCGCCTCGGCCGCGATGTCGGCCCCGCCCGAACGCAGCGCGACCACGAGCTCCATCTCGTAGTGGTAGTTGGAGGTGGCCTGCGGGTAGGGCACGCTGGCGCCGGAGGCCAGCAAGGCCGAGGGCGACTTGGTGAAGTAGAAGGGGCGGTCACGCTGCGCGTCCACCGGGCGGCCCATCTCCTTCGCATGCGCGAGGTAGTTGCGACCGACGAAGAACAGGCGCTGCACCGGCAGGCGCTGTTCGCTGCCCTGCACGGCCACCGAGGCGGGTTCCGGCGGTGCCCAGAGGTAGGAAATCGAAGTCATCGCAAGCCCAGGATCGCGGCGCGGCGCGGGGGGCCGCGCACCGCATGAAAGCTTAGCGCGAGGCGACAGGGCATGTCGCGCGCGTCGCCGGCCCCGGCCGGGCCGCGTCGGCGCGCTCGGACAGTACGCGTCGTTGTGGCAGATCAAGCACTTCCGGGCCGCTCGGGCCTAAGGTGGTCGCAGCATCGATCAAGGAGCAGATCATGAACCAGAGAATCAGGACGGGCGCCTGCCTGCTGGCGGCGGCGCCGCTGCTGTTCGCGGCAGCCCTCGGCGCGAGCGCGCAGGCCGCACCGGCGGCCAGCGAGCCCGCGGCGGCGGCCCCCGGCCCCGGCTACGGCCCCGGCTACGGTCCCGGCATGATGGGCGGTTACCGTGGCGCCTACCACCGCGGCGGCTACGGCCCGGGCGGCGGCTACGGCCCGGGCAACGGTCCAGGCTACGGCGGCGGCTACGGTCGTGACTGCGGGCCGGGTTACGCACGCGGCTACGGCCCCGGCATGATGGGCGGCGGTTACGGACGCGGCTACGGCATGATGGGCGGGGGCTTCGGCCATGGCTACGGCATGATGGGGGGCTTCGGTCCCGGCGCCTGGGGCATGGGTCCGGGCATGATGGGCTACGGATTCGGCGCCTGGGGCGACGGGCTCGAGCTCAGCCCGGCGCAGGACAAGAAGATCGGCGAGATCCAGAAGGCCCTGTTCGACAAGCAGTGGCCGCTGATGCAGGCCATGCACGAGACCATGCTGCAAGGAGCGTGGGCAGCGCCCCGCGGCAAGCTCGACGTGGACGCGGTGATGAAGCGTGCCCAGGCGCTGTCCGACCTGCGCCTGCAGATGCTGCGCAACCGACTGGAAAGCTTGCAGCAGTTCCAGGCCGTGCTCACGCCCAAGCAGCGCAAGGAGCTTCAGAGCCAGGGCCCCTGGGGACGCTAGCAGCTCCGGGAGCCAGGCGCTCGGACCCGGTGCGCAGGCGCGCCGGGCCGGGGGCGCCTGCTCAATATCCGCCCTTGTGGCCGACTCCGCCCACGTAGGTGAAGTCCCAGCTTTTCACGAAGGGCGCCCACCACTGCGGGACCCCGGTCTCCTTGTCGGTGTGCCGGAAGAAGGCCGCGTAGGGTGGGGGCTCGAAGCGAAAGCTCGCGCGGTACTTGCCCGGGCCGTCGAAGCGGATGTTGGCGCCGTAGTGGGGGCCGTCGTTGGCCGACATGACCATCAGCGTGCCGAAGGTGGACCAGTTGCTGCCCAGCTTCTGGATCTGGTAGCTGATGGTCAGGTAGGGCATCCAGGCGCCCGGGGGGAAGCCCTGCGGGTTGTTCTTGTCGGCATGGATGTCGATTTCCAGGTGCGCGTCGGCCTTCGCCGCGTCCATGCCCGGCAGCATCGGGGCCATGTCCACCGGCTGCAGGTACACGGGGTGCAGGATCATGCCGTCGGCCACCACCGGGTTGCCCATGGAGTGTTCCGCCGCCCAGGCCGGCACGTCGACCGCGGCCGTCACGGCCAGCGCGGCCGCCATCGCGAGCTGCTGCAATCGCATCTTGTGTTTCCCTTTCAGTCCGAGCAAGAACCGGCCGTTGCCGGGGGGTGGGCCGCCTTCACAGCCCGAAGATCGCCGGCCACCAGGCCAGGCCCACAACCGCCACCCCGGCCAGCAGCGGGGTCAGGGCCGCGAGACGCCGCGGGCCGCGCAGCTTCTGTGCACCCAGCAGGCGCAGCCCCAGCGCCACGCTCCACAGCATGCCCAGCGCGAACAGCCCCAGCTTGAGCAGCGCCACCGCCCGCGCCGGCAGCCCGACGGAGGCGAGGGCGTCGAAGAGTTCGCCGCCCAGGCCCACGACCAGCGACACCATGGCCACGGGCATGTAGGCGTAGGCCTGTTCCACGAAGCGACGGCGCATGTCCAGGTCGCCGCCCAGGCGCCCGGCCAGCCAGCTCGACGCGCCGGTGAGCAGGCCCAGCAGCGCGGCCAGCGCCAGCGCGCAGCCCAGCATGAACGCCGTGATGGTGAAAAAGTCCAGCCAGGTGTAGACCTCGCGCCCCTGGCGGTGCACCGACATCAGCCACCAGGGCCCTGGCGTGCCGATCCAGTCCCAACCCCGGTCGATGGCCCAGACCCCCAGCGCCTGGCGCATGTGCCCGTACTGGGGCAGGATCAGCCACAGGAAGCCGCCCAGGGCCAGGCCGGTGGCCAGGAACAGGAACCAGATCTCGGCAGGGTTCGGATGGTGGTGACGGATGTCGGCCACCTCGCTTCCCGGTCGGCGCAGCATCAAGGCCAGGCCGCCGCGACCGCCGGGCTTGACGCAACGGAAGCACTCGATGCAGTGGCGCGACTCCTGCTTGCGCTTGATGTCGATCATGGTCGGGCATACGCCCTTGTCGGCGTAGGCGTCGCCGCCGGGGCGCGGCTGCTTGGGGGTGAATTGCGCCGCGCCGATGCGCGAGAACACCCCCAGCATCAGGCCGATGGGGCACATGTGGCGGCACCACGGGCGCTTGTTGCGGCCCTGGCCGTACACGAAGCCCAGCACCACGGCGCAGGCGAAGGCCAGGCCGAAGACCACCGCGATGCCCTGGGGAAAACCGCGCGCGTCCACCGTCTGCGCCAGCACGGTGATGACCACGAAGCTGATCACGGGGGTGCCTTCCCAGCGCACCCAGCGCGGCACGGGACGCTTGAGCCCGATGCGGTTGGCCCATTCCGAGCTCGCGCCCAGCGGGCACAGGATGCCGCACCAGCTGCGCCCGGTGAAGATCACCGACACGAACACCAGCGGGAACCACAGGCCCCAGATGATGAAATTGGCCAGCAGGGTGAAGTTGTCCAGCACGTGCGCGTGATCGCTCGGCGTGGGCAGGAACAGCGGCAGGATCATCAGCGCCATGAATCCGAAGAACATGGCCACGTGGACCCAGGCCAGGCGGTCGCGGTTGCGCGACGCGAAGGCCTCCACGCGGGCCACCCAGGGTCCGCGCCTGCGCCAGTCGCTCGCGGACTCGCTGCGAACGGGGATGGGGAAGGGGCGCTGCCCGGGTGCCCGGCCCGTCACGCCCGGCTCCCGAGGGAAACCGGACGCGGGCGATTGACCAGCCACATCAGGCTGCCGATGCCCGCCAGCGTGACCAGGTAGAAGATGACTTGAAGCGCGGAAGGGCTTTGCGTATAGCCCACCAGGATGTGCAGCAGGCGTCCGGCCATCGACTGCTGGCTGAGCAGCCAGGAGCTGTTCCAGACTCCCTCGCGAATGGCCGGCAGCAGCCCCGCCTGAGTGAGCATGCCGGCGGCGTCGGTGGCCATGCCGGCGGCCAGCAGCAGGATCATCCAGCCGGTGACGGTGAACAGGTGACGCGTGGGAATGCGCAGCAGGCCCTTGTACAACAGGGTGCCCGCGGCCACGCCGCCGGCCAGGCCCGCCAGCGCGCCCGCCAGCATCGAGCCGGCGCCGGCGCCGCTGGCATAGATGCCATAGCCGAACAGCACCGCCTCGGAGCCCTCGCGCAGCACCGCCATCATCACCACGACCATGAGCACCGACAGGGGCTTGTCGCCCACCGCGACGTCGTGGCCCACGGCGCGCATGGTCTGCGCCAGCTCCTTGCCGTGGCGACTCATCCAGATGTTGTGCCAGCCCAGCATGGCCACGGCCAGCAGCAGTACCGCCGCGTTGAGCAATTGCTGGCCGCGGCCCTGCGCAGCGGTGGCGATGGCGCCGGCGAAGCCGGCGACCACGCAGGCCCCGGCCACGCCCAGCAGCACGCCCAGGCTCACCCAGCGCCCGCGTCCGGCCACGCCCTTGGCGGCGGCCAGCACGATGGAGACCACCAGGGCGGCCTCGAGCACCTCGCGGAACATGATGATGGCAGTGGCCAGCATGTCGGACTCCGGGGTCTCAGCGAGCCCGCACGACCAGCGTGCCGATGCTCGAGGGATGGAAATCGTTGAAAAAGCGGTAGCTGCCGGGTTTCAGCGGCGGGATGTACACCGGTAGCGCGGTGCCACCCGGAATCACCTGTTCCACGCTGAAGTCGCTGCTCTCGAACTCGGCCGGCAGCGCGTCCTTGTTGTCCACCATGATCTTCACCCGCTGGCCCGCGGGGATGGTGATGCTGCCCGGCTGGAAGGCCTGGGCGTGGATGGTCAGGGTGGGCGCGGCATCGGCGGCGAAGGCGGCGCCAGGCAGCGCCGCGACCGCCAGCATGAAAACCCCCAGAACCCTCGAAATGTTCATCGAAAACTCCCTGCTCCCCGGAAAGCGAGAGGCCTTCCTGATTGCAAATGCTACATGTTCGCAATAGACATGTAAATGCAAATGATTCGCAAAGAGGTCGGGCGGGTTTCGGGCCCACCGGGGTCCAGGCCGAAGCGCGGGCTCGGAATGCCGAGCCCGCGCCTGGCACGCAGGTTCAAACCGCGAGGCGGGGATGGGTTTCGCGGGCGCGCAGAAGCACCCAGCCACCCGACAGCAACAGCCAGCCCGCGCTGACCCAGAAGGCGGGCTCGATGGCGCCATGCGCCTGCGCCACCAGACCCAGCACCAGCGCGCCGATGGCGTAGCCGGTGTCGCGCCAGAAGCGGTAGGTGCCCAACGCCGAGCTGCGCCAGCTCGGGTGGGCGATGTCGGCCACCGAGGCGATCAGGTTCGGGTACAGCAGCGCCATGCCCACCCCCATGAGCACGGCGGCCGCCAGCCAGGGCGCGAAGCCGCGCACCAGCACCGAGGCGGCCACGCCGGCGGCGAGCAGCCACAGCCCGGCCACCACCGGGCGCTTGCGTCCGATGCGGTCCGACAGCGGCCCGGTCCACAACTGCGAGGCGCCCCAGCTCAGCCCGTACACGCCGCTGACCCAGCCGACCTGCACCAGGCTCAGGCCGTGGCCGTGCAGGTACAGCGGGAACAGCACCCACAGCAGGGTGTCGGCGACCTTGTTGGCCGCGCCCGCCTGGCACAGCGCCGAGAAGGTGGGGTGGCCCCACGACACGTAGGCGAAGACCTGGAGCGAGCTGGGATGCTCGCTCAGGCCCTCGGCGAAGCGCGGGCGCGGTCCGGGGTGGCTGCCGCCGGCATGGCGATGGCGCTCGGCGCGCGCCCAGGGCAGGGTCTCGCGCACGAACAGCAGCGCCGTCAGCAGCGCGATGGCCATCACCGCGCTGGAGAAGCCCAGCAAGGCCACGCGCGGCCCGTAGCGCTGCGCCAACCACGCGGTGGCCAGGCCCGCCAGCCCGACCGCGGCGTAGCCGGCGAATTCGTTGATGCCGGTGGCCAGGCCCCGCTGCTCGGCGCGCGTGATGTCCACCTTGCTGGTGACGGTCATGCTCCACGCGAAACCCTGGTTGACGCCCAGGAACAGGTTGGCAGCGACGATCCACCACCACGATTGCGCGTAAAAGATCAGCAGCGGGATGGGGATGGCGGCCAGCCAGCCCAGCACCAGCACGGTCTTGCGCCCGACGCGCTCGGACAGGCGCCCGGCGACGAAATTCAGCGCGCCCTTGACCAGGCCGAAGGAAAGCACAAAGGACAGCAGGTACAGGAAGGAGGACCTGGGCACGCCGAAGTCGCGCGCCGCGAGCACCGGCAGCACGGTGCGCTCCATGCCGATGAGCAGCCCGACCAGGAACACCTGCACCGCCTGCCAGACGAACTGGCGCAGGTTGACCCGGATGCCCTGCGGGTGATCCGGGGCAGCGGATGCGGGGTGATGCGGGGTTTCGGCGCGGCCCGGCAGCTCGACTGGCCCGGCCGGGTCGGCCGGGGTGTTCATGGGGAAACGTTGGCCGCGACGATGCCGGCCATGCCGGCCGGGCGCGGCGGGATTTCGGCCGCCAGCTGTTGGATGAAGGCCTCGCGCGACAGGCCCAGCAGGGGGTTGAAGCGCTTCTCGAAGGCCAGGGTCGACGCGGGTTTGCCCGAAAGGCCGGCGCCGCAGGCGCTGCCCGCCTGATGTCCGGGGTAGATCTCCAGTTCGCCCGGCAGATTCAGCAGGTGCGCGTGCAGGGAGTCGTACAGGGTGCCGGCCATCTCGCGCTCGAGCCCCACGGGGGACGGGCTGGGCGCGGCCCGGCCTTGAGGAATGTCACCACCGGCCAGGTCGGGCCGGCCGACGGCGCCCACGAACAGCGTGTCCCCGGTGAGCACGAACCACGGGGCCTCGCCCCGCCGCTTGTCGGTGACCAGCAGGCAGATGCTGTCGGGCGTGTGGCCCGGGGTGTGCAGCACCCGCACCGATACATTGCCGACCTCGATCAGCTGGTCGTGGCGCAGGGCCTCGAAATCGAAGTGCACGAAGCCGCGTGCCGCCTCATGCAGGCAGTAGGGAGCCCCCGTCCTGCACGCCAGCTTGCGCCCGCCGCTGAGGTGGTCCGCGTGCACATGGGTGTCGATCACATGGGTGATGCGCGCGCCGGCCTGGCGCGCCCGCTCGATGAAGTCCTCCTCGTCGCCGGCCACCACGTCGACCGCGACGGCCTTGCCCAGCCCGGCGCAGCCGAACAGGTAGGACAGGCTGGATGCCCGCGAGGGGAGTTGCTGGAAGAACATGGCAGGGTCTCGGGTGGGCGCGGGCGGGTGGGCTGGGTTCGCCTGCTCAGGCCGCCGCGCATTCCAGCGGCCAACCCGCCGCGCGCCATTCGGGCACGCCGTCGGCGCATTTGCGTGCGCGCAGGCCGTGGCGCGCCAGCAGGGCGACGGCGGCGTCGGACATCACGCAAAAGGGCCCGCGGCAGTAGGCGACGATGTCCTTGTCGCGCGGAAGCTCGCGAATGCGCGCCTCCAGCTCGTCCAGGGGAACCGAGCGTGCCCCCGGAAGGTGGGCGTCCCGGTACTCCCCGGCGGGGCGCACGTCGAGCAGCACGACCTCGCCGGCGCGCACCTTGTCCAGCAGGGATCGTGCGCTCTGGGGGCTGAGGCGCTCGGGCTCGGCGAACAGATCCTGCATCGCCAGTTGCAGCTCGGCCAGGCGCGACTCGGCCAGCTCGCGCAGGCGCACCCACAGGTCCGAGACGTCCGCTCCGCCGAGGCGATAGATGCGGTTCTTGCCCTCTCGGCGCACCTCCACCAGCCGGGCCCCGCGCAGCACCCGCAGATGCGCGCTGGCCAGCTTGACGTCGATGTCGGCCGCCAGCGCCAGGCCTTCCACCGATTTCTCGCCCTGGGCCAGCAACTCCAGCAATTCCAGGCGCTTCGGACTGGCGCATGCGGCGCCCATGCGCGCGACCTGGGCGTAGAGATGGTCCTTGAGTTCACGGGGTGTCATGCGTACAGTCTAACGGATGAGCGAATGTGTGGGGCGCGCCCGTGCATTACGGCGGCCACCATCGACCGGACAGGAACGAGCCTGGCCCTGTCCGTGGGGTCGGCGCGGGCCTTGCGCGGGGCTCAGCCCAGGGGGTGCAGCAGGGCGGGGAGCTGGTCCAGGCTGCGGATTTCGTGGTCCGGCCGGCCCGGCAGGCGCTCCGGGCGCTGGCCGTAGCGATTGCACCAGACCACGCGCATGCCGAAGGCCTTGGCGCCGAAAGCATCCCAGGCGTTGGACGACAGGAAGCACACCTGCTCGGCCCCCAGCCCCAGCTGGCGCAGGCCGTAGGAGTACACCCGCGAGTCGGTCTTGAACACCTGGACCGCGTGGGCCGACAGCACCGCGTCGAACAGATCGTTCAGGCCCGCCGAGCGCACGGCGGCATCGAGCATGGTCGGCGTGCCGTTGGACAGGATCGCCGTGACCAGGCCGGCCTCGCGCAGGGTCTGCAAGGTGGCGGGAACCTCGGCGAAGGCCGTCAGGTTCAGGTACAGATCCATCAGCCTGGCGCGCAGTCCCGGTTCGAGCAGCCCCAGGCTGTCCAGCGCGAAATCCAGCGCGTCCCCGGTGACCTGCCAGAAATCGGCGTAGCGCCCCTGCAGGGAGCGCAGCCAGGTGTATTGCAGTTGCTTGTCGCGCCAGACGGCCGTCAGGGCCGCGCGCTTGTCGTCGGGCAGGCCCGGGCAGCGGGCGGCCGCCGAGGCGAAATCGAAAATGGTGCCGTAGGCGTCGAACACACAGGCGCGAATTCCCCGCAGCTGCTCCATGATCAGCTCCCCGCCGCCGCCGTGGCCTCTCCCGGGGCCGGGGCGACGGCGCGCGCCAGGCCGCCGTAGGCGTCGAGCATGCGCTCGACCCAGGGAGCGATGGGGTCGGCCGGGTCCAGCAGCGCCACCGGGCTGACGGTGCGTGCCCACTGGAAGGCGCCGAACACCGCGTGGTCCGCGTAGTTGGGCCGCGCTCCGGCCAGGTAGGGCTGGGCCGCCAGGGTGCTGCGCAGCGGTGCGAGCAGCCTGCGCACGTTGTCCAGCGCCTGCGCGCGCTGCGCCGCAAGCGCCGCGAAGCTCTGCCCGAAGGCGGCCTCGCGGCTGCTGCGGAAGTACTCCTGGTCCTTGTCGTGCAGGATGGCCGGGATGTCCGGCACCACCACGCGGGCGACGGCCGGCTGCAGGGTCTCGGCGGCCCACTGGTTCAGGAAGCGGGCGAGGGCGCGCCCGGCTCCCGGGCCGAACAGCGAGGGCCGGTCGGTGTAGTGGTCCTCCAGGTACTCGGCGATGGCCCAGCTGTCGTGGATCCAGCGTTCGCCGTCCACCAGCACGGGCACCTTGCCCTGGCCGGTCGCGGCGATGGCCTGCTTGTCGGTGAAGCGCCATGCGACGGTCTGCACCGGCAGGCCCTTGTGGGCCAGCGCCAGGCGCGTGCGCCAGCAGTAGGGGCTGAAGCGCCGCTGCTCGTCGGCGCCGGCCAGGTCGAAAAGTCGCATCGTGGAAGGGCTGTTCATCAAAAGGACTCTCCAGAAAGCGCCGCCTTGCCAGGCGGGCAGGGCTCGAGCGCGCGCAGCGCATGGTCGGCCAGGGCGCGCAACCTGTGCGGATCCCCGTACAGGCGGGCCGCGACGCGGATCGCGAACACGGCGCCCATCAGCGCCGCGGCTTCGCTGGCCACCTCGGTGTCCCGCGGCAGCGCGCCGGCAGCCACCGCGCAGGCCAGGCGCGAGGCGAAGAAGGACTCGACCTCGCCCAGGCGCGCACGCACCACCGCGCGCGCGGGCTCGCCCATGTCGGCGCCGTCCAGCGCCGTGTTGACCAGCAGGCAGCCGCGCCGCTCGGGGTCGGCCAGCGAAGCCGCCACCAATTGGTCGAAAAACTGCCGGATCGCCCCCAGTGGCGAAGGGTCGCTCGACAACTGCGCGATGCGGGCGGCCAGGCCGCGCTGCGCATAGCGCCCCAGCACCTGCACGAACAGGCCCTGCTTGTCGGTGTAGCGGTGGTACAGCGCGGCGCTGCCCAGCCCGGTGGCCTGCGCCAGTTCGCGCAGCGAGGTGCCCGCGTAGCCCCGGCGCCAGAACACCTGCATCGCGCGTTCGAGCACGACATCGTCGCTGAGGCTTCGGCTTCGGGGCATGGATGATCCGCTTGTTGCGCGCTGGGACTGAGAGTACCTTAATAGAACGTTCGTTTCAATTCAATTCCGCCCAGGCTCGCCGCGGCCGGCCGGCGGGGAGGCGCGCAAGACATGGACCGGAGCGACGGACCCCACCTGGTGTATTTCGCCGATCCGATGTGTTCCTGGTGCTGGGGTTTTTCCCCGGTGATCCAGGCCATCGGCGAGCGTTTCGGCGAGGACCTGCCCATTCGCCTGGTGCTCGGCGGCCTGCGCCCGGGCACCGTCGAGCCGATGGACGAGCAGGCCCGCGCCGAAATGCGCGGGCACTGGAACCATGTGCACGAGGCCAGCGGCCAGCCCTTCGACTGGGGGTTTTTCGAGCGCGAGGGTTTTGTGTACGACACCGAACCCGCCAGCCGCGCCGTGGTGCTGATGCGCCGCCGCGGCACGGCCGAGGCCCTGGCCGGATTGCGCCGCCTGCAGCGGGCCTTCTATGCCGAAGGGCGCGACATCACCGAGCTCGACCAGCTCGCCGCGCTGGCCGCCGAGCTGGGCTTCGAGCAGGGCGCTTTCCGGGCGGCCCTGGACGAGCCCGCCACGCTGCGCGAGACCCGCGCCGATTTCTCGCTGGCCGCGCAATCGGGGGTGCGCGGTTTTCCCACGCTGATCGCCGGCACCGGCGGCGCGCGCGACTACGCCCTGCTCACCCATGGCTTCCAGCCCGCGCAGCGCGTGCTGCCCGCGCTGCAGCGCTGGCTGGACGGGCTGGGCGGGCGGGCTGCGTAGCAGGGGCCCTGCCCGAGGAACCGGCCGAAACGCTCGCCCGGGTGACGCGCATCGCGCGGCCGTGCTCGGCCTGCAACACGCCATCGAGCCGGAGCTTGGCGTCTGCGTGGACGTTCTGACCGCGGAATGTCGCCGCCGGTCAACGTCGAGGGGTTGCTGAGGCGTGACCTGTGAGGTGTTACGCGACACGTGACAATCGGTCCATGCGCTTCGAAGGCTCGGACGCTGAACTTGTCGACTACCAGGACTACCACTAGGGGAAGAACATGAGCATGCACGACCCGGCACACCCCGGCCAGGTGTTGCGCGAATGGCTGCCCGAGGGCATGACGGTGACCCAGGCCGCGCAAGAGCTGCACGTGGCGCGAGTGACCTTGTCCAAGCTGCTGAACGGGCAAGCCGGCGTTTCTGCCGTGATGGCGCGGCGGCTGGCCATCTGGCTGGGTACCTCGCCCGACATGTGGGTCACCATGCAGGCCAACCACGACCTGTGGCAAGCCCGCAAGGTGCGGCTTCCGAACATCAAGCCCCTGCGAAGGGCTGCCTGAGCGCTCGGCGCTGCTGAGCGAGGGGCAGTCGGATCGGGTCGTGGTGGGCCCTGCCGGGCTCGAACCGGCAACCAACGGAATATGAGTCCGCCCCGGACCGCATTCCGGGTTGTTGCGATATGCAAGCGGGAGAACTTCACGGCAGGCCGGGTGGCGGAGTTCGGCTGCCCCGTCGGCAAGCAGCAGGCGATCTACTGGGACGGCAAGCAGCCGGGCCTGGGCCTGCGGGTCACGGCCAAGGGCGCCAGGGCCTACGTGTTCCAGGCCTGGATCGACGGGGGCTCGGTGCGCGTCACGATCGGTGATCCCGACGTCTGGCCGCTGGAGACGATCTGGGCGACCGACCGGGAAACCGGCCAGCGCGTGGAGGTGCAGCGCGGCGCTTCCTGGCGGCGAATGAGGAGCTGGCGGCCAAGCCGGCGCACGCGGCGACCTCGGCGGACTTCGTGACCGGGCTGCGCAAGCTCCACGAGGCGGGCAAGGTGCGCGAGCCCGGGAAGGTGCGCAGCTACGCGCACGCGGCCTTCCGCACGGCGATGCTGGCCGCGACCGACCCGGAAGTCCCGGTGAAGTTCGAGGCGTTCCACGTCACAGCCAACCCGCTGGCCACGATCCGCGCCACTGCGGCGCGCTGATGCGCCTGCACATCCTTACCGGCGGTCAGGGCATCGCCCAGCTGCTGCGCCTGCAGCGCGAGGACGTGCACGCCGACCATATCGTGCTGCACGACGCGAAGGGACGCCGCACGGAGGCCAGGCGCCACGCCGTACCGCGGCTGGCTGAGGCCAAGACGGCGCTGAAGATCTTCCAAGGGGCGCCGGGCGTCTTCAGCATCGGCCGCAAGGCGATTTCCCCGGTGATGTTCGCCCGCATGGAGTCTGAGGCGATCGGGGGCAAGATCGAGGGCTTCGAGCCCAAGCGCCTACGCTCCGGCATCGAGACAGCGCTGGCGTCCCTGGGCATCGGGCGCGAGATCCGCGCGCAGGTGCAGAGCCACGGCCTGGGCGGCGTGCAGGACCGGCACTACGACGACCACGACTCCATGACCGAGAAGCGAGCTGCGCTGCAGGGCCTGCTTGACCTGCTCAACGCCGAGCCGGCCAGCAACGTGACACCGATCCACGGGGCCGCGGCATGAGGTGCGCCAGCCGAGCCAGCCTGCGCCTTGTGCGAGGTAATAGCAAAAGAGCGATAAAATGAACCCATGGACCGTGCAGATCCACCCGGCTGCGGAGCCTGAGCTTCGTGCGCTACCGGCGGACATGCAGGCCCGCTTCCTGCGCATCGCCGAGCTGCTGGAGGGCTTCGGGCCACAGCAGGTCGGCATGCCGCATGTGCGCCCGCTCGAGGGCAAGCTGTGGGAGATGCGCATGCAGGGGCGCGCCGGCATCGCCCGCGGCGTGTATGCCGCCGTGCAGGGGCGCACGCTGATCGTGCTGCATGTGTTCGTGAAGAAGACGCAGACAACCCCGCGCGCCGCCATCGAGACCGCGCGCACCCGCCTGGAGGCCATGCGATGAAGTCCCTGAAGCAGATGAAGGCCGAGCTGGTCGCCAAGCCCGACGTGCAGGCCGAGTACGACGCGCTGGCCGACGAGTTCGCGATCGCCCGGGAGCTGATTTCCGCCCGGGCTCGCGCTGGCCTGTCCCAGGCCGAGGTGGCGCAGCGCATGGGCACGACGCAGAGCGTGGTCGCGCGCCTGGAGAGCGGTCGACGGCCGCCATCGCTGCGCACGGTGCAGCGCTACGCGCAGGCGGTCGGCGCTCGAGCTGTGGTGCGTCTCGAGGCCTGACGGTTCGCGCCGGGCTACCCCGACGGGGGGAAAAGCGGGAACCTTCACCCGCCCGCCTGGCGTCCCGAATCGAAGGCCAGCGCATGAAGGAGCTCCCATGCACGAGGACGATGCTTGGACGGACAACCCGGACGCCAAGCTGCGAGCGGCTGACGCCATGGAGTTGTTTTCTGGTCTGCTGCAGGACGGCGAAACCTGGGGCCCACTACGGCTGACCGAGACAGGCTTGTTTGCCGTGCCGATTCCTTGGGGTGCGCTTCAGAGCATCACGCCCGCTGAGGTCCGCGACGTGGACATTCACCCGAGCGGGAATCTCCTCGAACCCATCCTCACGTTCGGCGTCTCAACGCGCCGTGATGCCTGGCGATTCATGCATGCTGTCGGAATCGCGAGCTTCAGCGAACAGGACCTGGCGCCCTGGGGGTCCAGTGCCGACCAACTGACTGGAGACCATGTCTCAGAAGGGCAGCCCCCAGCCATTGCTGCGTCGCGTGTCGTGCAACACCGGACGAGGGGCAAGCCGGTGGATGCGGTTGACGCCGTGATCGTGGCCGCGCAGGATGCCGCAGTACAGGTTGGAGGAGAGGCGATGCGCTGGAAGCCGGCTCCGGTCTGGCAGCAACTGATTGATCTGGCGCGAGTCAGGCCGTTGAAGTACCTGATGGACGGACGAACTTCAGCCTCTTGAATCGCACTTCTCTTGCGCCCCGCTGAAGACGCAGGCTAAGCCGGCGAGTGGTTTCCTCTCATTCTGCGGAGTCATGATGGGTGCTACTGGATGGTCCGCAGAGCGCAGGCAGCGCCAGCGCGAGGCAATCCAGCGGTGGAAACCGTGGGAGCAGTCAACCGGCCCGAGGACGCGCGAGGGTAAGTCGTGTCGGGCTTTTTCATGGGTGCGGCCCGGCGCCAGCATTCCCCGCGAAAACCTACACAGCGCCTACATGGCCCGCGAGAGGACGCCAGAAACACAAACGCCCAGGCTAAAAATCGCCTAAGCCGTTGATTTTGTTGGTGGGCCCTGCCGGGCTCGAACCGGCAACCAACGGATTATGAGTCCGCTGCTCTGACCATTGAGCTAAGGGCCCGCGGCGCCTGCGGGCGGGGTGTCCGCGGCCGAGGGGCGGATTCTACCGGGCGCATCCGGGGCTTCGCGCGGGCCGCGCCCGTGCGGGCCCGCGGGGGCGGACAATGGGCCCATGGGCCCGTGCATGCGTGGCGTCACCCTGGTGGAGTGCCTGGTCGTGATGGCGCTGAGCGCCATCTGCCTGGCACTGGCCTTGCCCTCGTGGCGCGACGCCGTGCAGGCGCAGCGGGTGCGCGCGGCCAGCCTGGCGCTGGGCGACGCCTTGCGCCAGGCCCGGCAGCATGCGCTGCAGCGCGGCGAATACGTGCGCATTTGCCCCGGCGGCGAAGCCGGCGACTGCCAGGGGGCCGGGCGCTGGGAGCAGGGCTGGGCCCTGCTGGGCCAGGCGCCGGCGGGTGGCGGCGAGGCGCCGCTGCTGGGCGTGGGCCCGGCGTTGCGCGGGGTGCGCATCGAGCCGGATGCGGTGCTCGCGCAGGGGGTCGGCTTCGACGCCGGCGGCTGGCCGAGACGCCGTGGCGGCGCGCTGCTCATGGGGCGCTGGCGGGTGTGCCCGCAGGCGGGCGGCGCGGGGCGTGAACTGGTGTTGTCGGCGGCCGGGCGGCTGCGCGGCGCGCGCGTGGATTGCCCGCGCGCCCCCGCTCAGCGCTGGCTCAGCGCGTTGCCGACCAGCTTGGCGGTGATGTCGACGATGCGGATCATGCGCTCGTAGGCCATGCGGGTCGGCCCGATCACGCCCAGGGTGCCGACCACCCGACCGTCCACCTCGTAGGGGGAGGTGATCACCGAGAGCTCCTCGTAGGGCACCACCTCGCTGTCGCCGCCGATGTAGATGCGCACGCCCTCGGAGCGCTGCGAACTCTCCAGCAGGCGCAGCAACAGGGATTTCTGCTCGAACAGGTCGAACAGGCGCCGCAGGCCGGCCAGGTCGCCGGCGAGGTCGTCGACCTCCAGCAACTGCTTCTGCCCGGAGATCACCACCTGCTCCTGGCGTTCGGCCGCGGCCTGGCCGGCGGCGGCCACCGCCGCCTGCATGAGGGCGACGATTTCTCCCCGGATGTTCTCCACCTCCCCACGAAGCCGCGCCGACATCTGGTCGAAGTCCAGCCCGCTGCAATGGGCGTTGAGGTAGTTGGCCGCCTCGGTCAGCTGGGCCTGGGTGTAGGGGTGGCCGGAGACGATGATGCGGTTCTGCACGTCGCCGCTGGCGTCGACCAGGATGACCAGGATGCGCTGCTCGGACAGGCGCAGGAACTCGATGTGCCGGAAGGCCGCGTCGCGCCGCGGGCTCATCACCACGCCGACGAAATGCGACAGGTCCGACAGCAGGCGCGCGGCGTTGACGATGACCTTCTGCGGCTCCACGCTGGTCAGCTCGGAGCGGAAGCGCTGTTCGAGTTCCTGGCTCTCGCCGTCGCCGCGGGCGGTGAGCATCGTGTCCACGAACACCCGGTAGCCTCGCGGCGTGGGGATGCGCCCGGCCGAGGTGTGGGGGCTGGCGATCAGGCCCAGCTCCTCCAGGTCGGCCATGACGTTGCGGATGGTCGCCGCCGACAGCTCCAGGCCCGAGGCCCGCGAGAGCGTGCGCGAGCCCACGGGCTGCCCATCGGCGATGTAGCGCTCGATCAGGGCCTTCAGCAGAACTCGGGCTCGGTCGTCCATGAGCGGCATTTTAAATTCCCGCGCCCCGGTATGGGGGGCCCGGGCGCGCGCGGCCATCTGCCTGTGCTGTAATGCCGCAGGGAGGGGCCCCGGCCCGCCTTGCCAGCGTGCTCCGTTGCGCGCGTTCATCCGCCTTTCCGCTCATGTCCGCACCCGTATTCCAGCACGCCATCCTGATCGGCAAGCCCGAGGCAGCCGGCGCCGGCCGCACGCTGGAGGACATCGCCTCCTGGCTGGCGCACAGTGGGGTGGAGCCGCTGATCGAGCGGGAAACCGCGCAGCGCTGCGAGCTTCCGGGCTACCGCGCGGTGGACTTGCGCGACATCGGACGCGACGAGGCACGCAGCCTGGTGGGCATCGTGGTGGGTGGCGACGGCACCATGCTGGGCGCGGCGCGCCAGCTGGCTCCATCCGGCGTGCCCCTGATGGGCATCAATGCCGGGCGCCTGGGGTTCATCACCGACATCGTCGAGGCCCGCTGGCGCGAGGCCCTGGGCGCCATGCTGCAGGGGCATTTCGAGCGCGAGCAGCGGGCGGTGCTGAGCGGGCGCGTGCAGCGCGACGGCGAGACGATATTCAACGGTATCGCCATCAACGACATCGTGGTCAACCGCAGCGGCGCCACCGGACTGGTGGAACTGCGCGTGGACGTGGACGGCTGCGCCATGTACGCGCAGCGCGCCGACGGGCTGATCGTGGCCACGCCCACCGGTTCCACCGCCTACGCGATGTCGGCGGGCGGCCCGATCCTGCATCCCAGCCTGCCCGGGCTGGTGCTCGTGCCCATCGCTGCGCACACGCTGTCGAACCGCCCCATCGTGCTGCCCGACCACGTGCGCATCGACATCGAGGTGGCCTCGCGCAGCGACGTGGTGCTGAACTTCGACATGCAGCATTTCGCCGATCTGCTGGGCGGGGATCGCATCCATCTGCAGATCGCGCCCTACCGCGCGGTGTTCCTGCACCCGCCGGGCTGGAACTATTTCTCCACCCTGCGCAAGAAACTGCGCTGGCACGAGATCCTGGGCGTCGACGACTGAAGGCCTGGCACCTAGCCATTCCCTGGACCTCCGAGCATGCTGCGCCGTTTGCATATTCGCCAATTCGTGCTGGTGGACGAACTCGAACTCGAGTTCGGCCCCGGATTCACGGCGCTGACCGGCGAGACCGGTGCCGGCAAGTCCATCCTGATCGACGCGCTCAAGCTGGCGCTGGGCGAGCGTGGCGACGCCTCGGTGCTGCTGCCGGGGGCTGCGCGGGCCGAGATCTCCGCCGAATTCGACACTCCGCCCCAACTGGCCGGCTGGCTGGACGAACAGGGCTTCGAGCCGGGCGACACCGTGCTGCTGCGCCGGGTCATCGACGCCCAGGGGCGCTCGCGGGGTTTTCTCAACGGCAGCCCGGCGACCCTGGCGCAGCTGCGCCAGGCGGGGGATGCGCTGGTGGACATCCACGGCCAGCATGCCTGGCAGAGCCTGGCGCGCAGTGAGTCGGCGCGTGAGCTGCTGGATGCCCATGCCGGCGCCCTGGCCGAGCGCGAGGCCTGCGCGCAGGCCTGGCGCGACTGGCGCGATGCCGAGCAGCTCTGGCAGGCGGCGAGCCAGGATGCCGGGCAGATGCAGCGCGAGCGCGAGGGCCTGCAGCTGGAACTGGCCGAACTCGAGCGCCTGGCGCCACAGCCCGAGGAATGGGAGCCGCTGAACGCCGAGCATCGCCGGCTGGCGCACGCGGCCGAGCTCATCGAGCAGCTGCAGGGGGCCTGCGCCTGGCTGGACGACGAGGAAGGCGGGGCGCTGCGCCTGCTGGCGCGGGCGCAGCAGGCGCTGCAGCCGGCCGCGGCCATCGACCCCGGGCTGCAGCCGGCTCTGGAGCAGCTCGATCAATTGCAGACCCTGGGCGCGGAGCTGGGCCACGAGCTGGCCGCCCGCCTGCGCCAGGCCGACGTCGACCCGCAGCGCCTGGCCGAGGTGGACGCCAGGCTGTCCGCGTGGATGGGCCAGGCGCGGCGCCAGCGCGTGCCGCCCGAGCAGTTGCCCGCGCGCTGGCAGCAGCTGCGCGCCCGCCTGCAGCAGCTCGAGCAGGGAGCCGACGTGGAGGCGCTGGCCGCGCGCGAGCGCGAAGCCCACGCGCGGCTGCGCGAGGCGGCGGCCCGGCTGAGCCGGCGCCGCGCCGAGGCCGGCCCGCTCCTGGCGCAGGGCGTGCGCGCGCTGATGCAGGAGCTGGGCATGCAGGGAGGGGATTTCTCGGTGGCCTTGCGCGAGCTGCCGCAGATCCAGTCCGCCGGCGCGGAATCCGTGGACTTGCTGGTGGCCGGACATGCGGGGGCCGAGCTGCGCCCGCTGGCGCGCGTGGCCTCGGGTGGCGAACTCTCGCGCATCGCGCTGGCCCTGGCCGCCACCACGGCGGCGCAGCAGCCGGTGGGCACGCTGTTGTTCGACGAGGTCGATTCCGGCATCGGCGGCGCGGTGGCGCACACCGTGGGGCGCCTGCTGGGCGCCCTGGGCGCCGACCGCCAGGTGCTGGCGGTGACCCACCTGGCGCAGGTGGCGGCGGCGGCGGCGCGCCACCTGCAGGTGGACAAGGCCAGTCGCGACGGGCGCACCTTCAGCAGCGTGCGCGTGCTGGACCCGGCGGCGCGGGTGCTGGAGATCGCGCGCATGCTCGGCGGCGATGCCTCCTCCGAGGTGGCCCTGGCGCATGCCCGGGAAATGCTGCAGGGGGCCGCGCAGGCCCCGGCGCCGCGGGCGCGGCGCGCGCGCGCGGGGGAAGGCCGCGCCAAGGCCGGCTGAGCGGGAGGCGACCATGAGCGAGCAGGAGCGGGATTCCTCCGGAGCGGCGCAGCGCGAGGCGCGGGCCTTGCGCGTGGTGCTGTTGTCCGGGGTGTCGGGTTCGGGCAAGACCATCGCGCTGAACTCGCTGGAGGACGCCGGCTACTACTGCGTGGACAACCTTCCCGCGCAGCTGGTCGATCAGTTGCTGGAGGTGGCGCTGCAGGCGGGCTATCGGCGCCTGGCCATCGCCATGGACGCTCGCGCTCCCGAGGGGCTGGGGCTGCTGCCCGAGCTGGTGCGACGCCTGCGCGCGCAGTGCGACC
Source organism: Pseudomonadota bacterium (assembly GCA_021808525.1). Taxonomy (GTDB): domain Bacteria; phylum Pseudomonadota; class Gammaproteobacteria; order Burkholderiales; family Burkholderiaceae_C; genus Thiomonas_A. The sequence continues at coordinate 46,585 of JAKBBK010000015.1, forward strand.
TGCATTTCATCTACCTCGACAGCAGCACCGACACCCTGGTGCAGCGCTTTTCCGAGACCCGCCGCGCGCATCCGCTGACGGCTCGCCGCGGCGAGCAGGCGCGCAGCGGCCCGGGGCAACCGGCACCGGCCTCGGCGCCCGCGCTGGTCGAGGCCATCGAGCTCGAGCGCGAGCTGCTCGCGCCGGTGGCCGGCCTGGGGCTGCATATCGACACCAGCGGGCTGCGCCCCGCGCAGCTGCGCGCCTGGGTGCGCCAGGCGGTGCAGGTGGAAGCCTCGCGCCTGACCCTTTCGTTCGAGTCCTTCGCTTTCAAGCACGGCGTGGCGCTGGACGCGGATTTCGTGTTCGACGTGCGCATGCTGCCCAATCCGCACTACGAGCCGCGCTTGCGTCCCCTCAACGGACGCGACGCGCCGGTGGCCGAGTTCCTGCGCGCCCAGCCCGCGGTGCTGCGCATGCTCGCCGACCTGCGCGCCTTCCTGGAGCACTGGCTGCCAGCCATGGCCGAGGACCAGCGCAGCTACGTGGTGGTGGCCATCGGATGCACCGGCGGCCAGCACCGCTCGGTGTTCCTGGCCGAGGAGCTGGGTCGGCATTTCGGGCAGCAGCATCGCGTGCTGGTGCGCCACCGCGAGCTCGACGCGGTCGGCGGCTCGAGCTCCTGAGAGCCCCCAGGGCCGGGCCTTGCCCGGCCCGCCCCCCGAGGGGGTCAAGGAATCTTGGGGCGGCCCGGCGATTCCTTGAGAGAGCCCCCAGGGCCGGGCCTTGCCCGG
>JAKBBK010000079.1 GCA_021808525.1 Pseudomonadota bacterium
CCAAGGTGCACACGACACGGGCCGGACACGCGCTGGACACCTTCGTGGTGGCCGAACCCTCGCTGGCCCAGCGCTACCGCCACCTGATCTCCCTCGTGGAGGTCGAGCTGGCGCGCACCCTTCGCGAGCGCGGCTCGCTGCCGGAGCCGGTGCGTGGACGTGTATCGCGCCGTGTACGCAATTTCCCGGTGCAGCCGCGGGTGGATCTGCGGGCCGACGACCGCCGCAACCACTGGATTCTCAGCGTTCGCGCCAGCGACCGCACCGGCCTGCTCTACGCGATCGCGCGCGTGCTGGCGGCCCGGGGCATCAGCGTGCAGCTGGCCAAGATCAGCACCCTGGGCGAGCGCGTGGAGGACACCTTCCTGCTGCAGGGCGAGGGCCTGGGCAGCGAACGCACCCAGACCGAACTGGAAAGCGAACTGCTTGGCGAGCTGGCGCCGCAGTAGGCGTCGCCAGCGCTGCCATCATCCGGGCACATCCAGCCCGGCACGCCGCAACTGCGCCTCCAGGCGATCGATGCGCTCCAGCAGCTGCAGCGCCAGCGCAGCGCCCTCGAGGTTGACGCCCAGATCGCGCTGCAGGCGACGCACCCTGTGCGCAAGGAACAAGGCCTGCGCGTCGAACTGCACGCTCGCTGCGGGGGCCTGGGCCGTCTCCAGGATCGCGGCCTGCACGAGTTCCAGCACCCAGGACTCGGATTCGCCGCAGGCACGCGCGATGTCCGCGGTCTGCAGCAGCACGCCGTCGTCCATGGGAAGGCATTCGACAAGGGGCGCTTGCATCGCGGAAGCCCTCGGGTTCAGGCGCCCGCCGGGGAGCGCGGATTGAAGGAAATCTCGGCGGCCATGCGTCGCCAGGCCTCGGCGACCCTGGGGTCCTCGGCCGGAGGCAGCACCACGCGCAGCTCCACGTACAGATCGCCCGGGGGCTTTCCGGGCAGGCCGCGGCCCTTCAGCCGCAGCTTGCGCCCGCTCTGCGAGCCGGCGGGTACCTGCAGCTCCACCTTGGCACCGGGCACCGCGATCTGCAGCCTGGCCCCAAGGGCGGCTTCCCAGGGCGCCACGGGAAGGTCCATGTACAGGTCCCGATCCACCAGGCGCCAGGAGGGGTGCGCACGAAAATGGATCTCCAGGTACAGGTCGCCGCGCACGCCGCGCGGACCGGGCGCCCCCTGCCCGGCCAGGCGCAGGCGCTGCCCCGCGCGCACGCCCGGGGGGATGCGCACGCGCAGGCTGCGCTCGACCAGGCGCGTGCGCCCCGAGGCGTCGGTCTGCGGGCTTTGCAGGGTGATGGTGCGCTCGGCGCCCTGGAAGGCGTCTTCCAGGTCGATGTCCACACGCGCGTGGTGGTCGGCACTCATGCCCGCGTGGCCTCCGCCGCGACGCGCGGCTCCGAACAGGGATTCGAAGAATTCGCTGAACGCCGCCTCGTCGTCCTGCGAGCCGGCGGCGTCGCCGCTGTACTCGAAGCCGCTGCCGAAATCCGGCGGAGGCTGGAATTCCTGGCCGCCACGCCAGCGCGCGCCCAGGCGATCGTAGGCCGCGCGCTTCTCGGCATCGCCCAGCACCTCGTAGGCCTCGCCGATTTCCTTGAATCGCTCCTCGGCCTGCGGTTCCTTGCTGACGTCCGGGTGATACTTGCGCGCCAGCTTGCGGTAGGCGCGCTTGATCTCGTCGGCGCCAGCGTCACGGGGCACGCCCAGAAGCTCGTAGTAGTCCTTGAACTGCATGGAGATGGCGCCCAGGAGATACGGGATGGCCCAGCATAGCGGCTGCTGCTCCGGCGCGCGATGCGCTACGACAAGTTCCTCGACTCAGGAGGCCCGCACGCCTCGCCCCCGGGGGTAATGAATGAGATCCAGGAATACCGCCGGCCGGGCGCCGGCATTGCGGTAGCCATGCTCGCGGTCGCCTGCCAGGCGCAGGCCCTCGCCCGCCTCCAGGCGCACCCATGCGCCATCACTGAGTACCTCCAGGCTTCCGCGCTGCACCACGACATGCTCGACCACGCCGGGCACATGGGGCTCGGACACCCGCTCGTAGCCCGGCAGCAGGGTCAGCTCGAACACCTCGAAGGCCAGCGCGGGATCGAAGGCGAACAAGGGCGCCACCAGGATGGCATCACTGGCCGGCCGCGCGCGCACGCGCCGTGGATCGCGTATTTCGGCCGGGCCTCCCCCATGCGGGGGCAGCAGGTCGCTGAGTGCGCAGCCGAATCCGGCCGCGATGCGCCAGAGCAGGGCCACCGTGGGGCTGGATTCGCCGCGCTCGATCTGTCCCAGCATGGCCTTGCTCACCCCACAAGCCTCGGCTGCGCGCTGCAGGCTCCAGGCTCGTTCGGCTCGCAGCGCCCGCAAGCGCTGCGACAGGGCCCTGGCAATGTCCGTGCCGGCTTGTTCCATGCCGTTGTCCGGTGGGTCGGCATCCCCCTTGTGCGTTATAGCGTCCATCCGCTAGGCTCGGGTTGTCGTGCGTTATGACGTACGCCACCAGCTTAGCGCAGGCTTTGCCGCCCCCCCCTCCTCAAGCCCCCTGTTCTCCCTCCTGTTCTCCCTCCTGTTCTTCCCCCGTTCCCGGCCCCAAGCTCCATGCCCCAGCCCACCCCACCGACCCCCCGCGCCCTCGGGCGATGGATGTCCCCCTCGCATGTATCGGCCGGATTCGTCACGGTGCTGGTCGGCTACACCAGTTCGGCGGCCATCGTGTTCGAGGCGGCCCGCGCGGCGGGAGCCGGGCCTGCCGAGATCGCTTCCTGGCTCTGGGCCCTGGGACTGGGCATGGCCCTGAGCTGCATCGGGCTGTCGCTGCGCTACCGCGCCCCGGTGCTCACCGCGTGGTCCACGCCCGGGGCCGCGCTGCTGGCCACCTCGCTGCACGGCCTGCCGATGTCCCGCGCGCTGGGTGTGTTCGCCTTCGCCTCGCTGCTGGCCGCCCTGGCCGGTTTCAGCGGCTGGTTCGAACGCCTGATGCACCGCCTGCCCCGCGCCCTGGCCGCGGGCATGCTCGCCGGCGTCCTGCTGGAGTTCGGCCTGGGGGTGTTCGGGGCCCTGCAGCAGCACCTGCTGCTGGTGGGGGCGATGCTGGCGACCCTGATGCTCGCGCGGCGCCTGCTGCCGCGCTATGCGGTGGCGCTGAGTTTCGCGGTGGGGCTGCTGGTGGCGACCCTGGGCGGACAATGGCACCTGGCCACGCTGCCGCTGCACCTGACCCGGCCGGTGTGGACCACGCCAAGCTTCGGCTGGAGCAGCCTGCTGGGCATCGGCCTGCCTCTGTTCATCGTGACCATGGCCTCGCAGAACGTGCCCGGCATCGCCATGCTGCGCACCCATGGCTACCAGACTCCGGCATCGCCCCTGGTGGGGTGGACCGGCCTGCTCGGCGTGGTGCTGGCGCCCTTCGGAGGCTTTTCCTTCAACCTGGCTGCGATCACCGCGGCCATCTGCATGAGCCCGGAAGCCGACCCCGACCCTCGGCAGCGCTGGCGCGCCGCGGTCTGGGCCGGAGCCTTCTACGCGCTGACCGGGCTGCTCGGAGCCAGCGTGGCGGCGCTGTTCGCGGCCTTCCCCCACGCCCTGGTCGCGGCCATCGCCGGGCTGGCCCTGCTCAGCACCATCGGCAACAGCCTGCAATCGGCTCTGGCCGACGAGTCCTGGCGGGAGCCCGCGCTGCTGACCTTCATGGTCACCGCCTCGGGCTTCAGCCTGGGCGGGGTCGGCAGCGCGCTGTGGGGGCTGCTGCTGGGCCTGGCCACCGCAGCCCTGACGCGGCGCGGCTGAGACACGCGCCGCGGGGGATCAGCGGTCGTGGTGCCAACCGCCCTCGTCGTCATCCTCGCGGTGCCAGCGCTGCGGGCGGCGCCAGCCGTAGCCGGGCTGCGCCACGTAGGCGGGGGCGTAATACACGGGCTGGGGGGGCGGCGCGTACACCACGGGCGGCGCCACCACCACGGGCGGGGCCGGCAACACATTGCCCAGGTTGGCCACCAGCCCGGGCGTTCCGACCGAGAGCGACCAGTAGGGTTCGTCCGCGTGCGCGGCGGTGAACACTCCCCCGCCGAGCAGCAGGGCGAGTGCGGAAATCTTCCATTGGCGAGTCATGGTCCAGGCGCTCCCTTGACGAGTTCGGACATTGCTGCGCCCCCCGGGGTCGTCGATGCTCAGGGCATCAACATGTGAATTTTTCCCACATAATAATTGCAGGAGCCGGAGCCATTGCCGCCCTGGCCCGCCGCCCTGCCCCGCCGCGTTGCCTGGGCGCCACAGCCTGCGGGAACGCCCCGGGTTCAGCCCTGCTCGAGCAGGAAGGGCAAGGCGGCGTCCAGCAGCTCGCGCGGCGCCTCCTCGGGGATGTAGTGGCCGCAGGGCAGGCTGCCGCCGCGCACGTCGACGGCCACCTCGCGCCACTCGTCCAGCGGGCGGAAACAGCGCTGCACCACCCCGTGTTCGCCCCACAGTACCTGCAGGGGCATGCCCAGGCGCGCACCGCGAGCCCGGTCCGCGGCGTCGTGCTCGAGGTCGATGCTCGCCGCCGCGCGATAGTCCTCGCACAGCCCGTGCGCGGCCCCCGGCTGGGCCAGGCTGCGGGCATAGGCCTCCAGGGCTCGCGCATCGAAGGCCTCCAGGCCGCCATTGCGCGAGCGCATCAGATCTCGTACGTAGGCTCCCGGGTCGGCCTGGATCAGGCGCTCGGGCAGCGGCGCCGGCTGGATCAGGAAAAACCAGTGCCAGTAGGCCCGCGCGTAGGCCTCGTCCGTCTTGCGATACATGGCCAGCGTGGGGGCGATGTCCAGCAGGGTCATGCGCCGCACCGCCTCCGGATGGTCGGCGGCCAGGCGATGCGCCACGCGCGCGCCCCGGTCGTGGGCCAGCACGGTGAAGCGCTCGTGGCCCAGGCTGCGCATCACGGCCAGCATGTCGCCCGCCATGGCGCGCCGGCTGTAGGGCGCATGGTCCGCTCCGCCTGGCGGCTTGGAGGAGTCGCCATAGCCGCGCAGATCGCACAGCACCACGCGGAAGTGGCGCGCCAGCTCGCCGGCCACGCGGTGCCAGATCACGTGGGTTTGCGGATGGCCGTGCAGCACCAGCAGGGGCGGACCCTCCCCACCCTGCAGGGTGTGGATCCAGACCTGCGGCCCGGTGGCCACGAGTCGCGGCTCGAAGGCGGGAAAGAACCAGGCGTCGTCGGCGGCGCTGGCGCTGGACACGATGGGGGCGGAAGGGTCGATGGGCATGGTGCCGCAAGCATACGGCCACGCGGCGCCGCGCGGTGCTAACCTCGACGCCGTGTCCACTCGCCGCCAGCACCCCACCGAAACCCCGGCCACCGCCTGGCTGCGCAGCCGCGGCGTGGAGTTCAGCCTGCATCCCTACGAGTACGTCGAGCATGGCGGCGCGGCCTGGGGGGCGCAGGCGCTGGGCCTGGACCCGCATGCGGTGGTGAAGACCCTGATCCTGCAGGACCAGGCAGCCCGGCCGTTGGTGATGCTGATGCACGGGGACCGCCAGGTCTCCACCAAGAATCTGGCGCGATCCATCGGGGCCAAGCAGGTGCAGCCCTGCGACCCGGCTGTGGCCGAGAGGCACAGCGGCTATCAGGTGGGGGGAACCTCCCCCTTCGCGCTGCGCAAGCCCATGCCGGTGTATCTGCAGAGCAGCGTGCTCGAACTGCCCTGGATGTACGTGAACGCAGGGCGCCGCGGCTTGCTGCTGGGCATGCCGCCGCGCCTCCTGGAGCAGTTGCTGCAGCCCACCGCGGTGGACTGCGCGCTGGCGGCCTGAGAGCCTGTCCGCCCATGGACATGCCACCACGCGACAAGCCCCGCGGCGCGGCTTGCGCCGAGGTGCTTCGCCTGCACGGCGGCCAGGCCCGGCCGCAGCGCGACTGGTTGTGCGAGGAGGTTCCGGTGGCGCTGGAATTCAACGGCATTTCCCATGCGGTGATGCTGGCCACGCCCGCCGACCTGGAGGACTTCGCGCTGGGATTCGCGCTCACCGAGGGCATCGTCGAACATGCCGGCGAGGTGTTCGAGATCAGCGTCGAGGAGTCGGCATCGGGCATCAGCCTGCATGTGGACATCGCGTCGCGCCGCTTGCAGGCGCTCAAGCTGCGCCGGCGCAGCCTGGCGGGGCGCACCGGCTGCGGCCTGTGCGGCACGGATTCGCTGGACCAGGCTCTGCGCCCGGTTCCGCCCGTGGGGACCGGCCCCCTCGTGGAGCCCGGCGCGCTGGAGCGCGCGGTGGAGTCCTTGCGCCCCTTGCAACCCCTGTTCGAGGCCACGGGCTCGGTGCATGCCGCCGCGCTGTGTTCGGCGGACGGCCGGGTGCTGCTGGCACGCGAGGACGTGGGGCGCCACAACGCGCTGGACAAGCTGCTGGGTGCCGCCGCCCGCGGCGGCCTCGATGCGCGCGAGGGCGTGGTGGTGATCAGCAGTCGCGCGAGCATCGAAATGGTGCAAAAGGCCGCCAGCCAGGGCTGCACGGTGCTGGCCGCCGTGTCCGCGCCGACCGCGCTCGCGGTGCGCGCCGCGGATCAGGCCGGCATGACCCTCGTCGGACGCATCCGCGGCAGCGACATGGTCGTGTACTGCGGAGCGCGGCGCCTGGCACCCACGCCGGGCTCTTGAAATCCCCGCTCCCTGTTCGCAGATACGGTGCAAAGGGCGACGCCGCCGAAGGGCGCGCCGCCCGCCCCGACCATCTGCAAGGAGCCAGGACCATGATTGCAACCATGCTGAAGACGCCGGCGAGCTGGTTCGCCGATCTCGACCGCCTGCAGCGCGAACTCGACCGGGACCTCGCCGGACTCGGGCTGCCCGTGAGCATCCGCGCCGTGGGCGGCGCCAGTTTCCCCGCCATCAATGTCGGCTCGACGCCGCAGGCGGTGGAGGTCTATGCCTTCGCCCCGGGCATCGACGCCTCGCAACTCGAGGTCACGGTGGACCACCATCTGCTCACCATTGCCGGCAAGCGTGCACTGCCCGCCGTGCCCAAGGGTCAGGTGAGCTATGCCGAGGAGCGTTTCAGCGGCAGCTTCCGGCGCGTGATCTCCCTGCCCGAGGACATCGACCCCTCGAAGATCGAGGCCCGCTACACCGACGGCGTCCTGCGGGTGAACATCGCGCGGCGTGAGGCCGTGCAGCCGCGGCGCATCGCGGTGAACTGAAGCCCCCAAGGATCGCAAGGAGTCCGACCATGAACACGACCCACAACCCGATCACCGCTGCCGCCGGCGCCGACCGGCCTGCCGGCCTCGCAGCCGCGAAGTCGGCTGCGCGCGACACCGTGACCCAGGCCCCGCGCGTGGACATCTTCGAGGATGCCGACGGCATCACCCTGCGCGCCGACATGCCGGGCGTGCCGCGCGATCAGCTGCAGGTGCAGGTCGACGGCGACACGCTGACCTTGCGTGGAGCCCTGCAGATCGAACTGCCCCAGGGCATGCAGCCTTTCTATGCCGAACTGCGCAGCGGAGCGTGGGAACGCAGCTTCACCCTGTCGCGCGAGCTCGACTCGGCGGCCATCCAGGCCAGCATGAAGGATGGCGTACTCGAATTGCGCATCCCGAAGGCCGAGCACGCGAAGCCGCGGCGCGTCGAGGTGCGCCTGAACTGAGCGCAAGGGCCGACGTCGAGGGCACAATGCGGCCGTGCCCGCGCCCTCGCCGATGCCCTCCCCAACCGCCTGCCGCCTGCTCCCTCGCGGCGCCGCGCCGTCCCCGCCACCGCTGCCGCGCGTGGCGGCGGGCCTGGACTTCGGCACCAGCGGGGCACGCCTGTGCGTGATCGACCGGCGCGAACGCTGCCTGTTCGAGTCCAGCCTCCGCTATGCGCATGCACGCCGGCAGGGCTGCAGGGACTGGGAACGGGCGCTGTGGGAGCTGCTGGGCGCCATGCCCCCGGATCTGCGTGCCCGCGTCGACGCGCTGTCGCTGTGCGCGACCTCGGGCAGCGTGCTGTGGGCCGGCCGCGATCTGCGGCCCCGGGGTCCGGTGCTGATGTATCACGAACACCGGGAAGCGGACTTCCCGGCGGATCACACGGGCCCCCTGGACGGGCTGGCCCGGCTGGCCTGGCTGTGGAACCAGCGCGCAGGCCCCGAATCGCTGCATGACGCGCTGGCCCTGCACCAGGCCGACTGGCTGTTCGCACGCCTGCGCGCGGGCGGCCTGGCGCAGGGCGGGATCAGTGACTGGCATAACGCGCTCAAGAGCGGCGCGGACCCGGCGCGCTGCGCCTGGGGCGAGGTCGCGTCCTCCCAGGCCTTCGCCACGCGTCTGCCGCGCATCGTGGCCCCGGGCAGCCGGGTGGGCCGCGTGGAGCCCTTGCTGGCGCGCCGCCTGGGGCTGCCGCAGGGCCTGCGCCTGGTGGCTGGTACCACCGATGCCAACGCGGCCTTCCTGGCCAGCGGCGCCGACCGTCCGGGTCTGGGCCTGAGCAGCCTGGGCAGTACCCTGGCGTTGAAACTGCTTTCGCCGCAGCGGATCGACGCGCCGCAGCATGGCGTGTACAGCCATCGATTCGGCGCCTTGTGGCTGGTGTCGGGGGCCAGCCGTGCCGGAGGCGCCGTCCTGCGCATGCTGTTCGACGACGCGCGCCTGCGGGAACTCAGTACACGTATCGACCCCGAGGCCGACAGTCCACTGGATCTGGTCCCGCTGCCTGGAATGGGCGAGCGATTTCCCCAGGCGAATCCCGCCCTGCTCCCCCGGCTCGAGCCGCGTCCGGCCGACGACGTCCAGTATCTGCACGGACTGCTGCAGGCCCTGGCCCGCATCGAGGCTGCTGGATACGCTCGACTGACCCAGCTGGGAGCGCCCCGGCCCGACGTGGTGCTGAGCAGCGGCGGCGGCGCGGGCAATGCGGCGTGGACTCGCCTGCGCGAGCGTGCGCTGGGCCTGCCCGTGCGCGCGGCGCGCCGGACCGAGGCGGCCTTTGGCGCGGCACGCCTGGCCCTGCTGGGCACGGCCGCCTTCCCGCGAACGCCCCCGCGAAGAAAGGATGACGCCCACCCCGCGGCGGGAGGACAATGTTGCAAGGAGATGTCACACTGCGCCCGTCTGGGCGATTTGGCCGATGAACGCCACAAGCATTCCGAAGGAAGTCGTTGAACTCGCGCAATCGGGAGACATGGTTGCCCAGGAATGGCTGGGCGATCACCTACGCAATCTCGGCCAGCACGATCAGGCGGGTATCTGGTACGAACGCGCGGCCAGCCAGGGCTCGGCCAGCGCGCAGTACAACCTGGGCTGGATGCATTACCACGGTCGCGGCGTGGCCCAGGATTACGTACGCTGCATGTACTGGTGGAAAAAGGCCGCGGAACAGAACATGGCCCGGGCCATCGGGTCCATCGGCATCCTGTTCGAGAACGGCCAGGTGGTGGCGCGCAGCCACGCCGAGGCCGCGCGCTGGTACCGGGCGGCCGCCGACCAGGGGGACGCCCCCTCCAACTGGTTTCTCGGGCGCCTGTATCTGCAAGGCCTGGGGGTGCCGCGCGACCGCGCGCTGGCCCTGCAGTTGTTCCGGCGCGCCGCCGAGCAATCCCACCGTTCAGCCCAGTACACCCTGGGCCTGACCCTGCTGTCCGGGCATGCCCGGGAGCGCTGGCCCGAGGCCATCGACTGGCTCAGGCGTGCTGCCGACGAAGGACACGATGCCGCCCAGTACATGCTGGGCCTGACCCTGCTGCGCGGGCGTCGCGCGCCGCGGGACCTGGAGGCTGCGCTGCGCTGGCTGACCCAGGCCGCGGAGCAGGGGCATGTGCTGGCCCAGTACCAGCTGGGCAAGATGTACTGGCACGGCATCGGCGTGCTGCCCGACGTGGGCATGGCCAAGCATTGGTGGAAGCGCGCCGGAACCCAGCGCCACATGCCCGCTCGCGCGGCCCTGCGCGAGCTGCGCGGCCAGATGCTCGAGCATGGCATCGATTTCGAGCACACGGACTTCTCCCCCACCGTGGCCGGCGCGCCGGCAGGGCGCCGCCGCCGGTCCACCGGCTGAACCAGGCCCGCAGCGGGGCGCGCAGGCGCCGCGGTGCTCAGGCCTGGCGCAGCGATGCGTCGCGGCGCCCCGCGAGGATCTTGCGCCCCAGGCTGTAGCGGTGCACCTCGCTGGGGCCGTCGTAGATGCGGAAGGCGCGCATGTCGGAGAAGATCCGGGCCACCGCCCGCTCGGCCGTCACCCCCTGGCCGCCGAGAATCTGCACGCTGCGGTCCACCACCCTCCACTCGGCCTCCGAGCAGGCGACCTTGGCACGGCTGGACTCGAAATTGGCCCGTTCTCCCTGGTCGAGCAGCCAGGCCGTGTGCCAGATATGCAGGCGCGCGGTGTGCAGATCCATCTCGTTGTCCGCCAGCATGAAGCTCACGCCCTGGTGCTCGCCCAGCGTGCGCCCGAAGGCCTGGCGCTCGCGCGCATAGGCGAGCGCTTCGTCATGGGCACGCTGCGCCTGCCCCAGCCAGCGCATGCAATGGGTCAGGCGCGCCGGCGCCAGGCGTACCTGGGCATAGCGCAGGCCCTGCCCGACCTCGCCGAGTACGTCGCTTGCGGGCACGCGCAGGCCGCGCAGGCGCACCACCCCATGGCCCCCGGTGAAACACGAATCCATGGCGTCCATGGTGCGCTCGACCTCGATGCCCGGGCGATTCATGTCGCTGAGGAACATGGTGGCCAATCCATCCTCCATGCGCGCCATGATGATGGCGATGGAGGCCCCCTGCGCGCCGGTGATGAACCACTTGATCCCGTCGAGCACATAGTCGTCGCCGTCGCGCACCGCCGTCGTCCGCAGCATCGAGGGGTCGGCGCCCGCACCCGGGGGCGGCTCGGTCATGCAAAAGCACGAACGCGCGCTCCCCTGCACCAGCGGGCGCAGCCAGCGCTCCTTCTGCGCTGGCGAAGCCACCACCTCCAGCAGGTGGATGTTGCCTTCATCCGGGGCGTGGATGTTGAGTGCGGTGGGTCCGAGCGCCGAATAGCCCGCCTCCTCGAACACCACGGCCTTTTGCACATGGCTGAGGCCCATTCCTCCGAGCTCGCGCGAGGCATGCGGGGTCAGCAGGCCCGCGGCCCGCGCCAGCCCGACGAGTTCATCGCGCAGGGTCTCGCTGGGGCCATGCTGCCCCCAGCGCGGGTCTGCCTCGAAGGGCATGATGCGCTCGCGGATGAAGCTGCGTACGCGCAGTTGCAGCTCCCGCAGTTCGGGGCTCAGCGCAAAATCCATGGGTATCTCCTGAACACGCGGCGCCGCCGCGTCGACACCGGGTATTTCAACACCGCGGCGGCCCGAAGGCCACC
>JAKBBK010000080.1 GCA_021808525.1 Pseudomonadota bacterium
TCCTGGAAGCTGCGCCCGATGGCCATGACCTCGCCCACCGACTTCATCTGCGTGGTCAGGCGCGAATCGGCCTGCGGGAACTTCTCGAAGGCGAAGCGCGGCACCTTGGTGACCACGTAGTCGATGGTGGGCTCGAAGGACGCGGGCGTGGCCCCGCCGGTGATCTCGTTGCGCAGCTCGTCGAGCGTGTAGCCCACGGCCAGCTTGGCCGCCACCTTGGCGATGGGAAAGCCGGTGGCCTTGGAGGCCAGCGCCGAGGAGCGCGACACGCGGGGGTTCATCTCGATCACGATCATGCGCCCGTCGCGCGGGTTGATCGCGAACTGCACGTTGGAGCCGCCCGTGTCGACCCCGATCTCGCGCAGCACCGCGATGCTGGCGTCGCGCATGATCTGGTACTCCTTGTCGGTCAGGGTCTGCGCCGGCGCGACGGTGATCGAGTCGCCGGTGTGCACACCCATCGGATCGAGGTTCTCGATGGAGCACACGATGATGCAGTTGTCGGCGCGGTCGCGCACGACTTCCATCTCGAATTCCTTCCAGCCGATCAGGGATTCCTCGATCAGCAGTTCGCTGGTCGGCGAGGCCTCCAGGCCGCGCTTGCAGATGGCCTCGAACTCCTCGGGGTTGTAGGCGATGCCCCCGCCGGTGCCGCCCAGCGTGAAGCTGGGGCGGATGATGGTGGGGAAGCCGATGGTCTTCTGCACCGTCCAGGCCTCCTCCATCGAGTGGGCCACGCCCGAGCGGGCCGATTCCAGGCCGATGCTGGTCATCGCCTGCTTGAACAACTGGCGGTCCTCGGCCTTCTCGATGGCCTGCGGGCGCGCGCCGATGAGCTCGCAACCGTACTTGTCCAGCACGCCGTTGCGGTGCAGGTCCAGCGCGCAGTTCAGCGCGGTCTGCCCGCCCATGGTCGGCAGCACCGCGTCCGGGCGCTCGCGCTCGATGATGCGCTCGAGCACCTGCCAGGTGATGGGCTCGATGTAGGTGACGTCGGCCGTCTCCGGGTCGGTCATGATGGTGGCCGGATTGCTGTTGACCAGCACCACCCGGTAGCCTTCCTCGCGCAGGGCCTTGCAGGCCTGGGCCCCGGAGTAATCGAATTCGCAGGCCTGGCCGATGACGATCGGGCCGGCGCCGATGATCAGGATGGTTTGGATGTCTGTGCGCTTGGGCATGGGACGACGGGGTTCAGGTGTTGGCGGGGTTCGTGCGGGCTCGAGGGGGCGGCCTCAATGCGGGGAGGCGGTGGCCAGGCGCAGGCTGAAGGCCATGAAGGCCGCGCCCAGCGCTCCGGTCAGCCCGGCGGCCACGCGACGCCTGCGGCGAAAGGCCTCGGCCAGGCGCGAGCCGGCGAAGATCAGCGTGGACAGGTACAGCGCGCTGAACAACTGCACGATGGCCCCCAGGACCAGGAAGGACAGCGCCGGGTGGGCGTAGCCCGGTTGCACGAACTGGATGAAAAACGAGATGAAGAACAGGATGGCCTTCGGATTGAGCAGGCTGATCAGCAGCGCCTTGCCCAGCGGATGCGAGGCGTCCACCTTCGCGGCGGGCACCGCGGCGGGCACCGCGGCGGCCTCGGCGCGGCCCCAATTGCGCAGCCCGGCGCGCAGCATGCCCAGGCCGATCCAGGCCAGGTAGGCGGCGCCCGCGAACTTGACCAGCATGAACAGCCAGGCCACGGTCTGCAGCAGGCTGGCCAGCCCGGCCGCGGCCAGCACCATGAGCACGCTGTCGCCGAGGAAGATGCCCATGGCTCCGACGTAGCCGGTGCGGACCCCGCGCTGCGCGGCCAGGCCCAGCACGTACAGGGAATTCGGCCCCGGCAGCAGCACGATGAACACCACGCCGAGCACGTACAGCGGGAGGTCGGTGATGCCGAAGGGGTGCATGCTGGGGTCTCCGGGAACGGGGCGCTGGATCCGCGGGCCTGGGCTCAGGCGGCGCTGGCGCGCTGCATCATGGCGGTGAAGCGGTCGAACAACTCACCGATGTCGTGGGGCCCGGGGCTGGCCTCGGGGTGGCCCTGGAAGCCCATGGCCGGCCGGTCGGTGTAGGCGAAGCCCTGCAGCGTGCCGTCGAACAACGACACATGGGTGGCGCGCAGATTGGCCGGCAGACTGTCGGAATCCACCGCGAAGCCGTGGTTCTGGCTGGTGATGCTGACCCGCCCGGTGTCCAGGTCGCGCACCGGATGGTTGGCGCCGTGGTGACCGAACTTCATCTTGAAGGTGCGCGCACCCGCGGCCAGCGCCAGGATCTGGTGCCCCAGGCAGATGCCGAACACCGGCACGCCGCGCTGCATCAACTCGCGCGCGGCGGTGATGGCGTAGTCGCAGGGCTCGGGATCGCCCGGCCCGTTGGACAGCAGCACCCCGTCGGGGCGCATGGCCAGCACCGCGGAGGCGGCGGTCTGCGCGGGCACCACGCTGACGCGGCAGCCGCGCTCGGCCAGCAGGCGCAGGATGTTGTGCTTGACGCCGAAGTCGTAGACCACCACGTGGGGCCCGTCGGCCTGGCGCTGCACGTAGCCCCGGCCCAGCGCCCAGGCCGAGCCGGTCCAGGCATAGGGCTCGGTGGTGCTGACCACCTTGGCCAGGTCCATGCCGGCCAGGCTGGGCGTGGCCTTCGCCCGGGCCACCGCGCGCTCGCGCAGTTCGGCGCTCACCGCCTCGCCGGCGGGCAGCGCGACGATGCAGCCGTTCTGGGCACCCACCGTGCGCAGCAGCCGGGTCAGGCGGCGCGTGTCGATGTCGGCGATGGCCACGGTGCCGTGGCGCTGCAGGTACTGGGCCAGGCCCTCGGCGCGGCGGAAATTCGAGTCCAGCAGGGGAAGGTCGCGAATGACCAGTCCGGCGGCATGGATACGGGTGGATTCCGCATCCTCCGGGTTGGCCCCGACGTTTCCGATATGCGGATAGGTCAGGGTGACGATCTGGTGGCTGTAGCTCGGGTCGGTCAGGATTTCCTGGTAGCCGGTGATGGCGGTGTTGAACACCACCTCCCCGACGCTCTCCCCGGCGGCACCGATCGACACCCCTTCGAAGACCGACCCGTCGGCCAGGGCCAGGATCGCCTTCGCTTGCAACGGCAGCATGGATGTTCTCTCCGCTCGAGCACCGCGCCGTGGGGCTGCTCGCTGACCGTGCGGCGCGTGCCGGCTCGGGCGCGCGGGAGCGCCAGGCTGGCAGGGCGGGAGCGGTACGGCGAAAGGCGCCTCGGCGGCGGCGTTGTGGGTTGGGCGCCGGCCGCGCAGGCCGCACGCAAATCCTTGGCATTGTACAGTTTTTCGGGGCTTTTGACTCGATTGCGGCGCTGCAGCACACCCAACCCCGCCCGCGGGAAGGGTTGCCGCAAGGGGCTTGGAATCCGCCCGTTCAGCCCCATTTCAGCCACAGGCCCTACACTGGGCAGCGAAATCGCGGTTCGGTCGTCCCGCCGCCGTAGCCCTTCCCCGCCATCGCGGGGAACTCCGACGGCACGACGGAGTCGAAACCTCGACATCGCCGGACCGCGGCACCTCGTATCGGGAGAACCCTAGATGAACGATCGCTTCCAACCGCAATACCCCGCCTACGCCTCGGGGGGCTACGCCGTCGAGCGCAACCGCGTGCTGCGCAACACCTACACGCTGCTGGCGATCTCCCTGGTGCCCACGGTGGCGGGCGCCTGGGCCGGGCTGACCACGGGCCTGGGCCTGTGGATGATCCGCAACCCCGGCATGGGCATGCTGCTGTTCCTGGCCGGCGCCTTCGGCCTGATGTACGCGGTGCAGCGCAACCGCGAATCCGGCCTCGGCGTGGCCTTCCTGCTGGGCTTCACCTTCTTCATGGGGCTGATGCTGTCGCAGATGCTCAGCGTGGTGCTGGGCCTGGCCAACGGCGTGCAACTGATCAGCATGGCCTTCGGAGGCACGGCCATCATCTTCGCCGCCATGGCCTCGCTGGCGACGGTGGTCAAGCGCGATCTCAGCGGCCTGGCCAAGTTCCTGTTCGTCGGGGTGATCATGCTGATGATCGCCGGCATCGCCAACATCTGGCTGCGCATGCCCGCGCTGATGATCACCTTCTCGGTGGCCGCGGTGGGCATTTTCTCGGCCTTCATGCTCATCGACGTGCGGCGTGTGCTCGACGGCGGCGAAACCAACTACATCTCGGCCACGCTGGCGATCTACCTCGACCTGTACAACGTGTTCGTGAACCTGCTGGCGCTGCTGAGCATCTTCGGCGGTGGCGGCGGCAGCCGCCGCTGAACCCGGCCTGAGCGCGAGGGCCCGCCCCTCACTCCGAAGCCCGGCCCCGGCCGGGCTTCGTTCTTTTCGTGGGTGTTAATACGCAGATGACCAAAATAATTCGCTGTGAGACCCGGTTCGAACGAGTCTCAGGAAGCCCCCCTCGGCGGGCCCCTGTTTGTCGTAGATGAGCCGCCAGTCCGGAGCGATGTGACACTCCCGGACCCCCTCGTACTCTCCGGACAGCGCATGGTCCCGATGTCTCTGGTCGAGTGGGCGGTCGTTCATCAGTTGCGCGACCACGTCGCGCATCTTGGCCCAGTCATGGCAGCCAGAGCCCTTGACGCGCTTCTTGTCGCGCTTGAACTGACTGGTTTCTTCAAGCGCTCGCGGCAATCTCAGAGGTCCTCGAGCGTCGTACGGGTGGTCCTGCCGGCCTTCGCATCACGGATGGCGGCCAGCGTCGTGGGGTTGGCGCGAGGCAGTTCCATGGGAAGACCACCCTTCTCGACCACGCTGCGCAAAAACAACCGAATGGCCGTACTCACGTCCAGGCCCGCAGCCTCCAGCACGGCTGCGGCCTCGCGCTTGAGTTCAGGCTCGACACGCGCACGAACGTCAACGGTCAACATGGTTCATCCCCCTTTTCGACAAGGCCGTGATGCTACCACATTGTAGCTACATTGTGGCTCATGGACCGCATTCCCCGCCAGATACCGCGCCCGCTATGGCGGCGGTTTGGCTTCTCAACGAACGCGCCATGCTCGCTGGTGAAATCGAGAGGCACCGGGAACACATGGCGCCTCTGGCGAAGCCCTCCCTGGATAACGACTCTGCATCCCCTGCTGCCCCGCGGTACCTCTCTGGTTCCCCGTGTAGCGAGCACCGTCGGAACAAGGCTTGCGCTTTCCTGCTTCGGGGCGCCCACGAGCGCCAGCAGGGCATGGCGCATCCCGCGCGCAAGGCCTTTCGCTCAGCGCTGACCCAGCAGCGGCGAGCGCCCGAGCTTTTCGCGCTTGGCGGCTTGGCGCGGCAGCGGGTCCGAGAAACTGGCCCGCGCAATGGTCTCGGCCAGGCTTGGCAGGCTCCACGTGCGCTGCAGCCGCAAGCTGTTCATGCCCTCGTTCCAGGCGTGCAGCATGCGCTTGCCGGTTTCGTGAAAGGCTGCATAGCGCTTGGCGGCTTCGATGACTTGGGGGGAGACCTCCACGATGGCCTCGCAGATGCGCTCCACGCGCTGCCGGGTCTGCGACGGCTTGAGGTTGCAGCGCGCTTGCAAGAAGCGCTCTAGCGTCTTGCCGGGGGTCCAGGTACTGCGCCCCTCGATGGGCAGCGCCGGCGGGTTGTTGATGTAGTTGTCGTAGACCGAGATGGTCAGCATGTCGTACACCGGCGCCAGCTCAATGTGCTGTCTTGAGCTGTAGAGCAAGGCGAGGTTCTTGGTGTGACAGTCGGCGTTGCGCAGTGCGTACGTCAACAGCAGCACGTTGGCCAGGTCGGAAAGAATGGTGTTTTGCTGCGTCAAATCGGGCACGACCTCCTTGATGCGGTTGACCACGCGTTCCCAAGTGGATTCGTACTTCTGCTCGGGCCGCAGCGTGAGCAGGCTGCACAGGTCTTCCATGCCCTTGTGCGTGCGGCCGTCCGCCTCGAAATCGAAGCGCTGCACGGCCAGGACCTGACCGTCGTCGGATACCTCGGTGGAGGCGGTGTTGAAGCCTGCTTTGCGCGACACCTCCATGCACAGATGCTCGTTGAGGGCAACGCCCGGCAAGCTCGAAGTGGTGCCCTTGATGATGTAGCGCTCCGTGGCCAGGGTGCCCTTGCGATGCTCGCCCAGCGCAGCGGGGGAGCCAGCCCTCGGCGCACTGGAAGAGTCGGGCGAGAGAAATTTGGGAACCACTCCGGAGACGCCCGAGACGGCGTGCCGGCGCACCAACTCGACGAAGGCCTTTTCGGAGTTGTCTCCTCGCAGCACGTCTTGCAGCTCAAAGGGCACGGGAGCGCGCGTGGGGTCGGCCCCGGGTGCGGCCACCTTGACCCACCCGATGGCGTTGCGCCCCACCACGGACAGCAGACTCAAAGGCGAGGCGCCGACGTGAGGCCCGAGCTCTTCTTGCAGAACGCTCAGCAAGAAGCCTTCGGGCAGGTTCATGCGAAAAATCGGGTGCAGCTCCGGCCAGACGTAGGACTCGGTGCGCACCGGCATGAGCAGGCTCACGAACCGTTCGCCGACGACCTCCGGGTGGTAGGTCAGCACATGCCGAAAGTTGTCGTCTGATTCCAGCGTGGCCACTGGCTGGTCGTGGACGTAGACGTGCAGCTTCATGCGAGGTGCAGGGTGTCACGTTGTGCAAAGGCCTCGCGCTGGCGCTCCCGCAGCGCGTCGTCCAGCGTAAAGCTCAAGCCCGCGGGCGTGAACGACATCTCGTAGCCCAGCGCCTCGAGGAGGCGCAACAGCTTGCGCGCGCCGAACTCGGCCACGCCTCCCGTTTCGAAGCGGGCGAGCGTCGACTGTCCCAGCCCGCACAGGGAGGCCAACTGCTTTTGGGTCATTCCGCGCTTTTTCCGAAGCTCGGCGACCGCGCGACCCAGAGATGGAAGGTTGTTCATGTGCCGTATTTGTCATTCAAGAGCGCGCGCCGAAGACCTGTTCAGAGGAGTGACGCGACCCAATATGCGAATGAGTATAGCACATACGGCATTTCTCGTGTCACTGTTGCGCGCCGTATTTGCTATAGCAATGGCATGAGTGCCCTGGGCTTTCCTCGCGGAACCCTCAGGAACGCGTCGACATGCATAGCAAATACGGCATTTTTTGAGAAGCGCATCCGGCCGCTCGGTCGGAGGGCGAGGGTCGGGCCTGAGGTGCCGGACTGAAGCAACAGGTCAAGCACCTACGCCATCACTGCGCCGCGCTGCCCGTAGCGCTCCGATGTACCCCGCACGATGCGGAATTTTCTTGGCCATCTGCTGCATAACACCCCTTTTCGTGGGTGTTCCCAAGCTTGTCCGCTGCCGCATCGGCGCTGACCCAAGCGCTGCGGGACGAACTCCCTTCCTGTCTCGGTCATCGCGGCGAGGTACCGGCGGAGCGCGCTGAAAACCGCCCTGGTCGGCACCTCGACCGGCAGGGCTCAAAGCGTGTCGGGCAGTTCGAACACCGCGATGGACTCGACGTGCGAGGTGTGGGGGAACATGTTGACCACCCCCGCCGCCTTCAAGGCGTAGCCGCCCTGGTGCACCAGCACGCCGGCGTCGCGCGCCAGGGTGGCCGGGTTGCAGGAAACGTAGACGATGCGCCGCGGGGGGATGAACTCCGGCTGCGGGGCCGCTTGCTCCTCGTCGGCGGCCCCTGGCTCGTCGACGGCGCGCCCCATCGCCCGCACCAGCGCCTTGCACAGCGCCAGCGCCCCTTCGCGCGGCGGATCCACCAGCCACTTGTCGAAGGGGCCGCAGTCGCGCAGGAAGGCGGCGTCGGCCTCGAACAGGTTCGAGGCCCGGAAGGCCACCTGGGCGGCCAGCCCGCTGGCGCGCGCATTGTCCATCGCGCGTGCCAGCAGGGATTCGCTGCCCTCGACCCCCAGCACGAAGCCGGCGCGGGTGGCCAGCGGCAGGGTGAAGTTGCCCAGGCCGCAGAACCAGTCGGCCACGCGATCGCCGGCCGCCACCCGCAGCAGACGCAGGGCGCGCGAGACCAGGGCCCGGTTGACGCTGTGGTTGACCTGGGTGAAATCCGTGGGCCGGAAGGGCATGCGCAGCCCGAACTCCGGCAGGGTGTAGGAGGGCAGCGGCTGCTGCTCCTCCAGCGGCTGGGCGCTTTGCGGGCCGCCGGGCTGCAGCCACCACTGGACCTGGTGCTGGGCGGCGAAATCCCGCAGGCGCTGCAGGTCCTGGGCGTCCAGCTCCTGCAGGTTGCGCAGCACCAGCACGATGGCGTCGTCGCCCATGGCCAGTTCGATCTGCGGCACCCGGTCAGGGCAGGACAGCGTGCCGACCAGCGCGCGCAGGGGCAGCAGCAGCGCCGAGACCCGGGGCGGCAGGATCTGGCAGGAGCGCATGTCGGCCACGTAGCTGGAGCCTCGCTCGTGGAATCCCACCAGCACCCCACCCTTCTTGGGCACCAGGCGCACCGTCAGGCGCGCACGCCGGCGGTAACCCCAGTCGGGCCCAGCCAGGGGGCGCAGCATCAACTCCGGGCGCAGCTGCGCCAGATGCCGCAGGTCATCCTCCAGGGTGCGCTGCTTGAAGGCCAGTTGGGCGCGCAACTCGATGTGCTGCATGCTGCAGCCGCCGCAGGTTCCAAAATGCTCGCAACGCGGCTTCACCCGCGTCGAGGCCTCGTTGCGACGCTGCAGCATCTCGGCCTGCTCCCACTTGGGCTTGCCGCGCAACACGCGCACCCGCACCTGCTCGCCTGGCAGCGCGTCGTGGATGAACACCACCTTGCCATCGGCGCGGTGCGCCACGCCCCGCGCTTCCAGGTCCAGGGATTCGACGCGCAACCACTCGAGCTCGGCCTGTGCCGCGTCGGGGCTGGGAACACGACTCGCGCCAGGCCTGGCGCCTCGACCACCGACTCGCCGATTCATGCCCAGGCCCGCATGTACTCGGCCCAGTGCGGCTCCTCGGCCGCCCATTCGCCCACCGTGCGCCGCACCAGCTCGAGCTCATCGGCATGTTCCTGCGGGGACAGCCCGCCGCGCATGAGCTGGAAGCGGCAATACAGCAGGTAGGTGTTCAGCACGTCGGTCTCGCAATAGCGTCGGATCTGCTCCAGCTCGCCGCGCTGCCAGGCGGCAAAGACCTGCGAGCCGTCCATGCCCAGCTTGCCCGGCAGGCCGCACAACTGCGCGAGGGTATCCATGCCGGCGTTGGCGCGCGCCTGGTACAGCGCGAGCAGGTCCATCAGGTCCAGGTGCCGGCTGTGGTAGCGCGAAATGTAGTTGTTCCACTTGTATTCGCGGTCATCCTCGCCCATGTCCCAGTACTTGGAGGCCTGCACGCCGTGCACCAGGCCGCGGTAGTGCAGCACCGGCAGGTCGAAGCCGCCGCCGTTCCACGACACCAGCTGAGGCTCGTGGCGGTCGATGAGCCGGAAGAAGCCCTGTACCACGGCCGCCTCCTGCCCGCCGCGGTCGACGAAGGAATGCACCTTCAGGCCCTTGCTGGCCTCGCGGAACATGCAGGAAATGACCACCACGCGCTGGCAGACGATGGGCAGGAAATCGCTGCCCGTGGCCTCCAGCCTGCGTTGCTGCGCCTGGGCGATGGCGGCGGCGTCGTCCAGGCCGGCATCGGCCAGCCCGGCCGCGCGCACGGCCCGCGCGTCGGGAATGGTCTCGATGTCGAACACGACAATCGGTGCGGCCATGGACTTGCCCTTCAGAGTACGGAGGATTTGTCGACCCCGCCGCCGGACAGGCGGCGCTTGAGCTTGCCCAGCGCCTCCTGCTGGATCTGGCGCACGCGTTCGCGCGTCAGCTCCAGGCGCCGCGCCAGGCTTTCCAGGGTCTCGAGCTCGCGCCCATGCAGCCCGAAGCGGGCCTCGACCACCTCGCGCTCGCGCTCGCCCAGGGTGCCCAGCCAGCCTTCGAGCAGGCGCTCGAGTTCGTGGGCCTGCGCCGTATCGTCCGGCGAGGGCGCCTGCTGGTCGGGGAACTGCTCCACGAAACTCTCGCCGCCCGCGTTCTCGCGCATCAGGTCGAGCGAAACGGGCAGCTCGCCCAGGGTGAGCAGATCCGACACCTCGTCGGCACTGCGCCCGGTCAGGCTCGCGATGTCCTCCACCGAAGCGTTGCCATCCGGGCTGGAATCCTCCAGGTGCCGGCGCGCGCGCAGGACCTGGTTGAGCTCGCGGATGACGTGCACGGGCAGGCGGATGGTGCGGGCCTGCTGCATGATCGCGCGCTCGACGTTCTGCCGGATCCACCAGCTCGCGTAGGTGGAGAAGCGGAAGCCGCGCTCGGGCTCGAATTTCTCGATGGCGTGCATGAGCCCGAGGTTGCCTTCCTCGATGAGATCGGCGAGCGCGACCCCGCGCCCGCCATAGCCCTTGGCGATCGACACCACGAGCCGCAGGTTGTGCTCCACCATCGCCTGGCGCGCCTCGAAGTCTCCCTGGCGGGCGCGCACGGCGGTGTCGAATTCCTGCTGGGCGGTGAGCAGCGGCTTGCCGCGGATGCGGTTCAGATAGGCCTGCAGCACACTCTGGCTGGCCGAGTCGGTGTCGGCCTCGAAGCCACGCATCGGCTCGACGGCGGCCGGATCGGCTCCATCGCGCAATTCCTCCGGCGGGGCCTGCTCGTCGGCCTGCGGGCCGCGCGCATCACGCGCGGCTTGCGCGCCTCGCGCGGGGCGTGGGCGCCGCGTGGATTCGGAGCCTGGAGGCTGGCGCGATCGTGTGGCCATGGACGGGGCGCGAGGCTCGGGCCGCTCAGCGCGGCGGCAGCACCTGCGTCGGGTCGATCGGCTTGCCGCGAAGGCGGACCTCGAAATGCAGTTCCACGCGCGACGCGTCGGTCGAGCCCATCAGCGCGAGGGTCTGGCCGCGCCGGACTTGCTCGCCTTCGTGCACCAGCAGTTTCTGGTTGTGCGCGTACACCGAGATGTAGTCGGCGTTGTGCTTGACGATGACCAGGTTGCCGAAGCCGCGCAACTCGTTGCCCGCGTAGACCACCTTGCCGGCGGCCGCGGCGCGCACGGGCTCGCCGGCCTGGCCGGCGATGTCCAGCCCCTTGCTGGTGCTGCCGTTGTAGGCCTGCACGATGCGCCCTTGCGCCGGCCAGGACCAGCTCAGGCCTCCGGCCGCGGCATGCGCGCCGGGCGCCGGCGTGGCCGGACCGGTGGCGGCCGGCGCGGCCGGTGCGGGTGGCGCCGAGGCGGCGGCGGGCTCG
>JAKBBK010000016.1 GCA_021808525.1 Pseudomonadota bacterium
CATAGCGATATAAGTAAAGAATTCAATACATCCAGTTACTGATAGATCTCAATTTGAAGATATTCGTGTAATCCGGTACGAAATTTGGCGCAATTCGGCCATGCGCCGCACACATTCGGCCATTTAGATCTGAATCATGCACATATCCTTGGCGAATTGACCAAATAAACCAAAGCCCACGGAGCCCACGATGGACAATGAGCAGTTGCTGTTCATGGCCGAGAACCTGCTCGGCCCCCTGAGCACCCTGGAAATGCTCGCCGAGGCCGACGAGCAGTACGAGAACCGGCTGTTGTTCATGAACGCGGCCGCACGCGAGCTGTTCGCGCAACGCCGCGCCGAACTCAATGCCCATTTGCACGGCGCCGACGTGGCCGATTCGGCCGGCAGGAGCATTCATCAATTCCATCGCAATGCTTCGGTGCAGAAGGGGATTTTCCGGGATCTGATGGAGGGCCGGCGTTCGAGCTACGTGGTGAGCCTGGCGCTGGGCAAATCCCGCTATCGCATCAGCGTGTATCCGGTGCGCACACCCGACGGCCGCCTCGTGGCCTTCCACGCCAGCTGGCTGGACATCACCGCGCGCACCGCGGTGGAGCAGTTGTCCAGGACCCTGCTCGAGGCCTCGGAGAGCCTGCAGGGCGAAATGCAGACCAGCTTGCGCGGCCTGGAACAGACGGTCGGCGTCCTGCACACCCTGCAGGATCTGGCGCAAAAGAGCACGCAAAGCGTCGAGTCCCTGGGCTCGGCGGCCAAGAGCATCGGCGGCATTGTCCAGACCATCCGGGAAATCGCCGCGCAGACCAATCTGCTGGCGCTCAACGCGGCCATCGAGGCGGCGCGGGCGGGAGACCACGGCCGGGGCTTCGCGGTGGTGGCCGACGAGGTCCGCAACCTCGCCTTGCGCGTGCAGGACGCGACCTCGCGGGTGCAGCAGCATGTGGAGGCGATCGGCAGCGAGGTCGACGGCATCACCTCGCATACCGACAAGGGGCGGCACACCACGCGCGAGGCGGTGGGCACCATCCAGTCCGTCTCGGCACAGTTCCAGGGCGTGGGCCGGCTCTCGGAGGATCTGCTGGGCACGGCCAGGAACCTCGAGGAAGCCATGGCCTGAGCGCCGACCCGCCCTTCTTCCTCCCCTTCCCATGGCCCCGGCGCAAGCGTCCCCCGAGGAGATCTACGGCCCGAGCGTCGCCCCGCTGCTGCTCGCGCTGCAGCGTCCCGCCGCGGCGGTGACCCAGACCTTCGCGCAGCGCTTCTACGGATCGCTGATGCAGGCCGGCGAGACCCGCTCCGTGCTGGACCTGCTGGGACGCGCCGAGTTCGGGCGCCTGCAGTCGGCGCAGACCCGGCATCTGCTGATGCTGCTCGATCCCCTGCTCGATGCCCAGTCCCACCGCGCCCAGGCGCAATCGGTGGGCCGGGTGCATGCGCTGGTCGGCGTGGACATGATGTGGCTGATCGACGCCTACAAGCTGTACCAGCAGACCCTGCACGATGCGCTGCAGGACCTGCCCAGGCTGGAGCAGGTGCACTTGCAGCATGTGCTGGACCGCCGGCTGCTGCTCGACCTGCAGGCGCAAAGCGCCGGCTACCAGCAGGTCGAGGAGGAGTTGTCGCGGGCGCTGGCCAGCATCCAGCAGGCGGCCATGATGGCGCGCAGCACCATCGACCTGTACCAGGGCGTGCTCAAGGCACTGTGCGGTCTCGATGGCGTGCTCGCCGCGAACGTCGCCAGGCTGGGCACGCGCGGCCTGCTGGAGATCGAGGCCCTCGACGGAGCGCTGGCGCAGGCCCATGCCGACGCGATCCGCGCCGGCGAGGCCCCGCCCATCCGCATCACGCGCGACGCGCCGGACGCGGGCGAGATCGAGGGCGTGGCCGCCCGCGCATGGCGTTCGGCCCAGGTCACGGCCAGTGACGCCTACCAGCTCGACCCGCAGGCGGAGCCCTGGCATGCGCTGGGCATGCGCCTGGGCTTTCGCTCCAGCGTGGCGATCCCCCTGCTCGACGAGACCGGGCAGACCTTCGCCTTGCTCAGCGTCTACAGCCGCTGGCCCGGCTTTTTCCGCGCCCGAGGCCGGCACCTGTTCCTGCAGCATGTGCAACAGACCATCGGCCTGGCCGCGCTGCGCCATGGGCAGGGCCATGTCATCGCCCACGCCCTGCGCCAGCGCTACAGGGCCCTGGTCACGGCCCGCCGCATGGCCCTGCTGTACCAACCCATCATCGACCTGAAGACCGGGGCGCTGCGCAAGGTGGAGGCCCTGGGACGGCTGGTCGAGAAGGACGGCTCGCTGGTCAGCCCGGGCGAATTCCTGCCGACCCTGGGCAACCAGGACCTGTTGCGCCTGTTCGAGTTCGGCATGGAACAGGCCTGCCGGGACCTGGCGGACTGGCATGCGGCCGGCATGCGCTTTTCGGTATCCCTGAACCTGCCGCCCCAGGGCGTGGGCGACCCCGCCTTCCACGAGGCCCTGCTGCACACCCTTCGGCAGGCGTGCATCGACAGTCGCATGCTCGAACTGGAGATCCTGGAATCGCAGGAATTCAAGCCGGCCGCCGACCGGGATCAGTTCCTGCGCGAACTCAAGATGCTGGGCATCCGCCTGGTCCAGGACGACCTCGGATCCGGGCACAGCTCCCTGCTGCGCATGGACAGCATGCCTTTCGACGAAGTGAAGATCGACCAGGGCCTGGTGCGACGCGCCGCGCAAAGACATCCCCATCGCGCCTTCGGCTTCATCTATTACCTGACCCAGCTGGCCCACGAGCTGGGCGCCTCCGTCACCGTGGAGGGCCTGGAGAACCCGGGCCTGATCGAGGCGGCGGCCGTCATGGGGGCGGATTGCGGACAGGGCTTCGGCATTGCCCGTCCCATGCCGGCCGGCGAGGTCGCGGCCTGGGCGCGCACCGTGCACGAGCCCGCGAATCCCCTCCATCCCCGCACGCCCTGGGGAGCGCTGGCCGGCTACCTGCTGTGGGATCGCCAGCTCAAGGCGCTGGACCCCTGGCCCGAGATGGTCGAGGATTTCGTGCGCGCGCCCTGCCGGGTGCAGAGCTACATCGAAAGCCAGGACCCCGACAACGCCGAGTTGCAGCGCCTGCTCGACAAGAACCACGCGGTGGCGCTGCGCGGCTCCTCCGGGCGCATGTACCGGCTCACGCGGCGCGACGTCATCCAGGCCCTGGCCGAGCTGGGCCGGCGCGCCGCGCCGGGCAACTAGGGTCCTGGCCCGCTGCGGCCTCGCGCCAGCAGCGCCAGGAGTTCGCGCAAGGCCGCGTTGCCGCGCAACTGCGACAGGTCCAGCGCGGTGCTGACCGGATACAGAGCGCCGAGATCCAGCCCCACGCCCACGCCCATCACCTCGGCCTCGCCGCCTTCGCGCAGGCGCGCCACCACCTCCACCAGGTGCTGCTCGAGGTAGCCGGGAGGGTTGGCGTTGCCGCTGGCCGTGTCCATCGGGCAACCATCCGAGATCACCAGCAGCAGGCGTCGCCGGTGCCCCAGGCCCTGCATGCGCGCGCTGGCCCACTGCACGGCTTCCCCGTCGATCCCCTCGCGGTACAGCTCGGGCTTGAGCAGCGCGGCGATGCCGGCGCGCGAGCGCCGCCAGGAGGATTCGCGCGCCTTGAACACCAGGTGCAGGACTTCGTTGAGCCGCCCGGGCCGCGGGGGCTGACCGGCGCGCAGCCACTCGCGACGCGCCCTGCCGCCGTTCCAGGCGCCGGTCGTGAAGCCCAGGATCTCGTGCTCCACCCCGGCCAGGTCCAGGGCCCGCGAGAACACGTCGACCAGCAGCGCCAGCGACTCGGCATGCTGGCGCATCGAGCCCGAGCAGTCGATGAGAAAACTGAGCATGCAATCGGCCAGAGGCTGCTCGGGCTGCTCCAGGAACAATCTGCGCTCGGCCGGCGAGGCGATCAACTGGGTCAGTCGCCTTCCGTCGATGCGCCCCTGCTCGTGCCCGCCCTCCCAGCCGTCCGGCTGGGTGCGCGCCAGCAAGGCACGCAATTGCGCACCCAGGCGCCCGACGTGGATGCCGCTGGCGGCCACGCTCCGATCCAGGCGCTCTCGCAGCTCGCGCAACAGCTCGGGGCGCACCAGGGAGGCCGCGGCCAGCTCGCGGTCCCAGGCGCGGCTGAACACGCGGTAGGCCGGGGCCTCGCCGGCCCCGGCGTTTCGGCTGGAGGCGGCCGCGGGCAAGGCCTCGCCGTCGCCGCCCTCGGGCTCCAGCAGCAGCTCGAATCCGTTGCGGCTTTCGCGCGCGTCGCCTTCCTCGGACGACTCGCCCGCCCCCGCCTGCTCCCGCGCCTGGCGGGCGCGCTCACCGACCCGCGCGGCCAGGGCCAGCGCGACCCGCGCGTAGGCAGCCTGGTCCTCGCGCAGTCCGGACAGCTCGCGCAGGGCCGGCCCCAGCACCTCGGCCATGTCGAAACGCGTGCCCTCGATGAGATCGGCGATGGGCTCGGGAAGTTCCTCGCCGTAGATGCGTGCGCGGGCCACCTGGGCCACCGCGAACAACAGGATGCCCAGCGTGCCCTCCGTCAGTCCGGAGGCGACGAACTCCTCCGACCAGGCGCGGAAACGGTGCTCCAGGTTGCGGCGCAGGCCCAGCTGTACCGCCGGCGCCAGGGACTCGACGCGAAACTGCTCCAGCATGTCGAACACCATGCGCTCGACGGCATCGGCCGGCTGCAGTCGGCGGTGCAGTTCGGCGTCGGAGCGCGACACGCGCAGGGCCAGGCCGTCGGCGGCGCCACGCAGGGAGCCCAGGTCCGCCTGCCCGAACACCGGGTAGAGATGGGCGGCGAAACGCGGCAGGCGCTGGGTTCCGCGCCACAGGCGCCCGCCGCGCCATTGCAGCTGCGGCTGCCCCGCCACGGCACGCAGCGCCGCGCCGCACAGGTCTTCCAGGCGGCGCTGCTGGCGCGCCCGTGCGCGTTCGTCGTCCATGCCCGTGGGAATCCGGACTCAGGCCGCCGCGGCGGCGGCCCCGGCGTCGAGTTCCTCGCCGAAGCAGCGCTGGTAGTACTCCGCCACCAGCGCGCGTTCGGCCTCGTCGCACTTGTTGAGAAAGGACAGCCGGAACGCCAGCGCCGGATCGCGGAAGATCTCGCAGTTCTCGGCCCAGGTGATCACGGTGCGCGGGGACATCAACGTGGACACGTCGCCGGCCGCGAAGCCCCGGCGCGTGAGCTCGGCCACCGCCACCATGCGCGCCACCAGCTCGCGCCCCGCCGGCGTGTCCTTGCCGGGTACCCGCGCCAGCACGATGGCGATTTCCTCGGGCGCCGGCAGGTAGTTGAGCGAGGCGACGATGTCCCAGCGGTCCATCTGCGCGTGGTTCAGGCGTTGCACCCCCTGGTACATGCCGTTGAGGTTGCCCAGGCCGACCGTGTTGGCGGTGGCGAACAGGCGAAAGTGCGGGTGCGGGCTGAGCACGCGGTTCTGGTCGGTGAGCGTGAACTTGCCGTCGCGCTCGAGGATGCGCTGGATGACGAACATCACGTCCGGGCGCCCCGCGTCGTATTCGTCGAACACCAGCGCCACCGGACGCTGCAGCGCCCAGGGCACGATGCCCTCCTGGAATTCGGTGACCTGCGCGCCGTCGCGCAGCACCACCGCGTCCTTGCCCACCAGATCCAGGCGGCTGATGTGCGCGTCCAGATTCACCCGCACGCAGGGCCAGTTCAGGCGCGCGGCGACCTGCTCGATGTGGGTGGACTTCCCGGTGCCATGCAGACCCTGCACCAGCACGCGCCGGTTGCGCCGGAAGCCGGCCAGCAGCGCCAGGGTCACGTCCGGATGGAAGCGGTAGGCCTCGTCCACCTCGGGCACGTGGTCGTCACGCTCGGCGAAGGCCGGCACCTGGAGGTCGGAGTCGATGCCGAAGGTTTCGCGCACTCCGAGCATGCGCTCGGGCCGCAGGTCGTTCAGGTCGGTCATGGCGGATCGGGAGGGGGATGGGCAGGGGGTTCTCAGGCTCGCTGCGCGCGAGGCATGGCATCGGCTTCGATGCGCGCCAGCGCCTCGGCCGCCCGACGCAGGGCCGGCAACACCTGCGGCGCACGCTCGGCGCTCAGGCGCATCACCGGCGCCTGCACCGCCACGCACAGATTGGAAAGACGCCCGGGCTCGGCCGGCACGGGGACGGCCACGCACAACAGTCCGGGCAGGAATTCCTCCCGGTCCAGCGCGTAGCCCTGCTCGCGCACCTGCTCGAGCTCCTGCTCGAGGGCGCCCGGATCGGTGATGGTGGCGCCGGTGTAGGCGTCCAGCGGCACATGCCCCAGGAGGCGCCGGCGTTGCGCGGGTTTCATCTGCGCCAGCATCAACTTGCCGCTGGCCGAGCAATGCACCGGGACCCGCGAGCCCGGATGCAGGTAGAAGCGCAGCGGGGCCGCGGTCTCGACGCGATCCAGGTACACCACCTCGCTGCCCGCCAGCGCCGTGATGTTGCAGCTCTCGCCGAGCTCCTGCACCACCGAGCGCAGCACCATGCGGCGCGCCCCGTTGAAGCTGTCGTTGAGCATGAGCTGCTCGGCCAGCCTGCGCAGGCGCAGCCCGGCCGTGTAGTGGCGCGCGTCGCCCTGACGCTGCAGCAGCGCGGCCTGCTCGAGCTGGGCCAGCAGCCGGTGCACGGTGGGCTTGGGCAGGCCCAGCTCCGCGGCCATCGACTGCAGGGTGAACGGCTGGTCGCGCTCGGCCACCGCCTCCAGCAGTCCGAAGAGTCGGGCCAGCGGCGTGTCGGCGGCGCCGGCCGCGCCTTGCAGGGGGGCTGGAGTCTCGAGGGTTTTCATGAACCTTGGGTCTCGTGGAGCACGGGTTGTGATTTCGATTTTTGAAACATCATATACCGAAATCCGGAATTCTCTGTTGACGCAGGCAGAGGCCGAACCTATAGTTCGCTCACCTCAATGGAATGCAGCGTCTCGTTTTTTGCAATTTCTGCGCTGCTCCCTGTTCCCACCGGAGACTTCCCGTCATGAGCCAGACCCCTCCCGCCGACACCCGCAAAGTCGTCACCGGCGTGCAAAAGATGACCCCTTCCGAAGCCTTTGTCGAAACCCTGGTGGCCAACGGGGTGACGGACATCTTCGGCATCATGGGCTCGGCCTTCATGGATGCGATGGACATCTTCGCCCCGGCCGGCATCCGGCTGATTCCCGTGGTGCACGAGCAGGGCGCCGCGCACATGGCCGACGGCTATGCCCGGGTCAGCGGCCGCCACGGCGTGGTGATCGGCCAGAACGGCCCCGGCATCAGCAACTGCGTCACCGCCATCGCCGCCGCCTACTGGGCGCACAGCCCGGTGGTGATCGTCACCCCCGAGACCGGCACCATGGGCATCGGCCTGGGAGGCTTCCAGGAAGCCAACCAGTTGCCGATGTTCCAGGAGTTCACGAAGTACCAGGCCCACGTGGTGAACCCCAAGCGCATGGCCGAGTTCACCGCCCGCTGCTTCGACCGCGCGATCAGCGAAATGGGCCCGACCCAGCTGAACATTCCGCGGGACTATTTCTACGGCGAGATCCAGTGCGAGATCCCGCGCCCCATGCGCGTGGAGCGTGGCGCCGGCGGCGAGCAGAGCCTGAACGACGCGGCCGAACTGCTGGCCCAGGCCCGGTTTCCGGTGATCCTGGCCGGTGGCGGCGTGGTCATGGGCGATGCGGTGGAGGAGTGCCGGCAACTGGCCGAACGCCTGGGCGCGCCGGTGGTCACCGGCTACCTGCGCAACGACGCCTTCCCCGCCAGCCATCCGCTGTGGGCGGGCCCGCTGGGCTACCAGGGTTCCAAGGCGGCCATGAAACTCATCGCGCAGGCCGACGTGGTGGTGGCGCTGGGCTCGCGCATGGGCCCCTTCGGCACCCTGCCGCAGCATGGCATGGACTATTGGCCGAAGAACGCCAAGATCATCCAGGTCGAGGCCGACCACACCAACCTGGGCCTGGTGAAAAAGATCACCGTGGGCATCTGCGGCGACGCCAAGGCCGCCGCCAGGGCCATCACCCAGCGCCTGCAGGGTCGCAGCCTGGCCTGCGACGCCAGCAAGGCGCAGCGCGCCGAAACCATCCGCTCGGAAAAGGCCGCCTGGGAGAAGGAACTCGACGGCTGGACCCACGAGCGCGATGCCTACAGCCTGGACATGATCGAGGAAGCCCGCCAGGAGAAGCCCTTCAGCGGCGGCGAGTACCTGCATCCGCGCCAGGTGCTTCGCGAGCTGGAAAAAGCCATGCCGGCGCGCGCCATGGTGTCCACCGACATCGGAAACATCAACTCGGTGGCCAACAGCTACCTGCGTTTCGAGGAGCCGCGCAGCTTTTTCGCGCCCATGAGCTTCGGCAACTGCGGCTACGCCCTGCCGACCATCATCGGGGCCAAGCTGGCGGCGCCCGATCGCCCGGCCATCGCCTACGCCGGTGACGGCGCCTGGGGCATGAGCATGGTCGAAATCATGACCTGCGTGCGTCACGACATCCCGGTGACCGCGGTGGTGTTCCACAACCGCCAATGGGGCGCGGAGAAGAAGAACCAGGTGGACTTCTACAACCGCCGCTTCGTGGCGGGCGAACTGGAAAGCGAGAGCTTCGCCGGCATCGCGCGCGCCATGGGCTCGGAAGCCATCGTGGTCGACCGCATCGAGGACGTGGGCGCGGCCCTGCAGCGCGCGGTGGACATGCAGATGAACCAGCGCAAGACCTGCGTGATCGAGATCATGTGCACCCGCGAGCTGGGCGACCCCTTCCGGCGCGATGCCTTGAGCAAGCCGGTGCGCTTGCTCGACAAGTACAAGGACTACGTGTGAACACGCAGGAGTTCCCGCGCCTGCAGCAGCTGATCGAACGCGCGCGTGTCCTCGCCTCGCGCGAGAGCGCGCGCATCGGGCTGGTGCACCCCTGCGACGCGCTGGCCGTGCAGGCGGCGCGAAGCATGGTCGAGCAGGGAGTCGCCCAGCCCGTGCTGGTGGGCAACCGGCGCCTCATCGAGGCCGCCGCCGAGCAGGCCGGCGTGGACGCGCAGGACTTCGAGATCGTGGAGACCGAAGCCGCCGCGTCCGCCGCCGCGGCGCGTGCCGTCGAGCTTGCGCGCGACGGCACGCTGCGCGCGCTGATGAAGGGTTCGCTGCACACCGACGAGCTGATGTCCGCGGTGGTGCACCGGGACAAGGGCCTGCGCACCCCTAGGCGCATCAGCCACGCCTTCGTGTTCGACTTGCCCCGCTACCACAAGCTGCTGGCACTGGCCGATTGCGTGGTGAACATCACTCCCGACCTCAAGTCCAAGCTCGATATCGTCGGCAACGCACTGGACCTGCTGCGGCGCATCGGCGTGCAGCAGCCCTCCGCGGCCGTCGTGGCCGCGGTGGAAACGGTGAACCCGGCGATCGCGGCCACCCTGGACGCGCAGGAACTGGTGCGCCTGGGACGCGAGGGGCGCTGGGGCGATGCCGGCATCGAAGGCCCGCTGGGGTTCGACAATGCCTTTTCCGCCCAGGCGGCTCGCACCAAGCACATCGAGTCCGGGCACGCCGGCGACTTCGACCTCATGCTCGTGCCCGACCTCAACGCGGGCAACATGCTGTACAAGAGCTTTGTCTACGTGGGCGGGGGCGAATGCGCCGGGCTGGTGCTGGGCGCGCGGGTGCCCATCGTGCTGACCTCGCGCGCGGACTCGCTCACCGCCCGGGTCGCCTCCGTCGCGCTGGCGGCGATCGCCAGCGGCGAGCAGGCCGCCGCATCCTGAGCCTGGCCCGGCGGGGCCCCGCGCCTCTTGCTCAGCCCCGCGTGCCGGAGGTGGCGCCCGCGATGGCCGGCCGGCGCCCGCGCCGGCGCAGCCAGTGCAGGAACTCGCGCATGACGGGGTAGAACACCGCGAAGGCGGACATGGCCAGCAGCGTGCCGCTCAGCGGCTCGGTGAAGGCCGCCGTCCAGTTCTCGTGGTGCACGACCATGCTGCGCATGAAGTTGGTCTCGCCGATGGGCCCCAGGATCGCGCCAAGCACCATCGGCGAGATCGGGAACCGATACTTCTCGAACAGATAGCCCAGCACGCCGAAGATGAGAATCATCCAGACGTCCGACATGGAGTTGCGGTCGGCATAGGCTCCCACCAGGCAGAACAGCACCACGATGGCATTGAGCAGGTACTGGGGAATCAGCAGCACGCGCACGACCAGGCGGATCCAGAAGAATCCGATCAGGCACATGCCGATCACCGCCACGAACATGGACGCCAGGATGGTGTAGACCGTCACCCGCGACGCCGGATCCGACAGCAGCATCGGCCCGGGCTGCACCCCGTGCAGCAGGAAGGCGGCCAGGATCACGGCCGTGGCCGCGCTGCCGGGAATGCCCAGCGTGAGCATGGGAATCAGGTGCCCGGCCACGGAGGCGGTGGAGCCGATCTGCGGGGCCACGATGCCGCTGGGATGGCCCGTGCCCAGCTTGGCGCGCTCTCGGCCGTACTGCTTCTCGACCCCGTAGCAGATGAAGGAGGTGATGGTCGCGCCGGCACCCGGAACCACGCCCAGCAGCGTGCCCAGCGCGCTGCTGCGCAGGATCGCGCCGCGAACCCCCCAGATCTCGCGCAGGCTGGGAAAGCTGGTCTGCACCTTGACCTTGGCGTCGGCCCCGGAGCCCTTGATGGCCAGGCCCTGCCCGATGCGCTTGAACACCTCGCCCAGGCCGTACATGCCCACCAGCACGGCCACCAGTTGCACCCCGTCGCCCAGGATGGGCACTCCGAAGGTGTAGCGGCTGACGCCGTAGATGCTGTCGACCCCGATGCAGGCCACGAGCAGGCCCAGGCACAGGCTCACGAAGGCCTTGACCAGGGACTTGCCGGCCAGCGACACCACGGTGGTGAGCCCGAACACGATGGCCGCGAAATAGTCCTCGGAATTGAACTTCAGCGCCACGTCGGTGAGCGGCTGGGTCAGCGCGACCATCACCGCGGAGGACACCAGGCCACCGATCAGCGCGGCCACCAGGGCCCAGCCCAGGGGCTTGGCCGCGCCCTCGCGCTTGCCCATGGTGTAGCCGTCCCACAGCAGCGGCACGTCGTTGGGCTCGCCGGGAATGCGGTAGAGGATGGTGGTGAAACAACCCCCGTAGGTGCCCGAGAAGTAGATCGAGGTCAGCAGGATCACCGCCGGCTCGATCTGCATCTTGTAGGTGAAGGGCAAGGCCAGGATCACGCCCATGACGAAGCCCAGGCCCGGCATGATGGACACCAGCATGCCCACCAGGATGCCCACGACCAGCATGAGCAGGTCGTAGGGCTGGAACACATGCATCAGCCCGAGGGCCAGATCGTGCAGAACGTTCATCAATGGATCCCCAGCAGCTTGAACACCAGCAGCGAGACCTGCATGAAAGGGCCCGTGCCCAACGGAAGCGACACGTAGACCACCTTCATGAAAATCAGCGTGAACACCCCCGACAGGATCAGCGCCGTCGGCCCCAGCCAGGCCCAGCGGCGCATGCCGCCGATGAGCAGCAAGGCCGCCGCGAACAACACGGTGGCGATGAAAAAGCCCAGGTAGGGCATCGAGCCCACGTACAGCCCCGTGGCCGCCACGCCGACCCACACCAGGTAGGGGTGGGTCTCGGGTGGGGATACCAGCGCCTCGTCGACCGGCTCTTGCTCCTGCACCCCGCCGGGCGCGAAGGCAGCGCCCAGCAGGCCGATCAGCGAGACGCCCGCAAGCAGCACGCAGATCATCTTCGGCCACAGATCGGGGCCCGGCATGCGCGCGCTCGTCAGGATCGGAAACCGGTCGGCCTGCCGGTACAGGAACACGGCCAGCGCGAGGGTGATCAGGTAGGGGATCACGCGCTTGAGCATGCTGGTGGACATCGCCTCTCCCTGGCAATCGATCCGCTGTCCGGGCCGCGCCGGCGGCGCGGCCCGGGCGGTTTCACTTCGAGATCTGGATGGTGTGCTCGGCCTGGCGCAGCCAGCCGGCCATGAAGGCATCGGCGTTCTGCATGGGCACATAGCTGTCCGGATCGGCGTATTGCTGGTTCAGGTAGGCCTTGAACTCGGGGGTCTGGGCAACCTTCGCCAGCGCATCCGCCAGCTTTTTCACGCGATCAGGCGGCGTGCCGGCCTTGACCACGATGGCCCGGAACTGGGGCAGGGTCACGTCCAGCCCCAGCTGGCCCGAGACCGGCACCTTCTCGAAGGCGGGAATCGGCACCGGCTTGGGATAGAAGAACAGCACGGGACGGAACTTGCCCGAATCGAAGTAGCTGCGCACGTCGCCGGTCTGCTCGTACACGATGTCGGCGTTGCCGCCGAGGATCGAGCTGTAGCGCTGGCCGGGCTTCGCGAAGGGCACCGACTCCAGCTTGATGCCCAGCTTGTGGGCCAGGTAGCGGGTGGTGATGTCGTCGGCGCTGCCGAAGCCCGTCACCGCGACCGTGAGAGTCTTTTTCCTGGCGGCGTTCTCCACGTCCTGCCAGGTCTTCCACGGGCCCTTGGCGTTGACCCAGTAGCCCGAGGGCTGCTGGATCATGATGGCCAGCGGAATGATCTGGTTGAGCTTGAAGGGCGGGTTCTTGCTCGACAGCAGCGCGAAGGTATCGCCGATCAGCACGGCCACGTTGTAGCCATCGGCCGGGGAGGTCAGCAGCTTGGTCATGCCCACCACGCCGTCGGCGCCGGGCACGTTGATCACGGGCAGCGACACGCCGAGCTGCTTTTCCATGATCTTCGACGAGGTGCGGGCCAGCAGGTCCGCGCCTCCGCCTGGCCCCCAGGGCACGATGAAGTTGATCGGGTGGTCCGGATAGGCGGCATGCGCCAGCGGCAGCGCGGCCGCCAGGCCCAGGGCGAAGGCCGCCTTGCGCAGGCGCCCCGCCCACGACGCGCGTGGCGTCCGACTGGCTTGGCTCGATGGTTGAATCATGGTCTGTCTCCTGTTGGCTTTTGTATCAGGGTACTTCCAGATGCGTCGTCGGGTGATACCCCCAACGACGACCGGCGCCGGCCCGGCTCGGGATCAGGCGGGGTGCAGGCGTAGCGAGCGACGCACTGCCTCCGCCGGAAGTTCGGTGAGTTTGAGACGCTGGATCTTTCCCGAGGGTCCCCGCGGGAGGTCGTCGACGATATGGCAGGTCCTCGGCATCTTGTACCGACCCAGGTGCTGCAGACAGTGCTCGCGCAGTTCCTGCTCCTGCAATTGCGCCCCGGGCCGCAGCACGAGGTAGGCCTCGATGTTCTGGCCGTAGTTGCTGTCCTTCACGCCCACCGCCGCGGCTTCCAGCACCGAGGCGTGCTTGAGCAGGGCCTCGTCGATTTCGCGCGGCGCGATGTTCTCGCCGCCCTTGATGATCAATTCCTTCGCCCGCCCCGTGATGAAGTAGTAGCCGTCGGGGTCGCGGTAGCCGAGGTCGCCGGTGCGGAACCAGCCATCCGCCGTGAAGGCCTTGGCGGTCTCCTCGGGATTCTTCAGGTAGCCGCGCATCACGTTGCCGCCGCGCAGCTGGATCTCGCCCACGGCTCCGTCGCCCAGCACGGCGCCATCGGCACCGACCACGCGGGCCTCGGTACCCGAGGGCCGGCCGATGCTGCCGATCTTGCGCAGCTCGCGTTGCACGGGGTTGCTGAACGAGGGAGCCGCGGTCTCGGTCAGACCCATGGTCTCGATGATGTCCACGCCGAAGCGCGCCTCGAAGGCTCGGTGGTGCTCGGGTGGCAAGGCCGCCGATGCCGAGCGGCAGAAGCGGATGCCCGCGAGCTCGCGCGGTCCGAGCTCGGGCGGCGCGGACTGGATCAGGTAGGCGATGATGGTGGGCACCGCGTTCACCCAGGTGCAGCGGAACCCCAGCGCGTCGCGCCAGAAGCTGGTGGCGGAGAAGCGCGCCGGCATGGCCAGCGAACCGCCATGGGTCAGGGGCGTGACCAGATTCACCACCAGGGCATTGATGTGATACAGAGGCAGCGGCGCCAGGCCGCGGTCGGTGGGGCCCAGGCGGTGTTCGCGGCTGATGTTCACGCCGTTGGCGCACAGATTGCCGTGGCTGAGCAGCACCCCCTTGGGCGTGCCGGTGGTGCCGGAGGTGTACATGAGCAGCGCCGCGTCCTCGAGCTCCGGCTGACGCGCCGGCTGGCGCGCCACGCCGCGCTTGCGCTCGAGCCAGTCGGCGCCGTCGAGCACCTCGATGTGGGGTGGGCGCGGCATGCGCGCCGCCAGGCCGCGCAGGAGCTGCTCGTGCTCGGCCACGGTCACGACCAGGCGGGTTTCGCTGTGTTCCAGGATGTAGGCCAGCTGCGTGGGCTGCGACAGCAGATTGATGGGGTTGATCACCATCCCCTGGTACATCGTGGCCAGGATCAGCATCGCCGCCTCCAGCCCATTGGGCAGGAACAGCGAGACCACGTCCCCCTGCCCCAGGCCGTGAGACGCGAAAAACGAGCCCAGCTCCGCGCACACGCGCTGCAGCTCGGCGAAATCGAGTTCGCGCCCGCTGTCCGTGGCCACGAAGTAGGTGGCTCCCGGGTCGCGCAGGGCGTTCAGGTCCACCAGGGCCTGGATGCTGCAAGGCTCGCCGCCCTCGGCGGGCAGCAGCATGGGTGCGAAGGGGCTCTCGGGACGGTTCATGGCAGGTGGAGTCTCGGACACATCGCGTGGCGCCCGCGAGGGGCGTGTCGGCAATTTAGGGAAAAAATGCCCACAAACAGTCCCGTTTTCTACATTTCCGATATATCCACCCTGTGTCGATCGATTTTTCCATTTTTCGGGACGTTTCCAGTCCGTTTTCCGCGCGTGGAACTGGATACAGTTCAGTCCGTGGGCCCCGCGTCCGCCTTGCGCTTCCGTCTTTCGCAGCCCGAACCACCGCCAGCCGTGTCCAGCCGAACAGCCATGACCTCGAACCAGTCCAACGCCGCGGCGGTGCGCGCCTTTCGCGTGCTCGAGCTGCTCAGCACCGCCGAATCCATGAGCCTGATGCAGATCTCCGAGGGCCTGCAGCTGCCCAAGCAGACCGTGCATCGCATCCTCAAGACCCTGAGCGCCGCGCAGCTGGTGGTGCGCAACCTCGACGGCCAGGGCTACGAATGCGGGCCGAGGGTGCGCCAGATGAGCGTTTCGGCCCTGATGCACACGGGCCCGGCGACGGCGCGCCGCGCGGTGTTGCGCAAGCTCGGTGAGCGCCTGGGCGAGACGGTGAACCTGACGGCGCTGGACGGCGATCTGATCGTCTACCTGGATCGGGTCGAGACCGACTCCCCGCTGCGCATGCACCTGCAACCCGGCTCCCATGTCCCCCTGCACTGCACCTCCAGCGGCAAGCTTCTGCTCAGCCTGCAGCCGGCGGCCATGCGCAACCGCATCGTCGACTCGCTGCCGCTGCGCAAGATGACCGAGCACACCATCACCGACGCGGCGAGCCTGCGCCAGGAACTCAGCGACACGCGCCGCCGGCGCATCGGCATGAACGACCAGGAGTTCATCCAGGGCATGGTGTCCATCGCCGTGCCGGTCATGCGCGACGCCTACAGGGCATGGGGCGCCGTCGCCGTGCAGGCACCCCTGGCCCGCTACGACATCGAGGCGCTGCTGCGCCATGTGCCGGCCATGCGCGAGGCGGCGGACGCCATCGCCGAGTTGGTGCCCCCGTCGTCGCGCAAGCCGCGTTCGCGGGCGCAGGAGGAGGCGGTCGACGCGACCGCCTGAAGGCCTGCACAGCCCCTTTGGACCGCGGCGCCCGCGCGCCCCCTTCACCCCCGCATCGAGGATTGCAGCATGGACATGAAGACTTCCCCACCCTCCGAACTCGACGGCGTGCGTCGCCAGGTGGCCGACTGCGTGGCGCGGGCCCGAGCCGCGCAACGCGTGTACGAGAGCTACGGCCAGGAACAGGTCGACGAGGTGGTGCTGGCCGCCGGCTGGGCCATCATGGAGCCCGCCCGCAACCGCGCGCTGGCCGAACTCGCGGTGGCCGACACCGGCCTGGGCAATGTCGAGGACAAGGTGATCAAGAATCACCGCAAGACCCTGGGACTGCTGCGCGACCTGCGCGGCCGCAAGTCCGTGGGCGTGATCTCCGAGGACAAGGCCAAGGGAGTGATCGAGATCGCCCGCCCGGTGGGCGTGGTCGGCGCGGTGACCCCGTCGACCAACCCGGGAGCCACCCCGGCCAACAAGATCATCAATGCCCTCAAGGGGCGCAACGCGGTGATCCTGGCGCCCTCGCCCAAGGGCTACGGCACCAGCACCCTGCTGCTGCGCTACATCGCCGAGGAACTCGACCGCGTGGGCGCGCCACGCGACCTGGTGCAGCAACTTCCGGCCCCCGTGAACAAGGCGGCCACGCAGGAGCTGATGCGCCAGGTGGACCTGGTGGTGGTGACCGGCTCGCAGAACAACGTGCGCGCCGCCTACGAAAGCGGCACCCCGGCCATCGGCGTGGGCGCGGGCAACGTGGCCGTGATCGTCGACGAGACCGCCGAACCGGAACAGGCGGCGGAAAAGATCCGGCGCTCCAAGACCTTCGACAACGCCACCAGCTGTTCCTCCGAGAACAGCGTGGTGATCGTCGAGGCGGTGTACCAGCGCATGCTCGATGCGCTGCGCGCGCAAGGCGGCGTGCTGCTGGACGCGACCCAGAAGCAGCGCCTGCAGGACACCATGTGGCCCGGGGGCAAGCTGTCGCCGGCGGTGACCGCCAAGGCCGCGCCGGTCATCGCCGCGCTGGCCGGGCTGCGCGGCGAGTCCTTCGAGCAGGCGCGCTTTCTCATGGTCGAGGAAAGCGGCACCGGCGAAGGACACCCCTTTTCCGGCGAGAAGCTGTCCCCCGTGCTGACGGTGTACCGCGCGCGGGACTTCGAGCACGCGCAGGACATCGTGCGTGCCATCTACTCCTACGAAGGAGCAGGCCACTCCATCGGGCTGCACTCGCAACTGCCGCAGCGCGCGCTGAGCATGGGCCTGTCCATGCCGGCCTGCCGCATCATCGTCAACCAGGCCCATTGCTTCGCCACCGGCGGCAGCTTCGACAACGGACTTCCCTTCTCGCTGTCCATGGGCTGCGGCACCTGGGGACGCAACAGCATTTCCGATAATCTGAACTACCGGCATTTCCTCAACATCACGCGCGTGGCCACGCCCTGCGCGCCGGACGAACCCAGCATGGACGACATGTTCGGCGAGTACCGCCGACGACATGGCCTGCGCTGATCCCCCAGCCGCGGCGCTCGCGCGCCGCCCCCGCCGATGAACCACCGCAGCCATACCCTGCTCTGGAAACAATTGCTGCAGCGAAGCGCGCGCGGCAACCTGAGCCTGCAGGGGCAGATTCGCGAAATGCTGGTCTCGGCGATCCTGGACGGCCTGGTCGAGCCCGGGACCCCGGTGCCCTCGGGGCGCGAGCTGGCCGAACAACTCGGGGTGGCGCGCAACACCGTGGTGCTGGCCTACAAGCAACTCGCCGACGAGGGCTACCTGCTGTCGCGCCAGCGCAGCGGGCATTTCGTGAACGCGCAATTCGTGGCCGGGCTGCGCGCGCGCGACCCCGATGCCGCGGGTGCGGGCGCGGCCATGGCCCCCATCGACTGGGAAGGCCGCATGCGCCTTCAGCCCACGCGCCAGCGAAGCATCCACAAGCCGGCCGACTGGCAGAAATTCCCCTACCCCTTCCTGTACGGGCAGTTCGACGCCTCGCTGTTTCCCACCGCCAACTGGCGTGAATGCTGCCTCAAGGCGCTGTCCGTGCTCGACATCCGCGACTGGGCGCCCGACCACATCAACCGCGACGACGAGACCCTGGTGCAGCAGATCCGCACCCGCGTGCTGCCGCGGCGCGGGGTATGGGCGCAGGCCGAGGAAATCGTGGTCACGGTGGGGGCCCAGCATGCCCTGTACATGGTGGCCGACCTGCTGCTGGGCGAGCACAGCACCCTGGCGCTGGAAAACCCCGGCTACCCCGACGCGCGCAACATCTTCGCCGCGCGCACCTCGCGCCTGCTGCCCATCGACGTCGATGCCGACGGCCTTCCGGTGGACCATCGACTCGGCCAGGCCGACTACCTGTACGTCACGCCCAGCCACCAGTGCCCCACGGGCGTGACCATGCCGCTGGAGCGCAGGCGCCAGCTGCTGCAATGGGCCGATCGCAACGACCTGATCATCATCGAGGATGATTTCGAGAGCGAGAACCGCTACGGCGACGAACCCATTCCCGCGCTCAAGAGCCTGGATCACAGCCATCGCGTGATCTACATCGGCAGCCTGTCGAAAAGCTGGGCACCCGGGCTGCGCCTGGGCTACATCGTCGCCCCCGCCCCCCTGGCGCTGGAGTTGCGCGCGCTGCGCCGCCTGATGCTTCGCCATCCCTCGGCCTTCGTGCAGCGCGCCTTCGCGCTGTTCCTGTCCCTGGGCCACCACGACGCCCAGCTCCGGCGCATCGCCATGGCCCAGCAGCAGCGCAGCCAGGCCGTGCTGCGGGCGCTGGCCGAGCACCTGCCGCAATGCGAAGTCACCCCGGTGATCGGCGGCGGCTCATGCTGGCTGCGCCTGCCCGACGGCATCGACACCACCGAGCTGGCGCGCCGCGCCGCAGAGCAAGGCGTGCTGCTGGAACCCGGCGACGTGTTCTTCTTCCAGCAACCCGCCCCCGGATCCTTCCTGCGCCTGGGCTGGCAATCGATCCCCGACAAGGCCATCGAACCCGGAATCGCCCTGCTGGGCAAGACTCTACAAAGCCTGTAAGCCCCCCAGGGGCCGCCGCAGGCGATTCCGCATCCCGCCTGAAAGCCCCCCGACAAGCGCGCCCCGCCCCGCTGCCAAGCCCCCGCCCGCCTGAAAGCCCCCCGACAAGCGCGCTACGCCCCAATGCCAAGCCCCCGCCCGCCTGAAAGCCCCCCGACAAGCGCGCTACGCCCCAATGCCAAGAGCACCCCCGCCGCAGGGCCGCCCCCAGGCGGGGTGCGTCCCCCTCGGGGGGACGGAGCGGGGGTCGCCCCCCGCGACGGAGGGGGCCCACCATCAATGCGCCAGAATGCCCATGGCCTGCTTTTTCAGCTCCAGGAACTGGGGCTCGAAGCTGGTCTCGGGCCTGCGCGGGCGCTCGAGCTCGATGGGCACGTCCAGCGCCACCCGGCCCGGGCGCGCGGACAGCACCACCAGGCGCGTGCCCAGGAAGATCGCCTCGTCGATGTCGTGGGTGATGAACACGATGGTGCACTGCAGCTTCTCCCACAACGAGGTGAGGAAGGACTGCATGGAGGCCCGGGTCTGCGCGTCCAGCGCACCGAAGGGCTCGTCCATGAGCAGGACCTTGGGTTTCATCACCAGCGCGCGGGCGATCGCCACGCGCTGCTGCATGCCCCCCGACAACTCATAGGGCTTGTGGCGCGCGAAGGCCTCCAGGCCGATGATGCGCAGGATCTCCGAACTCTCGCGCCGGCGCTGCGCGCGCGCCATGCCCTGCAGCTCGAGCCCGAACTCGATGTTGTCCTGCACGTTCAGCCAGGGGTACAGGCCCGCCTGCTGGAACACCACCACGCGGTCCGCCCCCGGCCGGCTCTTGACCTCGCCGTCGATGTAGATGGCCCCGCGCGACGGCGTGGTGAGCCCGGCCAGCAGGTGCAAGAGCGTGGTCTTGCCGCAGCCCGAGGATCCGAGCACGGTGACGAATTCACCGCCCTGGAACTGCAGGTTGATGTTCTCCAGCGCGGTGGTCGCGCCGAAGG
The DNA here is from genome assembly GCA_021808525.1 of Pseudomonadota bacterium. Classification (GTDB taxonomy): domain Bacteria; phylum Pseudomonadota; class Gammaproteobacteria; order Burkholderiales; family Burkholderiaceae_C; genus Thiomonas_A. The sequence goes on from JAKBBK010000016.1 coordinate 19,709, forward strand.
TCTTGTACAGGGAATCGATGACGATGTTCACGTGCCTGTCCTCGGCGGGGCGGCTGGCGCCGCCCCGCGCCTGAAGCGCTGGTTCAATGCCCGGAGTACTGCGGGGCGACGTTGTCGGCGAAACTCGCCGGCACCTGCTGGATGCGCCCGATCTGCTGCAGCACCTTGGCCGTGTTCACCAGAGTCATGTAGGTGGCCGAGGTCTTCACCCCCGCTCCCTCGCCCATGCCCTTGGAGGAATGCTGGTCGGCCCCGGAGAACAACTCGTAGCCGGCCAGTTCCTTGCGCGCCACGGGCACCGTGACCCCGGTCTCGCGGGCCATGTCGGCGATGGCCTTCTCGGGGTCCTTGCGGGTCATCTGGTAGCCCTGGTCCATGGCCGCGACGAAGCCGCGGGTCAGCGCCGGGTGGGCGGCCGCCCACTTGGAGTCGGCGATGCACACGTTGTAGCTCGACGCCGTGCGCGGCAGGTCGCCGTCGGTCTTGAGCACCTGGCCCCCGGCCGCCTGCAGCGCGCTGAACACCGGATCCCAGACGATGGCCGCGTCGATCGCGCCCGTCACCCAGGAGGTGCGCATCTGCGGCGGCGCCATGTTGATCTGGGTGACCGAGTCATAGGGCACGTGCGCCTCCTGCAGAAAGGTCGCCAGTTCGAAGGAGGACTGGGATCCGGCGACGATGGCGATCTTCTTGCCCTTCAGGCCGGCCACCGTGGTGATGTGGCTGGCGGGCTTGACCACGATGCCGGCTGCCGTCGTGTAGCGCTCCTGGTTGTACACGATGGCCATCGGCAGGCCCTGCGCGATCGCGGTGACCAGCGGCGGAACGCCCAGGCCGCACATGAAGGTCAGGCTGTTCGAGGCCAGCGCGCTCATCGCCGCCGGCCCGGAACTGAACAGCTTGTACTCCACCTTGGCGTGCATGTTCTTCTCGAACAGGTGCTGGGCCATCGACACCATGTAGGGGTCGGCGCCGTTGTTCTCGTAGCCGATGATCACCTCCGGCGTGTCGGCGGCCGAGGCCGCTACCGGAACCAGGCCTGCCGCCAGGGTGCAGGCGGCGAGCGCGCCGCGCATCCAGGATCGCTTGTTCATGTGCTCTCTCCTGCGTTGGGGGGGGGGATGGACTCGAAGCCCTGCGGGCCTTGGATGAATGGGGGTGACGAGAACTTCAGTTGTGGCCGCGCCAGGGCACGACCAGGCTTTCGATCTTGCGGATCACCAGTTCCATGGCGTAGCCGATGAGCCCGATGATCACGATGCCGACGATGACGATGCTCACCTGCAGCGCCTGCCCGGCGAACTGCACCAGCCAGCCCAGCCCGCTGCTGGCGGCGATCAGCTCGGCCGCGACCAGGCAGGTCCAGGCCACGCCGATGCCCACGCGCATGGCGGTGAAGATCTCGGGCAGCGCCGACGGCAGGATCACCTTGCGGAAGATCTGCGCGTTGCTCGCGCCCAGGGTGCGCGCCACCGACACCCGCAACGGCGGCGTGCTCTTCACCCCGGAGATGGTGCCGATGATGATCACGGGAATCGTGCCCACCAGGATCAGGATGGCCTTGGGAAGCTCGCCGATGCCGAACCACACGACCAGCAGCGGGATATAGGCCAGCGGCGGCACCGGACGCACGAACTGCAGCAGCGGGTCGACGATGTCGAACACCACCTTGTTGCGCGACATCAGCAGCCCCACCGGAACCCCGATGACGATGGCGCCGACAAAGCCCACCAGGATGCGAAAGCAGCTGATGCCGATGTCGGCGCTCAGGGACTGTCCGCCATAGCCCTGGCGCAGGATGGACACGAAGGCCTGCCACACCGCCACCGGCGAGGGCAGAGCGAAGGGCGGGAACACGCCGGCCACGGCCACCAGTTGCCACACCACCAGCGCGCCCAGCAGCACGAGCACGGTGATCCACTGCGGGGCGAGCCGCAGGCGCGATTTGCGTGCCGGGCGGGCGGAGGGAGGGGGCGCGGAAACATTCATGTTCTGGCCTCGCTGTTCAGGGATCGCGCTCATCGAAGGTACCTCCGTCAGCGAGCCGGGATACGTTCCTTGCGGAACGCGTTCTTCACCGCGATGCGGCCGTCGGCGAAGGTGAACACGTCGACCATGCGGGCCTCGATGCGCAGGCCGTCGGCGCGGGTGCCGCGAAAGGTCGATTCGGTGACCCCACGGTCGCCGCAGACGAAATGCACCGGGTCCAGCCAGGCGGCGTCGGGAAAGGTCGTCCAGGCCAGCTCGAATCCGGCCCGCACCTCGTCGCGTCCGTGGAAACTGCGTCCGAGCACATCCGGGCCGCCCACCGCGTGGAATACGCAATGCTCCGCCATGAAACTCATCAAACGCTCGAGATCATGGGCATTCCATGCGTCTGAAAATGCCTGGAGAGTATCTACGGTGGGATTCATGGTCGACGGCCTGGACGTTTCTCGATGTCTGCGGTTTTTTCAATATAGTGAGGGCCCGAGTCGACTGTGTAGATCCAGTTCGTCGCTTTTGATTGGTCCAGATTCCTGAGCGGCCCGCCACTCGGCGAAGCCCCCGGATCCAGGCTGAAAATCAAGGGTTTTCACTCATCTGGAAAACCCGCACGGTTTTCCGGCCGCCCCCTGTTGCATGGCGATTGTGCAGTGCGCAAAGCCGCGCTCGATTATCTCGGCTGCGCTGGTCGGGATCTGGACCACCATTTTGGTGCGATCTGGCTCCATGAGCTTTCAATATCGCCCCCTATCATGGTTCGCAAACCCTGCTCCTTCGGGTGCCTCCTTGAATCCTCGGGTACGAATCCCATGAATGTCTCCGCTGAATCCGAAACCCCTTCCCCGCTGCGCCCCTACGACCCCCGCTACGACCCCCTGGTGCATGCGACGCCGGGGCACGGCCACGGCTATGCGCCGACCTACTGGGTGGGAACGGCCGGCGCGCCTCCGGACGACGACGGTCCCGTGCGGGGCGACCTCGACGTGGACGTCGCCGTGGTCGGCTCGGGTTTCACGGGCCTGTCCACCGCCTTGTTCCTGGCACGCGAGCACGGGATCCGCGCCACCGTGCTGGAGGCCAACCAGGCCGCCTGGGGCTGCACCAGCCGCAACGGCGGCCAGGGCCAGAACGCCAGCGGCCGCCTGTACCGCTCGCAGTGGCTCGCGCGCTGGGGGCGCGAGGTCGCCCTGCGCCTGGACCGGGAGATCCGCGAGGGCTTCGACACCTTCAAGTCGCTGGTGGCCGAATTCCCCGAATGCGAGCCCCAGCCCGGCGGACACCTGTACATCGCGCATCGCGACAAGAAGATGGACTTCCTGCGCGACGAGGCGCAGGTGATGCGCGAGGTCTTCGGCTACGACACCCGCATGCTCAGCCGCGAGCAGGTGCACGAGCGCTACGTGCGCGACGCGGAGTGCAGCGGCGCGATGCACGAACCCGACGGCATCGGCGTGCATCCGCTCAAGCTGGCTTTCGCCTACCAGCGCAGCGCGCGCGCCCTGGGCGTGCGCATCCATACCTCCAGCCCGGTCACGCGCTTCGAGGGCTCGAAGGGCCGCTACCTGCTGCACACCCCGGGCGGCATCGTGCGCGCGCGCGCCGTGGCCTTCGCCACGGGCGGCTACACCAGCAATGCCCTGCATCCACGCCTGCGCAACAAGATCCTGCCCATCCTGTCCAACTCGCTGGTCACGCGCGTGCTGCGCGACGACGAGATCGAGGCCACGGGATTTCGCACCCACGAGGTGATCACCGATACGCGCACGCTGCGCTTTTACTATCGCCTCCTGCCCGACCGTCGCGTGCAGATCGGCAGCCGAAGCTCCATCACCGGGGCCGACGCCCCCCATCCCAGGCACCTGCAACTGCTGATCGATGGCCTGCACCGCAAGTTCCCGGCCCTGCGCGGGATCGACATCGACTACTCCTGGTGGGGATGGGTGGACGTGAGCCATGACATGATGCCGCGCATCACCCAGCCCGACCCCTCCGAACAGGTGTTCTACGCGCTGGGCTACGGAGGCAACGGCGTGTCCTTCTCGGCCCATGCCGGGCGCCGCATGGCCCAGCGCGTGGCCGGCAAGGCCCCGCCCGTGCTGGACCTGCCGATCTACGCCGGCGAGCTCGAATACCCCAACGCCTTCGACCTCGTGCGCTCGCCCCTGCTCGCGCCCATGCGCAGGCTGGGCCAGCGCCTGCTGTACCGCTGGTACTTCCTGCGCGACGAACGCCTCTGAGCCCTGCGCCCCGGCACCGGCTCAGGCTCGGCGCGCATCCTCGCGGGACACACCCCGCATGAGCATCACGGAGACCAGGCTGACCAGCGCCACCAGCACCATGTAGCCGGCCACCAGCCAGGGCTTGCCATGGCCCACGCCGATCAGCGCGGTGGCGATCAGCGGCGTCAGGCCGCTGGCGAAGATGCCGGAGAACTGGTAGGCGAAGGACACCCCGGTGTAGCGCACATGGGCGTCGAACTGGCTGGCGAACAGCGAGGACTCGGGGCCGTAGACCATCGGGTAGCCCAGCGAGAAGGGCACGATCAGCCCCAGCAGCACGACCCCGTAGTTGTGGGCGCCCCAGGTGTGCATGACCCAGAAGGACAGCACCGAGGCCACGGCGATGAACACGGCTCCGATGGCGAAGATGCGCCGCAGGCCGAAACGGTCGGCCGCCCAGCCCGACAGCACGATGAAGGGCAGCATCAGGGCCGAGGAGATGATCACCGCGTTGAGCGCGTCGCCGCGGCTCAGGCCCAGGGAGTGGGTGATGTAGTAGATGCTGAACACCCCGAAGGTGTTGAAGCAGGCGCCTTCGACATAGCGCGCGCCCAGGGTCAGCAGGACCTCGCGCTTGAAGTCGCGGAACATCACCGCCACCGGCACCGGCACGATGCGCTTTTCCCGCTGGGCGCGCTCGAAGTCGGGGGTCTCCATGATCTTCAGGCGCACGTACAGGCCGATGGCCACGAGCAGGCCGCTCATGAAAAAGGCCACGCGCCAGCCCCAGGAGATGAAGGAGGAGTCCGGCAGCAGGTTCAGCACGGCCACCACCGCGGCGCTGCTCATCAGGCCCAGGGGCACCCCCAGCTGGGGCCAGCTTCCGTACAGCGCGCGCTTGCCGGGGCTGGCGTGCTCGATGGTCATGAGCACCGCGCCGCCCCACTCGCCGCCGATGCCGATGCCCTGCAGCACCCGCAGCACCAGCAGCAGCAGCGGCGCGGCCACGCCCACCGCGGCGGTGGTCGGCAGCGCGCCGATCAGGAAGGTCGAGCCCCCCATGATCAGCATGGTCAGCACCAGGATGGTCTTGCGCCCGATGCGGTCCCCGAAGTGGCCGAAGATGATGCCGCCGATGGGCCGAGACAGAAAGCCCACCGCGAAGGTGGTGTAGGCGGCGATGGTGCCGATCACCGGCGACAGATTGGGGAAGAACAGGCGGTTGAGCACCAGCGGCGTGAGCACGCCGTACAGGAAGAAGTCGTACCACTCGATGGTCGTTCCCAGGGTGCTGGCGAAGACGATCAGGGCCTTGCTGGTGCTCGGCGCGGCGACGCCCGGGGCCGCCCCGGAATCGGGCATGGCCCGCGATGGTGATGCGCTCATGGTGTCTCCTCGACGAATGGGCTGTTCGGCAGCGCCAGGGCGCGCCGGCAGGGCGACCGTGGCTCGACACGGAACCCGCGGGCTGCTGGCCGGCGTGATTGTTCTTAAAAAATGGGACGTTTTGTTCCGTCGAGATCACTATATGCGTGGCCGCTTCGGATCACAACGTTCCGCATATCAGGATTTGCCCTAGCAAGGCCTGCCGCGCCGCCGGGGTCCCGAGCGGGATCCCGGTCAAGATCCGGGGCCCTGGCGGGCGCGGAAGGGCAGCCGACGCGCATACACTGCCAGCCCATGTCCGCCCCGCCCGCCCCTGCCGATTCGCCCATGCCCCCGACGCCCGCCACGCCCGCGCCTTCGAGCTGGCCCTTCGAGCTGCTGATCGGCTGGCGCTACACCCGGGCGGGCCGGCGCACCCGGCACAACGGATTCATCTCCTTCATCTCCTTCATCTCGGTGGCGGGTATCGCCCTGGGGGTGGCCGCGCTGATCGTGGTGATCTCGGTCATGAACGGTTTCCAGGAGCAGGTGCGCGACCGCATGCTCGGCGTGATCCCCCATGTGCAGGTGCTCAGCGCCGACGGCGGCTCCCTGGGGCCGGACTGGCAGGCGCTGGCCGCGCGCCTGCGCCGTGACCCGCAGGTCACCGGCATCGCCCCGGTGGTGCAGGGCCAGGCGCTGCTGGCGCAGGGCAATTCGTTGTTCGGCGTGCTGGCCTGGGGCGTCGAGCCCAGGCTGGAGCCGCAGGTGTCGAGCATCGCCTCGCACATGGTGGCCGGCTCGCTGGACGCGCTGCGCCCCGGGGAGTTCGGCGTGGTGCTGGGCGAGGACCTGGCGCAACGCCTGGGCGTGGGCGTGGGCGACCTGGTGACCATGGTGGTGCCCAGCGGCTCGCTGACCCCGGCGGGCATGATCCCGCGCCTGCGCAGCCTGCGCGTGGTCGGGGTGTTCCGCATCGGCCATTACGAGTACGACTCCAGTCTGGCCCTGCTGGACCTGCGCGACGCCTCGCGCCTGTTCCTCACCCAGGGCCCCACCGGGCTGCGCCTGCAGACCCGCTCCATCGACGACGCGCCGGCGGTGGCCCAGCAGCTGCAGGCCATGCTCCCCCCCAACCTGGTGGCTCAACCCTGGACCGAGCAGAACCGCACCTGGTTCGAGGCGGTGGTGATCGAGAAACGCATGATGTTCATCATCCTGGCGATGATCGTCGCGGTGGCGGCCTTCAACCTCGTGTCCACGCTGGTGATGACAGTGACCGACAAGCAGTCCGACATCGCGATCCTGCGCACCCAGGGCGCGAGCCCCCGCTCGATCATGGGCATCTTCGTGGTCCAGGGGGCCGTCACCGGGGTGTTCGGCGTGCTCTCCGGCGTGGCCCTGGGCCTGCTCATCGCCTTCAACGTCGACCCCATCGTGTCTTTCCTGGAATGGCTGTTCCACACCCAGTTCCTGCCCAGCAGCGTGTACCTGATCCACACCATGCCCAGCGACCCACGCCTGGGCGACGTGCTCAGCATCACCCTGATCGCGCTGGGCCTGAGCCTGCTGGCCACGCTGTACCCGAGCTGGCGGGCCTCGCGCGTGCAACCCGCGGCCGCGCTGCGCTACGAATGAAACCCGCGCCGCGAGCGCCCCTGACCGAGCCGAAGGACCGACGATGAGCGAGCAAGGCGTCCACGCCCACGCCCCCCACGAGGAAATGCTGCACCATGCCACCCAGGCACACCCCTCGCGCCTGAACCAGTGGGTCGCGGTATTCACCGCCGTGCTGGCCGCGCTGGGCGCGCTGGTGAGCTACCAGGGCTCGGTGCTCATGGAGGAGGTGCTGCTGAACAAGAACGAGGCGGTGCTCGAGAAGGCCCACGCGACCGACCAGTGGAATTACTACCAGGCCGTGAGCACCAAGCAGCACCTGATGGAGCTCTCGCGCGATCTGGCGCCCCCCGAGCGCCGCGCGGCCATCGAGGCGAAGATCGCCAAGTACGTGGCCCAGAAGGACGAGATCGCGAAAAAGGCCCGCGAACTCGACGCGGCCTCGGCCCACGCCAACGAGCACTCCACCCGGCTCAGCCGCCCGCATGCGGCGATCCTGCGCGCCATCATCGCCTTGCAGATCGCCATCTCCCTGGCCTCGATCACGGCGCTGACCGGCAAGCGCTGGCTGTTCGGCATCGCCGGGTTCAGCGCCCTGGTCGGGGTCGGGCTGTGGATCGCGGCCCTGGGCTGGAAGGTCCTGGCATGACGGGCCCCTGGTGGTACGCCTGGGGCGGGCTCAACCAGCGCCTGTTCCTGGACATCAACCACGCCGGATCGGGCTGGCTGTGGAACCACCTCGCCGCCTGGGGCACGGTGGCGGGCGACCACCTGTACTACCCCCTGTGGGCCGCGCTGGCGCTGGCGCTGGCGCACAAGCGACCCAATCTGCTGGGCCAGCGCGCGGTGCTGTGCTTCCTGGTCGCCTACCTGTTCGACTGGTTGTTCGTGGCCTCGATCAAGCCGTGGCTGAACTTCCCGCGCCCCCCGCTGGCGCTGGGCATGGCGGCGGTGCACGTGATCGGCCGCCCCGAGCTGTTCCACAGTTTCCCGTCGGGCCACAGCGCCTTCGCCTTCACCGCCATGGCCAGCCTGCTGCCCGGCGCGCACTGGGCGCTGCGCGGCCTGCTGGTGGTCTATGCCTTCTGGGTGGCCTGGTCGCGCATGGCGGTGGGCGCGCATTTCCCCGCCGACGTGCTGGGCGGCGCGCTGATCGGGCTGTTCTCGGCCTGGCTGGCCAGCCAGGTGCTGGACTGGACCGGCTACGGCCGGCGCTGAGCCGCCCGCCGGCGCGGCGCCGGCTCAATCCACCGGCCATGCGCGGCGCAGCAGGGCCTCGGCGTGGGCGACGGGCACGCCGACTCCGAACACCCGGCCTCCCGCCCCGCGCAGGCGCGTGTCGACGAAGGCGTCGGCCACCGCCTGGGGCGCATGCGCGCCCAGCAGCGCGGCCTGCACCAGCAGCACCAGCTGCTGCGCGAGCTGGCGCGCCAGCGAGGCGTCGTGCAATGCCTGGGCGCACAACAGGTCGAAGTCCCGCAGGCACTGCCGCGGCAGCGCGCCGGAGCTCCCCAGCCACTCGCGCAGTGCTGCCGCGGCCTGCGGCTCGACCCGCAGGCCGCGCAGCACGTCCAGCGCGACCACGTTGCCACTGCCCTCCCAGATGGAGTTCACCGGAGCCTCGCGCAGCAGGCGCGGCAGGACCGACTCCTCCACGTAGCCGTTGCCTCCCAGCACTTCCATGCACTCGGCCAGCGCCTGCACCGTGCGCTTGCACACCCAGAACTTGGCGGCAGGCGTCAGGATGCGCTGCAGCGCCGCGGCCAGCGGGTCCGCTTCGGCACCCTCGAAGGCGGCGGCCAGGCGCATGGCCAGCGCGGTGGCCGCCTCGCTTTCCAGCATCAGGTCGACCAGCACCGCCTGCATCGCGGGATGGGCCTGCAGCACCTGGCCGAAGGCGCGGCGCCTCCTGGCGTGATGCAAGGCAGCCACCAGGCCCGCGCGCAGCAACGCCGCCGAGCCCAGCACGTTGTCCATGCGCGTGTGGTGGGCCATGCGCAGCAGCGTGGCGATGCCGCGCCCGGGCTCGCCGATCATCAGGCCCCAGGCATCCTCGAACTCGACTTCCGCGCTGGCGTTGGAGCGGTTGCCCAGCTTGTCCTTGAGCCTGCGCAGGCGCAGGCCGTTACGCCGGCCCTCGGGCGTCCAGCGCGGCACGTAAAAGCAGCTCGGGGCGGCCTGCGCCTCGCGCGCCAGCACCAGGTGCGCATCCGACTGTGGCACCGAGAAGAACCACTTGTGCCCGCGCAGCGCGTAGGCGCGCCCGCGCCCGGGGGCCTCCAGCGCCTGCGCCTGGGTGCTCAGGCCACGCAGGTCCGATCCGCCCTGCTTCTCGGTCAGGCCCATGCCGACCAGCATGCCGCGCTTGGCCTGCAGCGGCGCGTCGGCCGGGTCGTACTCGGCGCTCAGCAGCGGCTCCCGCAGCGCCTGCCACAGCTGCGGCTCGGCGCGCAGCAAGGGCACCGCGGCGAAGGTCATGGTCGTGGGACACAGGGTGCCCGCCTCCACCTGCCCCTGCAGCATGAAGGCCGCCGCGCGCGCCACGAAGGCCCCGGGGCGCGCCTGCAGCCAGGGCGAGCAATGCAGGCCGCGGCGCCAGATGCCTCGCATGAGCTCATGCCAGGCCGGGTGGAACTCCACGCGGTCCACGCGCCGCCCCTGGGCATCGTAGGCCCGCAGCTCGGGCGGATGGGCATTGGCCTGGCGCGCCAGTTCGGCCTGGCCGGCCTGCCCCAGCTCGGCGCCGATGCCGTGCAGCGCGTCGTCGGCCCAGGCGGCCCCTTCGCGCAGCACCGCCTCGCGCAGCGCCTCGTCGGCATCGAACAGATTGTGCTCGGGCACGGGGTCGACGACGTTGTCGACCTCGTGGGTGGTCCAGTCCTGCATCGTGCTGGGGCGGGGGCCCGACGCCGGCGACCCCGCGGATCCGACGGCAATGGCCGTGGTTGTGTTCGCGTTATAGCCCTGCCCATGCGGCCGGGCAAGCACGCGGCCAAGTACCATACGCGGGATCGGGCCCCGGCCCGCCCTCCGCATGGACCCCCATTGCCCCTGTCGCCCCCCTTCGAGCCAGCGTTGCGCACCGTGATTTCGCCGCCCCGCCCCGAACCCTCCCAAGCCCCGCGGGGAACGCCCCGCCAGCAGCCCGCCCCCTCGCACGCCGCCGGCGTACCGGCCTGCCGCCCATGACGGCGCGCAAGCCCTCGCTGTTCGACCTGCGCGCCGGCGCCGTCGAGGCCTTGCAGCTCAGCCCGCGCAGCGCCGACCTGGATGCGCTGCTCGAGGCGCTGGACCAGCACCTGGGCGCCTCGCCCGAGTTTTTCCGCGGCGAGGCCCTGGTCATCGACCTGCGCCGCCTGCCGCAGGCTCAGGCACTGGACGTGGACGCGCTGGCCGACTGGCTGGCCGGGCGAGGGCTGCGACCGCTGGGCGTGCTGGTGGGCACCGAGCCGGCTCCGTCCACCCGCCTGCCCCTGCTGCACGCCCAGGAGCGGCGCCCGACCGAGACCACGCCCCAGGCGGGCGCGTCCACCCAGGCCAGCCCCTCCACCCAGGCCAGCCCCTCCACCCAGGCCAGCCCCTCCGCCCAGGCCCAGGCCCCCACCCAGGCCGACCTGGCCGCGCAGGCCCCGGCCGCGTCGGCCGCGCCCTCGGGAGGGTCGACCCTGCTGGTCGAGCGTCCGCTGCGCTCGGGCCAGCGCGTGTACTGCGCGGGCGACGTCATCGTGCTCGACGCGGTCAGCCACGGTGCGGAAATCATCGCCGGGGGCAACATCCACGTCTACGCGGCGCTGCGCGGGCGCGCCCTGGCCGGCGCGCACGGCGACGCCAGCGCGCGCATCTTCTGCAGCTGCCTGGAGCCCGAACTCGTGGCCATCGCCGGGGTGTATCGCACCGCCGAGCAGCCGCTACCTCCGGACATCGCCGGCAAGAGCGCGCAGGTGCTGCTCGACGGCGAGACGCTTCGCTTCGAGCCGCTGCGCGGGCGCTGAGCCCCGCGCCCGCTCCGCACCATCCCTCGTTCCCATCCCCAGCAGCCCCAACCCATTCGCATTCCGTCACCATGGCAAAAATCATCGTCGTCACCTCGGGCAAAGGCGGAGTCGGCAAGACCACCACCAGCGCGGCCTTCGCCTCGGGCCTGGCCCTCCGCGGCCACAAGACCGCGGTCATCGATTTCGACGTCGGCCTGCGCAACCTGGACCTGATCATGGGCTGCGAGCGGCGCGTGGTGTACGACTTCATCAACGTGATCCAGGGCGAGGCCAATCTGAACCAGGCGCTGATCAAGGACAAGCTCTGCGACCAGCTCTACGTGCTGCCGGCATCCCAGACCCGGGACAAGGACGCGCTCACCAAGGAAGGCGTGCAGAAGGTGCTGGAGGACCTGGACGCGATGGGCTTCACCTACATCGTCTGCGACAGCCCGGCGGGCATCGAGAGCGGCGCGCTGCTGGCCATGCATTTCGCCGACGAGGCGCTGATCGTCACCAACCCCGAGGTCTCGTCGGTGCGCGATTCGGACCGCATCCTGGGCATCCTGGGTTCCAAGACCCGCCGCGCCATCGAGGGGGGCGAGCCGATCCGCGAGCACCTGCTGATCACCCGCTACAACCCGCGGCGCGTGGCCGACGGCGAGATGCTGTCCATCGACGACATCCAGGAGATCCTTCGCCTGAAACTCATCGGCGTGGTGCCGGAGAGCGAGGCCGTGCTGCAGGCCTCGAACCAGGGCACGCCGGCCATCCACCTGGAGGGCTCCGACGTGGCCGGCGCCTACCAGGACGTGATCGCCCGCTTCCTCGGCGAGGAGCGCCCGCTGCGCTTCACCGAGTACCAGAAGCCCGGCCTGTTCAAGCGCCTGTTCGGCCGGTGAGCAGGAGAATGCCCATGTCCATCCTGTCCTTCCTGCTGGGCGAGAAGAAGAAGACGGCGAGCATCGCCAAGGAACGCCTGCAGATCATCCTCGCGCACGAGCGCGCCTCCGGCGCCCCGGCGGACTACCTCCCGGCGCTGCAGCGCGACCTGATGGAGGTGATCTCGCGCTACGTGCGCATCGACCCGAACGACATCCAGGTCAAGCTCGAACGCCACGAGTCGCTGGAAGTGCTGGAAGTGAAGATCGAGATCCAGCAGTCCTGAGCGTGCTCAGCCGCGGGCGCGGCCCTCGGGGCCGAGCCCGTAGGCTTCGTCGAGCATGCGCTCGACCTGCGGCTGCCAGGGCGGCAGCCACACCCCCAGCCAGTTTTTCAGGGCCTCGCAGTCCAGGCGGGAATTGGCCGGCCGCGGCGCCGCGGCCGGGTAGTCGGCGCTGGCGATGGGCTGCACCTGCGCGGCGTCGCAGCGCAGGCGCATGCCGCGCTGCGCGACGTGGCTGAGCACGTGGCAGGCGTAGCCGTGCCAGCTCGTGCAGCCGCTGCTGCTCAGGTGGTACAGCCCCGTGTTGGCGCGCACCAGGTCCGGCTCGCGCAACATGCGATGCAGCGCCAGCGCGCTGAGGTCGGCGATGAGTTCCGCGGAGGTCGGCGCCCCCACCTGGTCGGCCACCACGCGCAGGCTTTCGCGTTCGCTGCCCAGGCGCACCATGGTTTTCGCGAAATTGCCGCCACGCGCCGCGAACACCCAGGACGTGCGCAGGATCAGGTGCCTGCAGGCACTGGCGCGTATGGCCTGCTCGCCCTCGAGCTTGCTGCGTCCGTACACGCCCAGCGGGCGCGTGGGATCGTCTTCGCGCCACGGGCGCGTGCCGCTGCCGTCGAACACGTAGTCGGTCGAGTAGTGCAGCAGCCAGGCGCCGCTGGCCGCGGCATAGTCGGCCAGCAACGCGGGGCCCTCGGCATTCACGCGGTGGGCGAGCTCGGGCTCGCCCTGCGCCCGGTCCACCGCCGTGTAGGCGGCGGCGTTGACCACCACGTCCGGACGCAGGCGATCCAGCAGGGCGCGCATGGCTCGCGCGTCGCCCAGATCGGCCTGCGCGCGCGCCATGGGCAGCAGCTCCCCCAGGGGCAGCAGGGCACGACGCAATTCCCAGCCCAGCTGTCCGTCGGCGCCCAGCAGCAGGATGCGCGGGCCTCGGGTCGCGGACGACGGCCCGCTCACCGCAGGCTCGCTTCGCGGTAGCTCCCACTGAGCACATGCTCGACCCAGGCCTCGTGGTCCAGGTACCAGCGCACGGTGCGCTCCAGGCCGCTGGCGAAGTCCACCTGCGGGGTCCAGCCCAGCTCGCGCTGGAGCCGGGAGCCGTCGATGGCGTAGCGCCGGTCGTGCCCGGGGCGATCGGTCACGAAGGTGATCTGCCGCGCGTAGCCCAGGCCGTCGGCGCGCGGTCGCAGCAGGTCCAGCAAGGCGCACAGCTGGCGCACCAGGTCGATGTTGCGTACCTCGTTGCGCCCACCCACGTTGTAGCTGCGTCCGACTTCGCCGCGCGCCAGCACCAGCTCGATGGCCCGGCAGTGATCCTCCACGTACAGCCAGTCGCGCACGTTGGAGCCGTCGCCATACACGGGCAGGGGCTTGCCCGCCAGTGCATGGTGGATCATCAGGGGGATGAGCTTTTCCGGGAACTGATACGGCCCGTAGTTGTTGGAGCAGTTGGTGGTGAGCACCAGCAGCCCGTAGGTATGGTGCCAGGCCCGCACCAGGTGGTCGCTGGCCGCCTTGCTGGCGGCGTAGGGGCTGTTGGGGGCATAGGCCGTGGTTTCCTGGAAAGGCGGGTCCTGCGGCCCCAGCGAACCGTAGACCTCGTCGGTGGACACGTGCAGGAAACGAAAGCCGGCCGCCTGCGGACCCTGCAGGCCCGCGTGGTAGGCGCGCGCAGCCTCCAGCAGCTCGAAAGTGCCCTGGACATTGGTGCGGATGAAGGCACCGGGGCCGTCGATGGAACGGTCCACATGGCTTTCCGCGGCGAAATGCACCAGCGCGCGTGGTTGATGCCTGTGCAGCAATTCGCGCACCGCGGCGCCGTCGCAGATGTCCACGCGCTCGAAGCCCAGGCGCGCGTCGGCGCGCAGATCGGCGAGGCTTTCCAGATTGCCGGCATAGGTCAGCGCGTCCAGCACCAGCAGGGGCTCGTCGTTGCGACGCAGCCAGGAATGCACGAAATTGGCGCCGATGAAGCCGGCGCCTCCGGTGACGAAGATCATGGGTGGGGGTCCGGTGCGAACTGCGGCGGCTTGCCGCGCGACGCATTCTAGGAGCCGGCGCGGGGACGTCCGCCGGAAAACCCTGCGGACCCGGTAGAATCCCCAGGTTTGGCGCGGGGGTACCACGCACGCCACCGGGGGAGCAAGCATGCCGCCGGTGCAACCCGCCCTCCCGAACCGCCCGGCGCGCCGGGCCGACGCCCGACATGCCCGCAAGCACCTCCATCGACACCTCAGGGCTGCGCCTGGAGTTCACGCGCCACGGCGCCCAGGCCCTTGCCACGGCTCGCACCACCCTGGCCACGCTGCCGCAGCAACCCGGCGAGCTGGTCTCCAGCAGCGTACTCAACGGCAGCGAGGGTCGTCCGGCCTGGCACATGCTTTCCCGCCTGGGCGCCCAGGGCCGCGACGCACCGGCCGCGGCGGCCGCCGCCTTCCTGCAGGCCGAACACGAGCGCATGGTCGAATGGGCCGAGAAACTGATCGGCTCCTCCGAACAGCCACTGGACATCATCCACCTCGGCGCCGGAGGCTCGGAGACCCCGATGCTGGCGCTGCACACCGCGCTGGCGGTACTGCGGCAGCCGCGTTGCCGCGTGCACTGGGTGGCCAACCTCGACGGCTCGACCCTGGAAGCCGCGCTGCAGGCCAGCGACCCCAGGCGCACCTGGGTGCTGGTCAACAGCAAGTCCTTCCGCACCCAGGAGGTCATGCGCAACGCGGAGTCGGTGGTGCAATGGCTGCAGTCCCACCTGGGCGCGGAGCAGGCCCGCGCCCGCCTGGTCGCGCTGACCGCCAACGCCGAGGCCGCCTACCAGCGATTCGGCATGCCCATGAGCCAGGTGTTCCGCTCGCTGCCCGAGATCGGCGGGCGCTTCTCCCTGTGGAGCGCCCATGGCATGGCCCTGTTGCTGGCCTTCGGGGCCGAAGCGGTGGCCGAACTGCATGCCGGCGCGCTGGACATGGACCGCCATTTCCTCGAGACCCCGCTGGTCTCCAGCGCCCCGGGCCTGCTGGCCGGCCTGTCGCATGCCTATCGGGTGCGTTTCGGCCTGCCGCTGCTGTCCATCGGGCTGTACGGCGACGCCTTCGCCCACATGCCGCTGTACCTGCAGCAGTTGCTCATGGAGTCGCTGGGCAAGTCCACCTCGGCCGACGGGCTGCAGCCGGTGGCGGTCAGCGGGCCGGCGGTGATCAGCGGCGTGGGCACGCCGGTGCAGCACACCTACTTCCAGCTGCTGCACCAGGCGGCGGTGCCGGTGTTCCACGAGATCGTCGCCGTGGCCAGGCCCTGGCACGCGCGCCACGCCGAGCACCTGGCGCTGCTGTCCAATGCCCTCGGCCAGGCCGATGCGCTGTGGAACGGCAAGGACGCCTCCAGCTGGCAGCGCGAATTGATGCAACAGGGCATGCCGGCGGCCGAGGCGCTGCGCGCGGCCCACCACCGCGCCTGCCCGGGCGGACGCCCGTCGACCTTCATCTGGATTCACGAACTGCGGCCGCACCAGTTGGGCGCCCTGCTCGCGCTGTACGAACACCGCACCGTGGTCGAAGGCTGGCTGTATGGCATCAACCCCTTCGACCAATGGGGCGTGGAGCTCGGCAAGACCCTGGCCACGCGCATCGAACAGGCCCTGCTGACCCGCGACGCCCAGGGCCTGAGCGACGAGACCACCGCATCCATCGACTACCTTCGCCAACAACTCGCCTCATGACCAAGCCATCCGCCGAAGCGCCCGACGCGAGCGCGCCCAGCAGCCCAGCGAACGCCTCGGCCCTGCTGGGCGAGCGTCGCGCCAAGCTGGCCGCGCTGCGCGCCCAGGGCAGCGCCTACCCCAACGACTTCAAGCCCGACGCCCGCGCGGCCTCGCTGCATGCCGACTACGACCCGGTTCCCGGCGACGAGTTGCCGGCGCTGGCGCGCCAGGTCTCGGTGGCCGGGCGCCTGATGCTCAAGCGCGTGATGGGCAAGGCCAGCTTCGGCACCTTGCAGGACGCCAGCGGACGCATCCAGATCTACGTCACCAACGACCATACCGGCGAGGCCGGTCACGCCGCCTTCAAGCACTTCGACCTCGGCGACATCGTGGCCTGCCGGGGCACCCTGTTCAAGACCCGCAGCGGCGAACTGACCGTGCAGGCCACCGAACTGCGCCTGCTGGCCAAGAACCTGCACCCCCTGCCGGACAAGTTCCACGGCCTGGAGGACGTGGAGACGCGCTACCGCCAGCGCTACGTGGACCTGCTGGTCACGCCCGAGTCGCGCCAGCGCTTCGTGGACCGCGGGCGCATCGTCTCGGCGCTGCGCGTGGAAATGGAGCAGGCCGGCTTCGTCGAGGTGGAAACCCCGATGCTGCACCCCATTCCCGGCGGCGCCAACGCCAAGCCCTTCATCACCCACCACAATGCGCTGGACCAGGAGATGTTCCTGCGCATCGCCCCCGAGCTGTACCTCAAGCGCCTGGTGGTCGGAGGCTTCGAGCGGGTGTTCGAGATCAACCGCAACTTCCGCAACGAGGGCATCTCGGTACGCCACAACCCCGAGTTCACGATGATGGAGTTCTATTGCGCCTACTGGAACCACCAGGACGTGATGGACTACACCGAGGGCCTGCTGCGCCAGGCCGCGATCCGCGCCCGCGGGGCGGCGCGCTTCCAGTACCAGGGGCGCGAGATCGATTTCGACTCCGGCTTCGCGCGCCTGAGCGTGCGCGAGGCCGTGGCGCTGCATGCCGGGCTGGACGCACGGGCGCTGGACGACCCGCGGGCCCTGCGCGACGTGCTGCAGCGAGCCGGCGAACCCGCCCCCGCCCACTGGGGCGTGCCGGAACTGCAGTTCGGCGTGTTCGAGGCCGTGGTCGAGGAAAGGCTCTGGCAGCCCACCTTCATCGTCGACTACCCCGTGGAGGTCTCGCCGCTGGCACGCGCCAGCGACTCCGACCCCGGCGTCGCCGAGCGCTTCGAGTTGTTCATCGCCGGACGCGAGATCGCCAACGGCTTTTCCGAGCTCAACGACCCGGAAGACCAGGCGGCGCGCTTCGCCGCGCAGGTGGCGAACAAGGATGCCGGCGACGAGGAAGCCATGTACTTCGACGCCGACTACATCCGCGCGCTCGAGGTGGGCATGCCCCCCGCCGGCGGCTGCGGCATCGGCATCGACCGCCTGGTCATGCTGCTGACCGACGCGCCCAGCATCCGCGACGTGATCCTGTTCCCGGCGCTGCGCCGCTCGGCCGGATGATGCGACGGCGACGCCGGCCGGACGAGCCCTTCCTGTGCCAGGAGCGCGGCGAGGTGTCGCTGCACTTCGGCATGTCGGCCCTGCAGAGTCGCATGCGCAGCGCCGAGCCCAACCGCCTGGTGCTCGACTACACCCGGGCCATGATGGCCTTCGTGCTGCTGCAGCCCCAGCCGGAACATGTGGTGATGATCGGCCTGGGCGGAGGCTCCCTGGCCAAGTACTGCCATGCCCATCTGCCGGGCTCGCGCTTCACGGCGGTGGAGATCAACCCCGAGGTGATCGCCATGCGCGGCGCCTTCGCCGTGCCGCCCGACGACCAGCGCTTCGCCGTGGTGCAGGCCGACGGGGCGCTGTGGATCCGCGAGCACGAACAGTCCTGCGACGTACTGCTGCTCGACGGCTTCGACTCCGCCGGTCTGCCCGAATCCCTGTCCAGCCAGGCGTTCTACGACGCCTGCGCGCGCGCGCTGCGCCCCGGCGGAGTGCTGGTGTCCAATCTGTGGGCCCCGGAATTCCGGCGCGACGAAGCCATCCGCCGCATGCGCGCGGCCTTCGACTCCGGCGTGGCCGCGATGAGCGCCGAGCAGGGCGAGAACACCATCGCCTTCGCGCGCCGCGCGGCCGGCTGGCCCTCGCGGGAACGATTGTTCCAGCGCGCCCGCGAGCTCGAGGAGCAGCACGCGCTGGACCTGCAGGCCGCGGCGCGCCGCCTGGCCATGGCCCTGGCCGGTGCGCCGGTCGACACGGATTCTTGCTGAAACCCCTGGTTTCCTGCGGGAAAGGCCTGCACGCAGGCTTCTCGGCGCGCTACAGTGCCGCAAGGCCTCGCGGCGCGCACGCCGAGGCCGGGCCCTGCCGGACCTTTCCGATGAGCACCCTGTTGCATGTAGTCTTCTGGCGCCACGCCGAGGCCGAGGAATCCGCCCCCGGCGGCGACGACCTGCGCCGCGCGTTGACCCGCGAGGGCCGGCGCGACGCCAGCGCGATGGCCGCCTGGATCAAGGCCCATGTGCCCAAGCCCTGGACCGTGTGCTGCAGCCCCGCGCTGCGCAGCCGGCAGACCGCGCTGGCCCTGGCCGACTACCCGGTCGAGCGCCCCGAGCTGGCGCCCGAGCGCTCCGTCGAGGACATCCTGGGGGTGGTCGAATCCTGCCGCGAGGACGGTCATGCGCTGGTGCTGTGCGGGCACCAGCCTGCCCTGGGCAGCGCGGCGCTGCGCTGGCTGTGCGAGGCGCAGGCCCCCTTCACCCTGCGCAAGGGCGGGCTCATGTGGGTGTGCGAACGCGAGCGCGCGGGCCAGCCGGCACGCGTGCTGCGAGCCTGCGTCAGCCCCGACCTGCTCGACTGAGCCCCCCGCGCCCGGCCCTCGCGCCCGAGGCGCCACGCGTGGCGCGCGCTGTCATCGTGGCGTCACCGTTCGGTCACGGGATCGACATGTGGCTCTCGTATCGTGTTGCAACATCTGACACGAGGAGCATGGCATGTTCGATCACGACCCCGCGGATACCGCCCGCCAGGGCCGGCTGCTGAGCGGCGCGGCCAGCGCACGCGGCAAGCTGCGCATCTCCTGGGCGCGCCACGAGGACGAAGTGCGGGAAGCCCAGAGACTGCGCTGGAAGATCTTCGTCGAGGAACTCGGCGCCCGCGCGAGCAGCCCCGAGCCCGGATACGACATCGACATCTTCGACCCCTATTGCGACCACCTGCTGGCGCGCGACGACGACGACCGCCTGGTGGGCACCTACCGCGTACTGCCCCCGCATCAGGCCAAGCGCATCGGCGGCCTGTACTCGGAAACCGAGTTCGACCTCACGCGCCTTCTGCACCTGCGCCCGCGCCTGCTCGAGCTCGGCCGCGCCTGCGTGCACCGCGACCATCGCAGCGGCGGCGTCATCCTGGCCCTGTGGGCGGGACTGGCCGACTACATGCGACGTCAGGAGCTGCAGGCCATGATCGGCTGCTCCAGCGTGTCCATGCGCGATGGCGGGCACTACGCCGCCAGCCTCTGGGCGCGCCTGCGAGCCACCCACCTGGCGCCGGCCGAGGACCAGGTGCAGCCACGGCTCGCGCTGCCGGTGGACAGCCTGCGCCAGGACCTGCCCACCGAGCCCCCCGCGCTGCTCAAGGGCTACCTGCGCGTGGGCGCGCGGGTCTGCGGGGCCCCGGCCTGGGATCCCGACTTCAACACCGCGGACTTCCCGCTGCTGATGCGCCTGGACGCCGTGCAGCAGCGCTACGCGCGGCATTTCCTCGGCAACGCCTGAGAGCGCCCCGAGGCCGGCCGCCTCAGACGCTCACCTGGGCCTGGAGCTGCAACTGCAGGTCCAGGCCCACGCGCTGCCACTCGGAGACTTCCTGCTCCAGGCTGTACTGGGTGAGCGGCGAGGCGCGCAGCCAGCGCGCGGCGGCCTCGATGCGCGTGCCGGAAACCCCCTGCGGCCCGGCCACCAGGCGCAGGCCTCCGTCGAGCTCCACGTCGCGCCGGTTGCGCGCCAGCAGCACGGCCAGGCGCAGGGCCAGCAGCGCGCGCAGGTCGACGGGTGGCCCGGTGAGGGCACCCAGCTTTTTCAGCTTGCCTCCATGGCACAGCAGCATCTCGGCCATCGCCGCCTGCTCGCTGCGCGAGAACCCCGGCATGTCCGCGTTGCCGACGATGTAGGCCGAATGCTTGTGGTAGGCGCTGTGGGAAATGGACAGCCCCACCTCGTGCAGCTGCGCCGCCCAGCGCAGCGCCTGGCGGCGCTCGGCCGAAGCCCCGGGATCGAGCTGCTCCAGCAATCGCAACGCCAGCTGCTCCACGCGCGCCGACTGGCGCGCGTCGACCCCGTAGCGCTGCGTGAACTGCTGCACCGTGAGCTCGCGCATGTCCTGCTGCTGCTCGCGCCCCAGCAGGTCGTACAGCACGCCCAGGCGCAAGCCGGCGTCGGTGGCCTCCATGTCCTTCAGGCCCAGTTCCTCGAACACCGCCAGCATGATGGCCAGGCCGCCGGCGGCCACCGGCAGGCGGTCGGGCTTGAGCCCGGGCATGCGCAAGGTGCTCAGGTCCTCGGCCTGCACGTAGATCTTGCGCAGGCGGCGCAGCCCGGCACGGGTGATGCCCAGGCTGGCGCCGGCATCGTTGAGCTGGCTGCCCACGAGAATGTCCGCCAGCGCGCGTGCCGTGCCGCTGGAGCCCACCGCGGAGGCCCAGCCCGTCTTGCGGAAGTCGCGCGCGATGATCTGGATCTCGCGCCGCGCCGCCAGCTCGGCGGACTTCATGCGCTGCTCGTCGACCCGCCCTGCGGGGAAGAACTCGCGGGTCATGGACACGCAGCCGATGTACAGGGACTCCATCATGCGCGGCTCCAGGCCGGAGCCGATGATGAATTCGGTGGAACCGCCGCCGATGTCCACCACCAGGCGGTGCCCCGCCGAGGGGGTCACCGAATGGGCCGCGCCGATGTAGACCAGGCGCGCTTCCTCGCGCCCCGCGATCACCTCGATGGGGAAACCCAGCGCCTGCTGCGCGCGCTCCAGGAAGGCCGGGGCGTTCTTGGCCACGCGCACCGCGTTGGTGGCCACCGCGCGCACCCGCTCGGGGTGGAACTGGCGCAGGCGCTCGCCGAAACGACGCAGCGTGGCCAGCGCCCGCTGCTGGCTTTCCTCGGTCAGGCTCTTGTTCTCGTCCAGGCCCGCGCCCAGGCGCACCGGCTCGCGCAGGGAATCCAGGGGATAGATCTGCGCGCCGTGGGGACTTTCGGCGGCCTTGCCCACCAGCATCCGAAAGCTGTTGGAGCCTAGGTCGACGGCGGCGAGGTGCTGGACTTTCAGGGACATGGCGCAAGTTGAACACGGCCGCATGACACGCCCTTGACGATGTCATGTAGATTTCACGGGAATGTGGGATCGTAAGCCTTTCGCGCCTCCGCACGCGGCAGTTTCCCGTTTCCGAATCTTCCATGGCCAAGCCAGCGCCTTCACCCCTGATCAACCGAGAAATCGGCATCCTGGCCTTCAACCGCCGGGTGCTGGCCCAGGCACAGGATCCGGCCATCCCGCCGCTGGAGCGCCTGCGCTACCTGTGCATCGTCGCGTCGAACCTGGACGAATTCTTCGAGACCCGCGTGGCGCAGCTGCAGGATGTGCTGGAGCATGAGCCGGCGGCCCTGACGCCCGACGGGCTGCCGGTGGCCGAGGCGCTGCGCCTGATCGCCGACGAGGCGCACGCGCTGGTGGCCGAGAAATACCGGCTGCTGCAGCAGTCCATCTACCCCATGCTGCACGACGTGGGCGTGCGCTTCGTCACCAGCGGCGAATGGTCCCAGCGCCAGGAGCGCTGGGCCCGCGCCTACTTCGAGCGCGAGGTGCTGCCGGTGCTCACGCCCATCGGGCTCGACCCGGCGCACCCCTTTCCCAAGGTGCTCAACAAGAGCCTGAATTTCGCCGTCATGCTCGAAGGCACGGACGCCTTCGGGCGCAATGTGGACCTGGGCATCATCCAGGCGCCCAGGGCCCTGCCGCGGGTGCTGGAACTGCCCGGCGAACTGGTGGAAGACGACAAGCTGCACAGTTTCGTGCTGCTGTCCTCGCTGATGCAGGCCTACGCCGGACACCTGTTCCCGGGCCTGAAGGTGCTGGGCGTGCACCAGTTCCGCGTCACCCGCAACAGCGAGCTGTTCGTGGACGACGACGAGATCACCAATCTGCGCACCGCCCTGCAGGGCGAGCTGCGCGCGCGCCACTACGGCGACGCCGTGCGCCTGGAGGTCAACGCCGCCTGCCCGCAGCCCCTGCTCGAGCGCCTGATGCGCGAGAACGGCCTGAACGCACGCGACTGTTTCCGCGTGGACGGCCCGGTCAATCTGGCGCGCCTGCAGGCGATCATCGACATGCTGCCCCAGTCGCGCCTGACCTACCCGCCCCATCTGCCGGCTCCCCTGCCCGGCTGGCCGGGCGCCGAGCCCGAGCTGTTCGAGCACATCCGCGCCGGCGACGTGCTGCTGCACCACCCCTACGACAGCTTCGCCCCGGTGGTGGACCTGGTGCGCACCGCCGCGCGCGACCCGCAGGTGCTGGCCATCAAGCAGACCATCTACCGTGCCGGCCACACCTCCGAGCTGATGGAGGCGCTGATCGAGGCCGCGCGCAACGGCAAGGAAGTCACCGTGGTGCTGGAGCTGATGGCCCGCCTGGACGAGGAGACCAACATCAACTGGGCGGCGCGCCTGGAGGCCGAGGGCGCGCACGTGGTCTACGGCGTGGTGGGCTTCAAGTGCCACGCCAAGATGCTCATGGTGGTGCGCCGCGAGCGCGTGGGGCGCCGCGCCGGGCAGTTGCGGCGCTACGTGCACCTGGGCACCGGCAACTACCACACCCGCACCGCGCGCCTGTACACCGATTTCGGGCTCATGACCGCCGACGAGGCCATCTGCGCCGACGTCAACCAGGTATTCCTGGAAATCACCGGATCTTCCAAGTTCGCTCCGCTGCGCCGCCTGTGGCAATCGCCCTTTTCGCTGCTGGACAAGCTGATCCGCGCCATCCGCCACGAGGCCCGGCTGGCTCGCGCGGGCAAGACGGCGCGCATCTGGGCGAGGGTGAACGCCCTGGTCGAGCCCACGGTGATCGGCGAGCTGTACAAGGCCGCGCGCGCCGGCGTGGAAATCCGCCTGCTGGTGCGCGGACCTTGCATGCTGCGCCCCGGGATCGCCGGCCTGTCGGAAAACATCCGCGTGCGCTCGGTGATCGGACGCTTCCTGGAGCACTCGCGGGTGTTCTATTTCCACAACGACGGCGCCGAGGATGTCTGGATCTCCTCGGCCGACTGGATGGAGCGCAACCTGTTCCGCCGGGTCGAGATCGCCGCGCCCATCCTCGACCCCGAGGCCAAGGCCAAGGTGATCCGCGAGGGCCTGCGCGTGCACTGGATCAACCCCGGCAACGCCTGGGACATGGACGGCGCCGGCAACTGGCGCCGCGCCCGCGGCTGGCACAGCGGGCGCAGCAGCCACCAGGTGCTGATCGATTCGCGCAACCCCGAGGCCGGCTGAGCAGCCGCCGGGGCCAGCGGCGCGGGCCCGCCGGCTCAGCCCTGCGCGACGGCCGCTTCCTGCGGCGCCACCGGCTGCGGCAGCACCACGCGCTGCGCGGGGAAGCGGGCGCTGAAGGTGCTGCCCTCGCCCAGCTGGCTGGAAATGCGCAGTTCCGCCTGGTGGCGCAACAGCGCGTGCTTGACGATGGCCAGGCCCAGCCCGGTGCCGCCCGACTCGCGCGAACGCCCGCGGTCCACGCGGTAGAAGCGCTCGGTCAGGCGCGGGATGTGCTCGGAGGCGATGCCGATGCCGTTGTCGCTGACACTGAACTCGCCCACCGCATCGCCCAGCCCGGTGTCGAGCACGCGCCAGCGGATCTGGATCAGCCCGCCATCGGGGGTGTAGCGCACGGCATTGCTCACCAGGTTGCCGAAGGCGCTGGAGAGTTCGCCGCCGGCGCCGCGCAGCTTGCTCAGGTCGGCCTCGGCCTCGATGCGGTGGCGCCCGCCCGACAGCGCCCGCGCATCGGCGGCCAGGCGCGCCACCATATTGGGCATGTCCAGCAGTTCCTCCGCGGGCTGGTGCGGGTCGCCTTCCAGGTGGGCCAGGGTCAGCAGGTCCTCCACCAGGTGGCGCATGCGGTCGCTTTGCTGCTGCATCAGCGCCAGTACCCTCTCGCGCTCCTCGGCGGAGAAATCCAGGCTGCGCAGGGTCTCGACGAAACCCGCGATCACCGTCAGGGGTGTCTTGATCTCGTGCGAGACGTTGGCCACGAAGTCGCGGCGCATCGCCTCGGTGCGCTCGATCTGGGTGACGTCGCGCGACAGCAGCAGGCGGTCTCCCTCGCCGTAGGGAATCACCTGCACGCTCAGCAGCAGGGTGCCGTGGCTGCCGCTGCGGCGCATCAGCAGGGGCTCGGAGAACTGGCGCCCCGCCAGGTAGGCGACGAACTCCGGGTTGCGGATCAGGTGCACCGCGTGCTGGCGCATGTCGCGCCTCGGGTCGAGCCCGAAATGCCCCGCGGCGGTGGCGTTGCACCAGTCGATCTGGCCCTGCTCGTCGATCAGCATCACCCCGTTGGGGGAGGCCTGCAGCGCCTCGATGAACCGTGCCAGCTTGGTCTCCTCGCGTTGCACGCGGCTTTGCCACAGGCGCAACTGGCGCGCGCTGCGGTAGAACACCTCGCCCCAGGCGCCGAAGGAGGCCGGGATGCTGTCGCGCTGGGGAAAGCGCAGCCAGGACAGCAGCCGGGTGCGGGCCAGGGTATCGAAGCCCACCACGCCCAGCGCGATGGCGCAAGCCAGCGCCAGGCCCGCGGTCTCGCCCAGCCAGTGCGCCACCAGGGCGCCCGCCAGCACCATCGCGGCCACGATCGCCGCCAGGCGGAGAATCACCGAACGCATGGGCGGGGCCCGCTGCTCAGCCGCCGGCAGTGGCGCCCTGGCGCTGCGTGAACCGGTAGCCCGCTCCACGCACCGTCTCGACCAGCTCGGAGCAGTTCGCCGGCGCCAGCGCCTCGCGCAGGCGCTTGATGTGCACGTCCACGGTGCGTTCCTCGATGAACACGTGGTCGCCCCACACCTTGTCGAGCAGCGCGCCGCGGCTGTGCACGCGCTCCGGATGGGTCATCATGAAGTGCAGCAGCTTGAACTCGGTGGGCCCCAGGCGCAGCTCCTTTTCCGCGCCGTCGGGCCCGGTGCAGGTGACGCGGCGGGTGCCCGGATCGACGGCCAGCGCGCCCGCGCGCACCGGCTCGTCGGTGAGTTGCGGCGAACGCCGGCGCAGCACCGCGCGGATGCGCGCCAGCAGTTCCTTGGGCGAGAAGGGCTTGGTGATGTAGTCGTCGGCGCCCGCGTCGAGCCCGGCGATGGTGTCGGTCTCCTCGCTGCGCGCGGTCAGCAGGATCATCGGGATGCCCCGCGTGCGCGCTCCCTGGCGCAGTTCGCGCAGCAGGGCCACGCCGGACATGCCCGGGAGCATCCAGTCCACCAGCATCACGTCGGGGAGCACGTCGCGAATCAGGCGCAAGGCTTCCTCGGCGCTGCCGGCCACGATGGGACAATGCCCGGCGTGGCGCAGGTTCACCGCGAGCAATTCGGCAATCGCGGGTTCGTCTTCGACAATCAGGATGTTGCTGGGCATGGGTTGGACTCGGGCCTGCGACTGCCTGTCCCGCGACGCGCGTGTCGCGGGTTCAGAGGGTTCCCGCCACCTCGTTGAAGGCTTCCTTGTTGTGTCGCACGTCGGTGCCGCGCACCACGTAGATCACGAACTCGGCGATGTTCTTGGCGTGGTCGCCGATGCGCTCGATGGCCTTGGCG
>JAKBBK010000017.1:0-20419 GCA_021808525.1 Pseudomonadota bacterium
TCGTGTTCCTCGGCCTGCTCATCGAGATGACCGGCATGGCGCGCGCCATGGTGGACTTCCTGGCCAGCCTGCTGGGCCACGTGGGCGGCGGCCTGTCCTACGTGCTGGTCGGGGCCATGTACCTGGTGTCGGGCATCTCGGGCTCGAAGGCCGCCGACATGGCCGCCATCGCCCCGGCCCTGTTTCCGGAAATGCAGCGCCTGGGCAGCAGCAAGGGCGAGCTGGTGGCGCTGCTGGCCGCCACCGGCGCGCAGACCGAGACCGTGCCGCCCAGCCTGGTGCTGATCACCATCGGCTCGGTCACCGGGGTGTCGATCTCGGCGCTGTTCACCGGCGGGCTGCTGCCGGCCCTGGTCACGGGCCTGGGCCTGTGCCTGGTGATCGGCTGGCGCAACCGCGGCCGCGGCTCGCGACGCGAGCGCGCGCCGCGCGCCGAGGTGCTGCGCCTGGGGCTGGTGGCCGCGCCGGCGCTGGCCCTGCCCTTCGTGATCCGCGCCGCCGTGGTCGACGGTGTCGCCACCGCCACCGAGGTGTCCACGCTGGGCATCGTCTACGCCACCGCCATCGGGCTGCTGGTGTATCGCCGATTCGACTGGCGCAGGCTCCTGCCCATGCTGGTGGAGACGGCCAGCCTGTCCGGGGCCATCCTGTTCATCATCGGCACCGCCACGGCCATCGCCTGGGGCCTGACCCAGTCCGGGTTCTCGGGCTCGCTGGCGCAGGCCATGGGCTCCCTGCCCGGCGGCGGGCCGGTGTTCCTGGCCGCCTCCATCCCCCTGTTCGTGCTGCTGGGCTCGGTGCTGGAGGGGATTCCGGCCATGGTGTTGTTCGGCCCGCTGCTGTTTCCCATCGCGCGCCAGCTGGGCATCCAGGAGGTGCATTACGCCATGGTGGTGGTGCTGTCGATGGGCCTGGGCCTGTTCATGCCTCCGCTGGGCGTGGGCTACTACGCCGCCTGCGCCATCGGGCGCGTGGCGCCCGAGGAAGGCGTGCGCCCGCTGCTGGGCTACCTGGCCGCCCTGCTCGCCGGCATCGTGGTGGTGGCCGCGGTGCCCTGGCTGTCCACCGGCTTCCTGGCGCACTGAGTCGCGGCTAGCCGGCGTCCCGCGGCGCGCCTTGCGCCGCGGCGCGGCGCTCGGCCCTGGCCTGGCGGGCGCGCAGGAACCAGCCGTGGGCGCGATCCAGGTACAGGTAGACCACCGGCGTCGTGAACAGGGTCATGGCCTGCGATACCAGCAGCCCGCCCACCATCGCGTAGCCCAGCGGACGCCGCAGCTCGGATCCGGCCCCATGGTCGAGCATCAGCGGCAGGCCCGCCAGCAGCGCGCAGGCGGTGGTCATCATGATCGGACGAAAGCGCAGCAGGCAGGCCTCGCGGATGGCCTCGCGCGGGGCCAGGCCGCGGCGGCGCTCGGCGTCGAGTGCGAAATCGATCATCATGATGCCGTTCTTTTTCACGATGCCGATGAGCAGGATGATCCCGATCAGGGCGATCACGCTGAGGTCGTAGCCCCCGGCGCGCAGGATCAGCAAGGCCCCCAGCCCCGCCGAGGGAAGCGTGGACAGGATGGTCAGCGGGTGCAGGTAGCTCTCGTACAGCAGGCCCAGCACGATGTACACGCACACCAGGGCCGCGGCGATCAGGTAGGGCTGGGTGCGCAGCGACTGCTGGAAGGCCTGCGCCGTGCCCTGGAAACTGCCGCGCACCGTGGCGGGCATGCGCATCTGCGCCTCCACCCTGTGCACCTCGTCCACCGCCTCTCCCAGCGCGACGCCGGGGGCGAGATTGAAGGACAGGGTCACGGCGGGGAACTGACCCTGGTGGCTGATCATCAGGTAGGCGCTCTTCGAGGTGTCCACCTTGACCAGCGCCGCCAGGGGAACCTGCTGGCCGCTCAGGGGCGAGCGGATGAAGATCCTGTCGAACAGGTCGGCGTCGCGCTGTTCGGAAGGCCTGACCTCCTCGATCACGTGGTAGCTGCTGGTCTGCGTGAAGTACTGCGCCACCTGGGCCTGGCCCGCGGCGTCGTCCAGGGTCTGGTCGATCAGCGCCGGGCTGATGCCGAAACTGGCCGCGTGTTCACGGTCCACCGTGACCACCGCCGAGCGTGCATGGTTCTGCTGGTCCGAGGCCACGTCGGTCAGCTGGGGAAGCCGCTTCAGGCGCGCCAGCAGGCGCGGAGCCCAGGTGTTGAGCTCGTCGATGTCGCTGTCCTGCAGGGTGTACTGGTACTGGGTGCGGGCGAGGCGGCCGCCCACGTTGATGTCCTGCGGCGCCTGCATGAACAGCCGGATGCCCTGCACCTGGGCGATGCGCGGGCGCAGGCGGTCGATGACCTGCTGCGCGCTGGCCTTGCGCCCGTCGGCCTTCGGGCGCAAGGCGATGAAGAACACCCCCGTGTTGGCCGTGGTTCCGCCCGCGAACACCCCCATGCCGCTGACGTCGGGATCGCTGCCCACCACCTTGGCCAGCGCGTGGATGCGCCGGCTCATCGCTGGAAAGGAAGCGTCCTGCGCGGTCTGGGCGAAGCCGAAGATCGAGCCGATGTCCTGCTGCGGAAAAAAGCCCTTGGGACTGAACACGAACATCATCACCGTGGTCACCAGGGTCGCGAAGAACACGCACAGGGTGAGCAACGGATGCTGCAGCACATGGTCCAGGGCGCGCCGGTAGGCGTCGCGCAGCGCGTCGAAACCCCGCTCGAAGGCACGATACAGGCGCCCGTGGCCGCGCGCGTGTTCGTCCCGCAGGAAGCGCGAGCACATCATCGGGGTCAGGGTCAGGGACACCAGCACCGAGATGCCGATGGCCAGGCTCACGGTGACCGCGAACTCCCGGAACAGGCGCCCCACGATGCCCCCCATCAACAGCAGGGGAATGAACACCGCGACCAGGGAGACCGAGATGGACACGATGGTGAAGCCGATTTCCTGCGCGCCCTGCAGCGCGGCCTGCAGGGGCTGCATGCCCCCCTCGACATGCCGGTAGATGTTTTCCAGCATGACGATGGCGTCGTCCACCACGAAACCCACCGAAATGGTCAGGGCCATCAGCGACAGGTTGTCCAGGCTGTAGTGCAGCAGGTACATGGCGCCGGCCGTGCCCAGCAGCGCCAGGGGCACGGTCAGGCCGGGGATGAGGGTCGACCACAGGTTGCGCAGGAACACGAAAATCACCAGCACCACGGCGCACACGGTGATGAGCAGGGTGCGCTCGACATCGTGCATGGACGCGCGGATGTTCTGGGTGCGGTCGATCAGGGTGTTGATGCGAATGGCGGGCGGAATCGCCGCGCGCAGGCGCGGCAGCTCGGCCTGGATGCGCTCGACCGTGTCGATGGCGTTGGCGCCCGGCTGCTTGTGCACGAACAGGATGATGGCGCGCCCGTTGTCCAGGCGGTCTCCCGCCGGGGCCGCGGCGCCGCGGAAGCCCCAGGCGCCGGTGAGCACGTTCTCCGGCCCGTCCACAGCGCGGCCGATGTCGCGCACCCGCACCGGCGCGCCGTTGCGCCAGGCGATCACGGTATCGTTCCAGGGGGCGGCGCGGGTGATCTGGTCGTTGGTGTAGATGGCCGCGCTGCGGTCCTTGCCGCTGAGGCTGCCGGCGGCCTGGCTCACCGAGGCCTGGCCGATGGCCGCGCGCACGTCCTCCAGGCTCAGCCCCATGGCCGCCAGGCGGGTCGGATCCACCTGGATGCGGATGGCCGGCTTCTGGCGCCCGCCGATGTCCACGCTGCCCACTCCGGGTATCTGGGAGATCTGCTGCGCCAGCACCACCTCGGCGTAGTCGTCGACCTGGGTGATGGGAAGGGTCGGCGACTGCACCGCCAGCACCAGCACGGCGAACTCGGCCGGGTTGATCTTGCGAAAGGTGGGCGGGCTCGGCAGGTTCCTGGGCAACTGTCCGGCCGCCGCGTTGATGGCCGACTGCACGTCCATCGCGGCGCTGTCGATATCGCGACGCAGGTCGAACTGCAGGGTGATCTGGGTGCTGCCCAGTGCGCTGGTGGAGGTCATCTGCGCCAGGCCCGGAATGGCCGCGAACTGGGTTTCCAGCGGCTGCGCGACGGTGGAGGCCATGACCTGCGGGTTGGCCCCCGGCAGGTTGGCACTGACCTGGATCGTCGGGTATTCCACGTCCGGCAGGGAGGCCACCGGCAACAGCGGCAGGGCCACCACGCCCACCAGCAGCAGTGCCAGCGCCAGCAGCGAGGTGCCGATGGGTCGGCGGATGAAAACGGCCGAGAAGCTCATGGAGCGGACATCACCGAGGCGCCAGCTCGCGCACCAGCGCGCCCGGACTGAGCTTGTACTGCCCGGCCACCACCACCCGCTCGCCGGCCTTCAGCCCCTGGGCGATGACGGCGACGCCATCGCGCTCCTGGCCCACGGTCACGGGCCGCACCCGGGCACGATGCCGCGCATCCACCACGTACACGTAGCTTCCCGCCTGTCCGCTCTGCACGGCCGAATCGGGCACGATCACGGCGTCGCGGAACTGCCCCAGCACCAGGCGCACCCGCAGGTACTGGCCCGGCCACAGCCGGTGCCCCGGGTTGGCGAAACGGGCCTTCAAGGCGATGGTGCCGCTGGCCGCGTCGACCTGGTTGTTCACCAGCACCAGGGTTCCGCTGGCCTCGGGGCGCTGCTGCCCCGGGGCGTAGGCCAGCACCCGCAGCGGGCCGCGGGCGCGCGCCTGGTTGATGGCCTGCACCGACTGGCCGGGAAGGCTGAAGGCCACGTCGATGGGGTCGATCTGGTTGATCACCACCAGGCCGCCGGGGTCGGTCGGGTGCACGATGTTGCCGGCGTCGACCAGGCGCGCGCCGGCCAGGCCGCTGATGGGTGCGCGAATCGTGGCGTAGCCCAGCTGCACGCCCGCGTAGTCGACCTGGGCGGAGTCGGCCTGCACCGCCGCGTCCAGCTGGCGCACCAGCGCGCGCTGGGTATCCAGGCTCTGGGCCGGGGCCGCGCCGGCCCGCACCAGCGCCTGCGTGCGCCCGAGCTCCAGGCGCGCGTCGGCGAGCTGGGCCTGGTCGCGCGCCCTCGCCGCCCGCGCCTGCTCGAGCTGGGCGCGCAGCGCGCGCGGGTCGATGCGCGCCAGGACCTGTCCGGCGCGCACTTCCCGCCCCTCCTGGAACCCCAGGGATTCCAGCCTGCCGTCGATCTGCGTGCGCACGGTCACGCTGCGCCGTGCCAGCACGGTGCCCACGCCCAGCAGCACCCGCGGCACGTCGGCCCGCAGCGCGGGCCGCACCGTGACCGGCACGGCCGCGGGAGCCGGGGCCGCCTGCGCGGCCCGCGCCGGCGCTCGCTGGACCAGGCGCCAGCCCAGCAGGCTGGCGGCGCCCAGCAGCAGCAGGACCATCACCCGCCGCGCGCGCGCGGCGGGCCTTGCAGGAAAAGCCTGGGCCATGGCCGGTGATCCGGATTCGAAGCTGGTTGTCCCGGGGCTGCGGGGCAACGCCCCGGACCTTGTCTCGCCCGGCATCTTAGGGCCTGCAGCCGGTTCCCGCCCCGGCGCGCGCAGGGGCTCAGGCCGGGTGCAGCACGATCAGCTTGACGCCGCCCGCGACGCCGCCGCGCAGGGTGAACTGGCGATAATCGCGCGGGCCCTCGGCGGTGGCGAAGGCGCGCAGCCCGCCCTCGCGTTCGAGCACCTGCTGCGAACGCCAGGCGCCATCGAATTCCGTGCTTTGCGCGCGCAGCGTGGCGACGAAACGGCGATGTCGCGGGTCCTCGCGCAGCGCCGCGGTGTCGGCGCGAAACTCCGCGGCCAGGCGGCGCGCGCGAAGCGGCCAGTCGACGATCCACGCGCGCGCGGCGGGATCCCGGTAGACCCAGCGCAGAAGGTTGGGCTCCCCGGGGCCGTCCTCGCCCAGCCAGGGCGCGAACAGGCGCCGCGCCTGGGAATTGCAGGCGAGCAGGTCCCAATGGGCGTCGAGCGCGTAGGCAGGGCAGCGCATCTGGAGCACCAGGTTCGCGCAGGCACGGTCCTCGGGCTCGCCCACCGGCGAGCGTGACACCAGCGCGGCGCGCGGATCGGCACGACGCGCCAGCTCGAACAGGTAGGCGCGCTCGGCGGCACTCAGGCGCAGGCCCTGCGCCAGGGCATCCAGCGTGGCCACGGACACCGCCTGGGTGCGCCCCTGCTCGATCCAGGTGTACCAGGTCGGACTGATCGCGCACAGCGCCGCCACCTCCTCGCGGCGCAGTCCCCGGGTGCGCCGGCGCCGCCCGGCGGGCAGCCCCACGGCCTCGGGTTGCAGGCGCTCGCGGGCGGCGCGCAGGAACACACCAAGCTGTTCGGCTTCGCCGGAGCTATCCGGCCCGGGAGCATCCACGTCGATTCTCGGGTGACAGGCTGCTGGTTTTTATACCAGGATAAGCAAGGGCCTTGTTCCATGACCCAAGCCCGGCCTATGGTAGATGCAAAGCCGCACGCACCACCGAAATCCCCGACCGGAGAAGCCCGATGTCATCCCATCTCGACGCCGTCAACGCCCGTTTCGATCCCCGCGCCCAGGCCTACCTGAGCAGCACGGTGCATGCCGCCGGACCCGACCTGCAATGCGCGCGTGAACTGCTCGCCGGGCTCGACCCCCGGCCCACCCGGGCGCTGGACCTGGGCACCGGCGCCGGCCACCTCGCCTACGCCCTGGCCGAGGTCGCCGACGAGGTGATCGCCTTCGACGCCTCGGAATCCATGCTCGAGGTGGTGCGCCGCACGGCCGCCGAACGCGGCCTGGGCGGCCTGCGTGTCCAGGCCGGCGACGTGCACGACCTGCCTTTCGCCGACTCGAGCTTCGAGCTCGTGGCCACGCGCTACAGCGCCCATCACTGGACGAAGCTGGAGAAGGCCATGGCGGAGCTGCGCCGCGTGCTGCGCCCCGGCGGGCACCTGCTGGTGATCGACCTGGAGGGGTCGGAGCAGGCCTTGGTGGACACCCACCTGCAATGCATCGAGTTGCTGCGCGACACCTCCCATGTGCGCAACCGCACGCGCACGCAGTGGCTGGGGCTGCTGCAAGGCCTCGGCATGGAGCTGCTGCACGAGCAGCGCTGGCCCACGCGCCTGCAGTTCGAGGCCTGGGTGCAGCGCATGCGCACGCCCGAGACCATGGTGCGGGCCATCCGGGAATTGATGCAGGGCGCGCCGCGGGAAGTGCGCGAGGCCCTGCGGGTGGAGCCCGACGGCAGCTTCACGCCCTCGACCGGGCTGTGGTGGGCGCGCCGTCCGGCCTAGGCATCCGAGGGCAGCGAGGCGCACTGCAGGATCCGCGGGAAGCCGCCATAATCTCAGGGTTTTCACGGAGTATGGCGGCGCCGGGCGCCGCCGTACTCGTTCCGGCGAACCCCAAGACCAAGGACCCGCGCATGAACGCCCCCAAGAACCAGGAAGCCCGGCTGTTCCAGCCAGGCCGCATCGGCTGCATCGACATCGCCAACCGCATCGTCATGGCGCCGCTGACCCGCTGCCGCGCCGACGAAGCCGCCGGGGACGTGCCCGGCAGCGACATCAACGTCGAGTACTACCGCCAGCGCAGCGGCGCCGGGCTGATCATCAGCGAAGGCACGCAGATTTCGCCGCGCGGCAAGGGCTACATGGCCACGCCGGGCATCTATTCCGATGCCCAGGTCGAGGGCTGGAAGGCCATCAC
The DNA here is from genome assembly GCA_021808525.1 of Pseudomonadota bacterium. Taxonomy (GTDB): domain Bacteria; phylum Pseudomonadota; class Gammaproteobacteria; order Burkholderiales; family Burkholderiaceae_C; genus Thiomonas_A. The sequence goes on from JAKBBK010000017.1 coordinate 7,662, forward strand.
CCACGCCGTGCACCAGGCCGGCTCCAAAATGCTGGCGCAGATCTGGCACGTCGGGCGCATCAGCCACCCCGAACTCAGCGGCGGGCTGCAGCCCTTCGCGCCCTCCGCGCTGGCGCCCGAGGGCGTGGTCGCCTACACCCACCAGGGCAAGCGGGACATTCCGGTGCCCCTGGCGATGAGCGTGGAACAGATCGCCGAGGTGGTGGGCGAATTCCGGCGCGCCGCGGCCAACGCCCTGCGCGCCGGCTTCGACGGCGTGGAGATCCACGGCGCCAATGGCTACCTGATCGACCAGTTCCTGCGCGACGGCACCAACCGCCGCGACGACGCCTATGGCGGCTCGGTGGCCGCGCGCTGCCGCTTCGCCCTGGACATCGTGGACGCCGTGGTGGCCGAGATCGGCGCCGCGCGCGTGGGCATCCGCCTGTCGCCCCTCACCCCCTTCAATGCGATCTCCGACAGCCATCCGCAGGCGACCTTCGGGCACCTGATCGACAAGCTGGATCAACGCGGAGTCGCCTTCATCCACATGATCGAGGGCGCCACCGGGGGCGCGCGCGACCTGCCCGGGTTCGACTACGCGGCGGCCCGCAAGTCCTTCCGTGGCGCCTACATCGCCAACAACGGCTACGACCGCGCGATGGCCATCGAGGCCGTCGAGTCGGGGCGCGCCGACGCGATCGCCTTCGGCCGGGCCTTCATCGCCAACCCGGACCTGCCGCTGCGCCTGCGCCGCGACACGGCGCTGAACCAGCCCGACCCGCAAAGCTTCTACACCCCGGGGCCCGCCGGCTACACCGACTATCCGGCCCTGGACCTGGACGAACAGGCCGCCCAGGCCTGAGACAAGCACGGAGGGCACACCATGGACATCGGATTCATCGGCCTGGGCAGCATGGGCCGCGGCATGGCCGCCAATCTGCTGCGCGCGGGCTTTCGGCTCACCGTGTGGAACCGCTCGCCCGAAAAAGCGCAGGATCTGGTGCGCGAGGGCGCTCGACTGGTACCCCATGCGCGCGACGTGGCGCAGGCCTCGGGCGTGGTCGTGACCATGCTGTCGGACGATGCGGCCCTGCGCGAGCTGGTGCAGGGCGAGCACGGCATCGGCCGGCAACTCGGCGAGGGCGGCATTCACCTGTCGATGAGCACGGTCTCGCCGCAGACCACCCAGGAACTGGTGGCGCTGCACGCCGCACGCGGCACGCACTACGTGGCCGCACCCGTGTTCGGTCGCCCGGACGCGGCCGCCGCCGCCAAGCTGTTCGTGCTCTGCGCGGGCCCGCAGGCGGCGCGCCAGGCCGTGATGCCCGCGCTGCAGGCCATGGGCCAGCGCGTGTTCGAGCTGGGCGAGGACGCGGCGGCGGCGAACGTGCTCAAGCTGTCGGGCAATTTCATGCTCATGGCGGCGATCGAGTCCCTGGCCGAGGCGATGACCCTGGGCGAACGCTACGGCCTGCCCCGCGAGCGCACCGCCGAGGTGCTGACCCAGTCCATCTTCCCGGCTCCGGTGATGGTGAACTATGGGCGCCAGATCGCGCAGCATGCCTATGAGCCGGCGGGCTTCAAGCTGTCCCTGGGCCTGAAGGACGCCGACCTCGTGCTGGGCGCGGCGCGCAAGGTGGCCATGCCCATGCCCCTGGCGCAGCTGGTGCAGGGGCGCCTGCTGTCGGCCCTGGCGCGCCAGCGCGGCGACATGGACTGGAGCGCCGCGGCGATCGGGGTCAGCGAGGACGCCGGCCTGAGGCCCGCATCCTCGACGCGGGACTGATTCCCCGGCCCGACACTACCCAGGCTCAGCGTCCCGAGGCCCCCGCTGCTGACGCTGCGGGCCGGGCTGCCGTTGCTGAAGTTGCTGCTGCTGTTGTGGTTGCGGTCCTGGCGGCTGCCGTTGCTGCTGTTGCTGCTGTGGTGGTTGCGGCCCAGGCGGCGGCTGTTGCCGCTGCCATTGCGGCGCCTGCCTCTGCCCTGGCTGTGGCCCCTGCTGCTGCATCCGCGGCGCCGGCGCCGGGAAGCGCGGCCGCTCATCCGGGCGCGGCGGTCTCGCGGGGAGCGGGGGTGGCGGGGGTGAAGGGGGTGACGGCGCGGCCTGTGGCGCGGGCACGCCCTGCGGCCGCGGCAACGGGCTGGCGGGCCGGGGCGCCTGCGGTTGGGAGGGCGCGGGCATGCGCAGGCCCGGACCGCGGCGCAAGGGCTCGAGGGGACTGCCGGGGGGCGGTGCGGGCGGCCGGGGTTGCAGCGGCTGCTCGGGGGCCCGCGGCGGGCGCGGGCCCCAGGAGGGCGGCAAGGCATGGCCCGGCGCATGGCGCCGCCACTGATCCCGGTCCACCCGCACGCGGCGGCCGCGCCAGTCGATGGCCCCCCACACCCAGCGTCCGGCCAGCAAGGGCACGGGCTCGACCAGGACCAGGGCCTGGCCCGCCGTGAAGCCGCAATCGGGCGCGAAGGGCTGGTAGTCGAAGCCTTGCATGGCACCCGACGACCAGGGCCCGTAGACACACCAGGGGTCGTACTGCGGCACGGCCATCCAGGCCACCGCGTGGATGGAGATGATGCCGTCGGCGATGTCCACCACGCGCTGGTCCGTGGGGTCGAGGGTGCCGGCGTCCAGGGCGCGCCAGCGCAGGCGCTGCACCGCGTCCATGAGCTCCGGGCCCTGCTGGTCGTAGGCGCGACCCAGGGCCTCGGCCCAGGCGGGATGATCGGCCAGCATGTCGAGCACCCTGGGCAGGCGCAGCAGCTCGCGCACGCTCGGTGCCCAGGTCGGCGAAGCCTGGCCCGAGCCCTCCCGGGCCAGGCGCCGTGCCTGCAGCACCTGCACCGGATGCAGGCTGGCGTCGAGGGTATCGAGCAGCAGTTCGTCGTCGAACAAGGCCACCGGCGCCACCAGGCGTTCGAGCTGCGCGGCGTCCAGCAGCCCGCCCAGGGGCGGGTTCGCGGGCAGGCCTGGAGCAGGCGCCTGTGGCAAGCCCTGCGGGGGCATCGGGGCGGCCCCTTGGGGAAGCGGCTGCGCGGCCGCCGTCCGAAGCGCCGGCCCCTGCACGCTCAGGGCGCATACCAGACAGGATCCGCCCAGCCAGAGCAGGGCCTGAACAGCCAGACTCCAGGCACGCGCGCCCGGCCACCCGTGGCATCGAGGGTCCATGGTCCACTCCCGCGGGGACTTGCGCGGCCCCGCCCGGCCGGAATCATCGCGCCGAAGGCCGGGCTCGGCCTTGACCGACCGCACAATGCCTGGGGTTTCAGTGCGGATACTCGGGCGCCGTCGGCGCGCCCAGGGTGTGGCGTTCGAACCAGGCCTTCACGGTCTGCAGGTGGGCGCGTTCGCGTTCCAGCGCGCGCTCGAACTCGCGCAGCATGGCCGTGTGCCTGTGCGCCGCGGCCAGCGCGACCAGCACCTCCCAGCCGCTGTTGTCGGCCAGCTCCGAGATCAGCAGTGCGTGCAGGGACTGCACGACGGTGGTGCGGGGGTCGCCGACGGCCTGCAGCAAGCCGGTCGATTCCACCCCCACCAGGTCGGCCCCCGGGGTCTGGGCGGTGCTGTCGCCGCCGATGTCCTCGATGCAGCGGGCCAGCAGCGCGAAATGCTCGGCCTCCTGGTCGCGCATGCTCAGCAGGATGTCCAGGGGCAGCAGGGCATCGCCATGCTCCCCCTGGGTGGCCCGCACCTTGGTGATCAGCACGTCGCAGATCCGGGTCGCGGTGCGTTCGAAGGCCAGGCGCTCGCCGAGCTTGTCCAGCAGCAACTGGGGACTGTTGCCGCTGATCATGGCCACCCCGGTGTTGAGCACGCCCTTGACACTGCCCGGAGGCGGTACCGAACCCAGGGGCGCGGCGTCGACGATGTAGCGGGCACGCATGTCGGCGCTCGCCGCGGCTCCCGGGGACTGCAGCGCCGCGGGGGCGACCGCCCCCTGCTGCTCGTGCATGCGTCGGGCGTCCAGCGGAGACATCTGCACGCCGGTACGGTTGCTGCCCATGTGGGGGACTTGGTCCTTCATGGTGGGACTCCTGGAAGGTGGGTGGGCTCAGGCGGGGTGGGCTCAGGCGGGGTGGGCTCAGGCGGGGCGGGCTCAGGCGGGGCGGGCTCAGGCGGGGCGGGCTCAGGCGCCGGCCGGGTGCAGCCGTGCCAGCTCGGTGCCGGGGCTCCAGGTGTAGCCGGCGGCCACGGCCTCGCTGGGCGAGCCCTCCGCATCCACCTGCGCGCGGTAGTCGCGCGTGGCCTGGCTTTCCTGGCTGCGCGGCACATAGCGCTGCGAGGCCACGCTGAGCTCGAGTTCCTCGCGCAGCACCTTGCGCACGAATTCACGCTGGCTGCCGAAGCGCAGGGGCTCGGGCAGCTCGCGCGGCACCAGGCGCTGCGGGTCCTGGCCCTGCTGGGTGCGCAGCAGCCCGGCCACGAAATGGAACTGCCCGATCTCGTAGTCCAGCATCTGTTCCCACAGCGCCTTGATGCGCGATTCGCTCTCCTGCTGCACGCAGGCGTGATAGCACCAGGCCTCGGCGGCCTCGTGCAGCAGCCACTGCTCCAGCCAGGTCTCGCGCGGATCGAGCAGGGACTCGAAATGCGTGGCGTGCTGTTCCTCGATGGAGGCGATTTCGGCCAGCAGCTGGCGCACCACCGGGTCGGCCTGCCCCGAGCCCGCATGGGCGAAGGATTCGCGCATCTGCGACGCACCGGCCAGCATGCACAGCACATGCAGGCGACTCGGCAGGCGCACGGTGGTGCAGTCGTAGGGCACGAGCAGGTCGTCGTGGGGCGCGCGATGCTGCAGGATGCTCGGGCGCGAAGGCAGGATGTCGGTGTAGCTCTGCAGGATGTTGTTGGCGTCCTTGCCTTCGACCCGGTCGATCAGCGCGGCGAAGCGATAGAGGTGGTCCAGGTCTTCGAGCAGGACGAAGCGCAGGGCTCGCGCCACGGCCTCGTCGGGTTCGCGTTGCGCCAGCTCCGCGCCCACCTCGATCGCGCATTGCTTGTGGGCCAGCGCCAGCTCCAGCGGCGAATGATCGGCGCCCAGCAGGGACCGCAGGGCCAGGCCCTGGTGCAGCTCGATGCGCCGCACACGGGCCAGGCCCTCGCGCAGCTCGACGCCGGCACGCGTCGCCGCGTGCGCGAAGCGCAGTGCCTGGTCTTCGAGGGCGGACATGAGCAGGATGCGCACGCGGGTGAAGGCGTCGTCGTCGAGCTTGCTGATGGGCGAGCGCACCATGTCGTGCCAGTTCAGGCTTTGAAGTTCCACGGGCGTGCCGCGGGCGCTGTAGAGGTCCAGGGCCATGGGGAATCTCCGGGAAGGAAAGGGGGCGGGGGAGGTCTCGGGTCGGCTGGCGGCTCAGTGCCCCTGGCGCGAGGGCTCGGAGACCTGCTGGAGCACTTGCGCCACGCGCTCGGGCGCGCCGGCATCGGACGCGGGGATGTCCGCCGCATCGGAGCCTGCTTCGGCGTTGGCTTCGGCTTCGGCGTCGGCCTCGGCCGCACCCGCGTTGCGGTGGGCGAGGTCGCCGAGCGCGACGATGCCCACCAGCCTGCGTGGCTCGTCGCGCGAGACCACCGGAATGCGGCGGACCTGGCTGTCGGCCATCTGGCGCATCAGCTCGTCGAGGGGCTGGTCCTCGAAGCACCAGCACACGCGCTCGGTCATCACGTCGGCCACGCAGGCCTCGCCGGGCGCGTGGCCGGCGGCGGTGCCGCGCACGATGATGTCGCGGTCGGTGACCATGCCGACCAGGCGCTCGCCGTCGCACACGGGCAAGGCCCCGACGTCCAGCTCGCTCATGATCTGCGCGGCGCGTTGCAGCTTGTCACCCGGCGCGATGAAGCGCACGTCGCGGGTCATGATGTCGGATACATGGGGCATGACGATCTCCTTGCGGTTGCGAATGCAGGCCGCCCCGGGACGCGCAGGATGCGGCCGGTGGCGGGTGCAATGGATCGTCTGACACGCCAGCTCCGGGCAAGTTCCCCGGCTGGGCGATTTTTTGTTGCGCTCCGGGCAGTGCCGGGCGCAACGAAGCGAATCAGATGGCGCCCGGGATCGGCGCCGAATCGTGGCGCACGTCGGCGCATTGCGCGCGATGGCGCAAGGCGTGGTCCATCAGTACCAGCGCCAGCAGCGCCTCGGCGATGGGCGTGGCACGGATGCCCACGCAGGGATCATGGCGGCCCAGGGTCTCCACCGTGGCCGGCTGCCCGCTGCGGTCCACCGAGCGGCGCGGCAGGCGGATGCTGGACGTGGGCTTGAGGGCGATGGACACGGTCACCGGCTGGCCGCTGCTGATGCCCCCGAGCACACCGCCGGCATGGTTGGAAGCGAAGCCCTCGGGCGTGAGTTCGTCGCCATGCTCGCTGCCCTTCTGGGCCACGCTGGCGAATCCGGCCCCGATCTCCACGCCCTTGACCGCGTTCAGGCCCATCATGGCGTGCGCGATGTCGGCATCCAGGCGGTCGTACAGCGGCTCGCCCCAGCCTGGGGGCACGCCCAGGGCCTCCACGTACACGCGCGCGCCGCAGGAATCGCCGGCCTTGCGCAGGGAGTCCATGTACTCCTCCAGGCGCGGCACGATCCCGGCGTTGGGGGCGAAGAAGGCGTTGTCGCCCACAGGCTCCCAGGACTCGAAGGCAATGGGCACCTCGCCCACCTGCTGCATGCAGCCGCGCACCACGATGCCGTGGTGTTCACGCAGCCACTTGCGCGCCACCGCGCCGGCTCCGACCAGCGGCGCCGTCAGGCGGGCCGAGGACCGACCGCCGCCGCGGGGATCGCGCAGGCCGTACTTGCGCCAGTAGCTGTAGTCGGCATGCCCGGGGCGGAAGCTCTCGGCGATGTTGGCGTAATCCTTGCTGCGCTGGTCCTGGTTGCGGATGAGCAGCGCGATCGGTGTGCCGGTGGTGCGGCCTTCGTAGACCCCGGAGAGGATTTCCACCGTGTCGGGTTCGCGGCGCTGGGTGACATGGCGCGAGGTGCCGGGCCGGCGGCGATCGAGTTCGGGCTGGATGTCGGCCTCGGACAAGGTCATGCCCGGCGGGCAGCCGTCGATGACACAGCCGATGGCGGGGCCGTGGGACTCGCCGAAGGTGGTGACGGCGAACAGCAGACCTAGGGTGTTTCCGGACATGCCCGCCATTGTAGGCAGGCGCGGGCCGCCGCGACCCGGGGGGCGCCTCGCGGCGCCGCGCTCATCCGCCCCGCGCGGCTTCGCGCAGCGCGCGCAGCAGACGTTCGTGGATGCCGCCGAAGCCGCCGTTGCTCATGACCAGCACGTGGTCGCCGGGGCGCGCGCTGGCGGCCACGTCGTCGACCAGGGCCTGCAGGTCGCGGTGCGTGCGCGCGCGCGCGCCCAGCGGCGCCAGCGCCTGGGCCAGGTCCCAGTCGATTCCGCCGGCGTAGCCGAAGCCCAGGTCGGCCCCGGCCAGCGCCTCGGGCAACTGCTGTTTCATGGAACCCAGTTTCATGGTGTTCGAACGCGGCTCGAACACCGCCAGGATGCGCCCTTGCGGGCGGGCCCGACGCAGGCCGGCGATGGTGGTGGCGATGGCCGTGGGGTGGTGGGCGAAGTCGTCGTAGACCTCCACCCCGCCCTCGCTGCCGCGCCATTGCATGCGCCTGCGCACGCCCTGGAATCGCCCCAGGGCCTCGCAGGCCGACGCCGGATCGACGCCCGCGTGCGCGGCGGCGGCCACCGCGGCCAGCGCATTGTCCCGGTTGTGGGCGCCCATCTGCGCCCAGCGCACCCGTCCGACCGGCCGGCCCTGCGCCAGCACCTCGAAATCCTGCTCCTCGCCGCGAAAGCTCCACGCCGGCGGCTGCGCTCCCGCGAGGCTGCCGAAGCGCTGCACCTCGCTCCAGCAACCTCGCTGCAGCACGCGATCGAGCGCGGGGCCGTGCGCCGGCACGATCAGGCGGCCTCGTCGCGGAACCGTGCGCACCAGGTGATGGAACTGGGTCTCGATGGCCGCCAGGTCGGGGAAGATGTCGGCGTGGTCGTACTCGAGATTGTTGAGAATCGCGGTGCGCGGCCGGTAGTGCACGAACTTGGAGCGCTTGTCGCAGAAGGCAGTGTCGTATTCGTCGGCCTCGACGACAAAGCATTCGCCTTCGCCCAGGCGCGCGGACACGCCGAAGTCCTGCGCCACGCCGCCGATCAGGAAGCCCGGGCGCAAGCCGGCCTGGTCGAGGATCCATGCGAGCATGGACGAGGTGGTGGTCTTGCCATGGGTGCCGGCCACGGCCAGGGTCCAGCGCCGCGCCAGCACATGCTCGGCCAGCCACTGCGGGCCGCTGGTGTAGGGCTGCTGGGCATCCAGGATGGCTTCCAGCAGCGGGTTGCCCCGGCTCACGGCATTGCCCACGACCCACAGGTCGGGGCGCAGCGCGAGCTGCTCGGCGCCGAAGCCCTCGACCAGCTCGATGCCCAGCGCCTGCAGCTGCTCGCTCATCGGCGGGTAGACCTGGGCGTCGCAACCGGTGACCCGATGCCCGCCGGCCTGCGCCAGCGCCGCGACCCCGCCCATGAAGGTGCCGCAGATTCCCAGGATGTGGATGTGCATCGGCGCATTGTAGGAAGGGGCGGGCCCCCGGGGCCTGCCCGGGCCGGCCGGGGTCTACACTGGGCCCATGAACCCGCTACGCGAGGAACTGGCCGCGGTCGCCGCGCGGCTGGTGGTGGAAGACGGCCTGGATTACGCCAGCGCCAAGCGCAAGGCCCTGCATCAGGTGCTCGGGCCGGGAGCCCGCAGCGACGCCCAGCCCGACAACGACGACGTGCGCGCCCAGGTGGAGCAGTACCTGGCCCTGTTCCACGGCGACACCCATCCCCATCTGTTGTGGCGCCTGCGCGCGGCCGCGTTGGCGCTGATGCAGGAATTCGAGCCCTTTCGCCCCTACGTGGCCGGCGCCGTCTGGAACGGCACCGCCACCGAGCACTCGGGGCTGCATCTGCTGCTGTTCTGCGACGACCCGAAGGAAGTCGAGATCCACTGCATCAACCGCGGCATCCGCTACGCCACCTCGCAGGCCCCGCACTATGCGGGACGGCGCGCAGTGGAACGCCTGGAATTCCTCTGGCCCCTGGCCGGCGAGCCTGGAACGCCCGGGCAGGCGCTGGAGGCCACGCTCAGTCTGTACCCGACCAAGGACGAGCGTGGCGTGCTGGTGCACGGCGGCCGCGGCGGGGCGCCCGAACGCGGCAGCCTGCAGGCCTTGCGCGGCCTGGTCGAGGCGGGCCCGGCACCAGCGCGCTGAGGGCCGCCGGGATGCGCTATGCTCGCGATGCGCGGGCGGCAGCCGCCCTGCCCTTTGTCGAATTTCACCGATCAACGTTTATCGTCGCGAAAAATTCCGGCATCATTGGTGTTTTTCAGGTCTTGTGACCGCAACGATCTGCGCCTGGAGTCCTCCGGGCCTCGTCCTCACGCAGCGGTCCGCAGCTGATCAATGGGTGACAACTCATCAGAGTTGAGTACAATTTGCGGAATCTTTGGACAAGATCCAAGCGGTTAGCATCTCGTTCTAGCTGAAGGTGTCTGGCCCCGGGGAATCGGCATGGTCCGACGCTCGCGCGTCGGGCAGGTAGCCGTCCCGGCATCCCGGCGAGGTCCGCGCATGGCGGACCGACCGCGAGGCCCGCGGGCCCGCGGCATCGCCCGCCCCTGCAACCCACGCCGCGCAAGCGGCCCGCACATCATGGATTTGCGCAAGCTGAAGACCCTGGTCGACCTGGTTTCGGAGTCGAACATCTCGGAGCTGGAGATCACCGAAGCCGAAGGCAAGGTACGGATCGTCAAATCCGGCCCCGCGCCCCTGGGCGCCGCTCCGATGCACCCCTACATGGTGCCGATGAACGCGCCCCCGGCGGCCGCGGTGGTCGAGGCCCCGGCGGCGGTCGCGCCGGCGGCGGCGGCCCCCGCGCCGGCGGGCAAGCTGATCAAGTCGCCCATGGTGGGCACCTTCTACCGCTCCTCGGCGCCCGGTGCGAAACCCTTCGTCGAGGTGGGCGACTCGGTCAAGCTGGGCCAGGCGGTGTGCATCGTCGAGGCCATGAAGATCCTCAACGAGATCGAGTCCGAGATCGACGGCGTGGTCAAGCAGGTCCTGGTCGAGAACGGCCAGCCGGTCGAATACGGCCAGGCCCTGTTCGAACTCGAGTAAACCGCCACCGTGGCCGTGCGCCGCCCCGCGTCCTCCGCCCAGCGCGCCGGGCCCCTACCTTCCAGGCTGAAGCCCCGAGCCGAAGCCCGCCCCGCCATGTTCAAGAAAATCCTCATCGCCAATCGAGGCGAAATCGCCCTGCGCATCCAGCGCGCCTGCCGTGAACTGGGCATCAAGACGGTGGTCGTGTATTCCGAGGCCGACCGCGACGCCAAGTACGTCAAGCTCGCCGACGAGGCCGTGTGCATCGGCCCGCCCCCCTCGGCGGCCAGCTACCTCAACATGCCCGCCATCATCTCGGCGGCCGAGGTGACGGACGCGGAAGCCATCCACCCGGGCTATGGCTTCCTGTCGGAAAACGCCGATTTCGCGGAACGCGTGGAGCGCTCCGGCTTCACCTTCATCGGCCCCCGGCCCGATTCGATCCGCATCATGGGGGACAAGGTCTCGGCCAAGCAGGCGATGATCAAGGCCGGCGTGCCCTGCGTCCCGGGCTCGGAAGGCGAGCTTCCCGACGACCCTCGGGAGATCACCCGCATGGCGAGAGCCATCGGCTACCCGGTGATCATCAAGGCGGCCGGCGGCGGCGGCGGGCGCGGCATGCGCGTCGTGCACACCGAGGCGGCGCTGCTCAACGCGGTGGCGACCACCAAGGCCGAGGCGCAGAGCGCCTTCGGCAACGCCGCCGTGTACATGGAAAAGTTCCTGACCAACCCGCGGCACATCGAGATCCAGGTCCTGGCCGACGAGCACGGCAATGCGCTGTGGCTGGGCGAGCGCGACTGCTCCATGCAGCGCCGGCACCAGAAGATCCTCGAGGAGGCGCCCGCCCCCGGCATTTCGCGACGACTGATCGAGCGCATCGGTGCGCGCTGCGCGGACGCCTGTCGCAAGATCGGCTACCGCGGCGCGGGCACCTTCGAGTTCCTCTACGAGGACGGGGAGTTCTATTTCATCGAGATGAACACCCGCGTGCAGGTCGAGCACCCCGTGACGGAGCTGACCGCCGGCATCGACATCGTGGTGCAGCAGATCCTCATCGCCGCGGGCGAACCGCTGACCGTCAAGCAACGCCAGATCCAGTGCAACGGGCACGCCATCGAGTGCCGTGTGAATGCCGAGGATCCGGTGCGCTTCACCCCCAGCCCGGGTCGCATCACCACCTGGCACGTGCCCGGCGGGCCGGGCGTGCGCGTGGACTCGCATGTCTACAGCGGCTATTTCGTGCCGCCCAACTACGACTCGATGATCGCCAAGATCATCGTGCATGGAGCCACGCGCGAGCAGGCCCTGGCGCGCATGCGCACGGCCCTGTCGGAAATGGTGGTGGACGGCATCGCGACCAACATTCCCCTGCACCGCGAACTGCTCGTGGACGCGCGCTTCATCGAAGGTGGTACCAACATCCACTACCTCGAGGAATACATGGCCGCGCGCCAGGCCTGAGCCGGTGCGAAGCGCCCATGCCCTACCGTGAAATCCTGATCGCCGCCGGACAGGAGCTGGCGCTTCGTCTGTCGGATGCGCTGCTGGACCTGGGCGCGCTGAGCGTGGACGTGGAGGACCGCCTGGCCGGCTCCGAACACGAGCGTGCCCTGTTCGGCGAGCCTGGCATGGCGCAACCTCCGGCGGCCTGGAAGGACAACCTGGTGCGCGCGCTGTTCTCCGACGAAGCCGGCGCGGACGCCGCGCTGCTCGGACTCCTGGCCGAGGGCGTGCTGCCGGACCTGCAAGGGGTGCGCCAGCAGGAGGTGGCCGAGCAGGACTGGGTGCGCCTGACCCAGGCGCAGTTCCAGCCGGTGTGCATCGACGAGCGCCTGTGGATCGTTCCGAGCTGGCACGAAACGCCTGCCGGAGCGGCCATGGTGCTGCGCCTGGACCCCGGCCTGGCGTTCGGCACCGGCACGCACCCGACCACCCAGCTATGCCTGCGCTGGCTGTTGCAGCGCGCCCCCCTGGGCGGCCTGCAGGTGCTGGACTATGGCTGCGGCTCGGGCATCCTGGCGCTGGGGGCCGCCCTGCTGGGTGCCGACGCCGTGGACGCGGTGGACATCGACCAGGACGCCGTGCAGGCCACGCGCCTGAACGCGCAGGCCAACGGCCTGCATCTGCGCCATGTGTGCCATGTCGATGAACTTGCGCAGCAGCGCTACGACCTGGTGGTGGCCAACATCCTCGCGTCGCCCCTGCGACTGCTGGCGCCGGTGCTGGCGGCGCGTGCGCGCCCTGGCGGCCAACTGGTGCTGTCGGGCATCCTGGAGCGCCAGGCCGAGGAGCTGATCCAGGTCTACGCGCCGCATGCGAGCCTGCGCGTCTGGGGAGAGCTGGACGGCTGGGTCTGCCTGGCGGGCCCCGTGCGCGCCTGACGGGAAGCGCGGCTTCTTATACTGCGGCGATGCCCCTCGCCACCCGCTGCCCGAATTGCGACACCGCCTTCCGGCTGGTACGCGACCAATTGCTGCTCAGTGGCGGATGGGTGCGCTGCGGACGCTGCGGCCAGGCTTTCGACGCGGCCGCCACGCAATTCGAATTCGAGTCCCCCGCGGCGCCGAGCCCGCCCTCGCCGGCGCCGATGGCGCCCGAGGTGGTGCCTGAGGCCGCGTCTGAAGCAGCGTC
>JAKBBK010000017.1:20519-45406 GCA_021808525.1 Pseudomonadota bacterium
GCGCCCGAAGCCGCGTCCGAAACAGCATCCGAAGCCGCGCCCGAGGTAGCGACCGGTGATCTGCCCGGCCTCGCGCACGAGGGACAGGAATTCGAGCCCGCCTGGTCGGATGGCCCGGTCGGGGAGCGCTGGCTGGACGATCTCGGCGATTTCCATGGCGTCGAGGTGGTCGATACCGAGCCGCGCGACGTTGCGGCGGGAGCAGCGCAGCCCGAGCCGGCCGGGGCCGAGCCGGAGTCCTCGATCCTGTCCGGACTGGCCGACAGTGCCTGGCTCCACGCCGAGGATCGGGACGGCGATGACGCCGCCGGCCCCGAGCCGGAACCGCGGGATGCGGGAGTCGACTCGCCGACCCTGCCGGCGCCCGCGCCGGCCGCCGCGGGGGCGGCAGGGCAGGTGCCCAGCGACGAGACCGCCGCGCATGCCCTCGAGACCGAGCCCGGTGAATCCGATGCCAGGGCGGTGTCGCTCGCGGAGCACGCGCTCGACGGGCGCGTGGAGCCTGGCTTCGATGCAGGGTTCGAGCCGGGTTTCCTGCGCCAGGCCCGACGCCGGGAGCGCTGGTCCCGGCCCTGGGTGCGTGTGCTGCTGGGCCTGGTGTCGGCGGTTCTGGTGCTGGCCGGCGCGACGCAGGCAGCGTGGATCTGGCGGGACTCGCTGGCGCAGCGCTGGCCCGCGGCGCGCCCCTTGCTGACAGCCTTGTGCGAAGCGGCCGGATGCCGGCTGGCGCCGCCCCGGCGCCCGCAGGACCTGGTCATCGACGCTTCCTCGATGTCCCCGAGCGGCCCGTCCGGCCTGCATCTGGAGGTGTCGCTTCACAATCGGGGCGCCTATGCCGTCGCCTATCCCTGGCTGCAGCTCAGCCTGAGTTCGGGCGGCGACGACGACCGCCTGCTGGCCCGCAAGGTCATCGCGCCCGAGCAGTACCTGCGCGCGCTGGGAATGGATGAGCGCCAGGTGCGCTCACGACTGCAGGCCGGGCTCGACCCCGCGGCCAGGCTGCACATCCGTCTCGACCTGGCGCTGCACGACGGCCAGGCGGCCTCCTACACGGTCTACCTTTTCTACCCTTGACGGCCCCCGCCGCGCGAGGCCTTCAGGCCAGCGCCGCGAGCTCGTCGAGGGCAGCCACGTAGCCCGCGTCGAGCATCAGGTCGTCCCAGCCCAGGGGCGCCTGGGTAGCCAGCAGCGCGGCGCGCCGGGAAGCTCCCAGGGCATCGGGCTGCCAGGCGCCCTTGCGCTCGGCCTCGCGCAGCCCCGCGATGCAGGCGTCCAGCGGCGCGCCACCGTCCAGCGGGGCCAGGTTGCAGGCCAGCGCCATGTCGCAACCGGCGCCCAGGGCCAGCAGCAGGGCTTCGACGGTGTCGCCCGCGACCTCCCGCGCGCCCTGCATGGTCAGGTCGTCGCTGATGATCGCCCCCTGGAAACCCAGGCGCTCGCGCAGCACGTCCTGCAGCCAGCGCCGGCTGAACCCCGCCGGCAGTGCATCCACGCGGGAGTACACGACATGCGCGGGCATCACCGCGCGCGCACTGTGACGCAGCCAGCCGTAGGGAGCGGCGTCGGCCTCGAGAATGCGCGACAGGGCGCGCCGGTCCACGGGCAGCGCGAGATGCGAGTCGGCCTCGGCCCAGCCATGCCCGGGGAAATGCTTCAGGCAGTGCGCGAGCCCCACGGCCTGCAGGCCGGCGATCAGGGCCTGCGCGAGCAGGGCCACGACCCGCGCATCGGCATGCAGCGCGCGCTCGCCGATGACTTGCGAGCGGCCCCAGTCCAGGTCCACCACCGGGGTGAAACTCAGCTCGACGCCGCAGGCGCGCAGCTCCGCGCCCAGCACGCGCCCGACCGCGGAGGCGGCCTGCACCGCGCGCATGGGCTCGCGCATCCACAACCGCCCCAGCGAGGCCATGGGCGGCAGCACCGTGAAGCCATCGCTGCGAAAGCGCTGCACGCGCCCGCCCTCGTGATCCACGGCGATGACCAGGTCGGCGCGCGCGGCCTTGATCTGCGCGGTCAGCGCGACCAGCTGGCGGCGCGACTCCCAGTTGCGCGCGAACAGGATCACGCCGCCGACCAGCGGATCGCGCAGGCGCTTGCGCTCGCGCGATGTGAGCTCGGTTCCGGCGACATCGATGAACAAGGGGGCGTGGGCAAGCTTCATGTTCGGGAATTCCGCGTGGAACCAAGGATCTCGGCGACGACGAAGGCCACCGCGGTGTCGGTCTCGTCGCTGATGCTGACGTGCAGCGCGAGGTCGCGTTGCTCGCACCAGGCGGCCAGCGCGCCATGCAGGGTGATCTGCGGGCGCCCTCCGGGGGCATTGAGGATTTCGCAGGCCTGCCAGCTCATGGGCATGTGCAGGCCCAGGCCCAGGGCCTTGGACAAGGCCTCCTTGGCCGCGAATCGCGTGCCCAGATAGGCCACGCCCCGCGCGGCCGAGCGCGCCTGGCGCGCCGCGAACACGGCCTGCTCGGCCGGCCCCAGGATGCGGCGCGCGAAGCGCTCGCCATGGCGCGAACAGGCCTGCGCGATGCGCCGCAGGTCGCACACGTCGGTGCCGACGCCGTACAGGCTGGCGCTCATCCGGCCGGTCGCGACGCCGCGGCTTCGATGCAGGCCTTGAAGTCGCGCACCGCCTGCTCCATGCCGACGAACAGGGCGTGCCCGACCAGCGCGTGGCCGATGTGCAGCTCGCGCACCGCGGGCATGGCGGCCAGCACCGGAGTGCTGCGCAGCGTCAGCCCGTGGCCGGCGTTGGTCTGCAAACCGGCGGCGCGCGCCCGCGCGATGCCTTCGCGAATGCGGCGGAGCTGGCGCTGCGCCGTCGCCTCGTCTCCGGCCTCGACGGCGTTCGCGTAGGCTCCCGTGTGCAGCTCGATGCACGGGGCCTCGCATTGCGCGGCGGCGTCGATCTGCGCCGGATCGGCCTCGATGAACAGGGACACGCGGCAATCGATCGCGGCCAGGCGCCGGCAGGCCTCGCGCACGCGCTCGAGCTGCCCGCGCACGTCCAGGCCGCCCTCGGTCGTGACTTCCTGGCGCCGTTCGGGCACCAGGCAGGCCATGCGCGGGCGGACCCGCTCGATGATGTCGAGCATGTCGCCGGTCACCGCGGATTCGAAGTTCAGGGGCGCACGCAGCTGCTCGCGCAGGCGCTCCACATCCTCGTCGCGAATATGGCGCCGATCCTCGCGCAGGTGAAAGGTGATGATGTCGGCGCCGCCGCGCAGGGCGTGCAGCGCGGCCTCCACCGGGTCCGGGAAAGCGCCGCCACGAGCGTTGCGCAGGGTGGCGACATGGTCGATGTTGACCCCCAGCAGGGGGCCGCGGGGAGCCGGTTCGACGAGGGGGTTCATAGTTGGTGGAGGTCGATCAGCAGCTGGCGCGTGCGCAACGGCTGGGTTCCGAGATGATAGCCAAGCAGCTCGCGCATCAGCGCCTTGGCCCCGCGCAGGGCGCCGGCCTGCTCCCAGCGAGCGTCGGCGATGGCCAGCAGCTGGGCGCCGGAGATCGCCGCGGACGCATCCTCGCCGGCATGCTCGAGCACGCCGCGCTGGGGATCGACCCGGTACATCCCCTGCTCGCGCACGGGCTCGCCGCTGCCGCTGAGCAGGTGCAGCTCCGGCAGGTGACCGAGCTCGCGCAGGAGTTCCATCTCGAATCCGCGCAGCAGGGGCTCGACCTGCTGGCGCGAGGCATACAGCGGACCCCAGGGCCCCGCGGCGCCGGTGCCTGCGCCCGCGCCCTCGCCCAGTCGCGTGAGGGCCTGCAGATAGGCGTCGAACAGGGCCTCGTGCGGATCTTCCCGCGGCAGCAGGCGCATGAGCAGTTCGTTGAAGTAGAAGCCGCACATCAGGGGCAGGCCTGCCAGCGGAGCCACGCCGCCGGTCCATTCGGCGCGGGTCAGGGTGCGCACCTCCCCCTGCCCGCTCCACGAGGCGGCGAAAGGCGCGAATCCCAGCAATACCGTGCGCAGCTGCGAGTTCGGGCGCTTGGCACCCTTGGCCACCAGGGGCAGGCGACCGTGATGGCGGCTGAACACGTCCAGGATCAGGCTGCTCTCGCGCCACGGGTGCGCGTGCAGCACGAAGGCCGGCTCGTCGTGCGCGCGCTCGATGCGCCGGGCCGGCCGCCTGCGGGGCTCGGGGCGTTCCACCTGGTCCGTGCCTAGGAGTTCATTCCTCGTAGCCGTAGGCGCGCACCGCGGCCTGGTCGTCGGCCCAGCCGGAGCGGGTCTTGACCCACACTTCGAGGAACACCGGGGCGTCGAACAGGCGCTCCATGTCCTGCCTGGCCTCGGTGGACAGGCGGCGCACGACGGCACCGCCCCCGCCGATGACCATCGCCTTGTGGCTGTCGCGCTCCACCACGATGCTGGCGGCGATGCGCCGCAGCCTGCCGTCGAGCTCGAAGCGGTCGATCAGCACCGTGCTGCTGTAGGGCAGCTCGTCGCCGGTGAGCCGGAACAGCTTTTCGCGCAGGATCTCGGCCGCCAGGAAGCGCTCGCCCCGATCGGTCAGCGCATCGGCATCGAAACCCCAGGGCCCCTCGGGCAGGTGGCGAGCCAGGATGTCCAGCAGGCGCCCGGCATCGGCGTGCCGGCGCGCCGACAGGGGGACGATCTCGGTCAGGCGGACATCCTTGCCGCGCTCGGCCAGCCAGGGCAGCAGCTTCTCCCGGCCACGGATGCGATCGAGCTTGTTGGCCACCAGGATCACCGGCCTGCCCTTGGGCAGCAACTGCCCCACGAGTTCGTCCTCGGGGCCCCAGGTGCCGGCCTCGACCACCCAGAGCACGACGTCCACGTCGGCCAGCGCGCCGCGCACCGTGCGGTTGAGCGCACGGTTGAGTGCGCGCGTATGGCGTAGCTGGAAACCCGGGGTGTCGACGAAGGCGAACTGCGCGGCGCCCTCGGTGCGCACGCCCAGCAGGCGGTGGCGCGTGGTCTGCGCCTTGTCGGAAGTGATGCTGATCTTCTGGCCCACCAGGGCGTTGAGCAGGGTCGACTTGCCCACGTTGGGGCGCCCGACGATGGCGATGGTGCCGAAGCGTTGCGGCGCCTCGTGCTCGCTCGAAGGCTGCTTGGAAGACTCGGGGGAAGGCTGGGTCATGGCTTGGCGGCGGGCTGGGGCCACGACGGCACGGAGCCGGCTCGCAGCTGCTCGATCATCGACTGCGCGGCCTGCTGCTCCGCGGCGCGCCGGCTGGGGCCCTCGCCGCTGCTTTGCACGCCGAGCTCGGCCACCTCGCATTGCACGACGAAATGCTGCGCATGCGGGGGCCCGCTGGTTTCCTGCACGCGATAGGCGGGCAATTGCATCTTGCGCCCCTGCAGCATCTCCTGCAAGGTGGTCTTGGCATCCTTGGCGCTGGCGCGCAGGTCCAGGTGCAGCAGGCGCTCGCCATACAGGCGGCGCACCAGTGCGGCCGCCGCCTCGATGCCGCCGTCGAGGTAGACCGCGCCGATCAGCGCCTCCAGCGCGTCGGCCAGGATGGAGTGCCGACGGCGGCCGCCGCTGCGCTGCTCGCCCTCGCCCAGCAGCAGCAGCTCGCCCAGGCCCGCCTCGCGCGCCAGGTCGGCCAGCGTGGCCTCGCGCACCAGCGCTGCACGCCAGTACGACAGGTGTCCCTCGTCCGCCTGGCCGTCGGCGTACAGCAGGGAGGCGATCAGCAGGTTCAGCGCGGCGTCGCCCAGGAACTCCAGGCGCTCGTTGTTGTCCGAGCCGTGGCTGCGATGGGTCAGCGCCTGGCGCAACAGCGCGGCATCGCGAAAACGATACTGCAGGCGCGCCTGCAGTTGTTCCAGGGCGTTCACCGCCTCGGGCGCTCCGTCAATGCGATTTCCCGGCGAACTTGAGCAGGAGATAGGCCGGCCCGACCAGGTGGATCTCCTTCTGGTAGGAGTAGGAGACCACGATGTTGCCGTTGACCTTGGTGATCTGCAGGTCCTTGCCGCTGAGGGAACTGATGTAGTCGACCTCGGCCATCTTGTCGAACTTGGTGCGGATGTCCCCGACCGTGGGCCCGGCCTTCGCGGCCTGATCCACCGCATGCTGGATGGACACCGATTCCTGCCAGTCCGGCACGATCTGCAGGCCGAGCACGACCAGGATGGCGATGATCGCCCCCCAGAACAGCAGGCCGATCAGCGTGATGCCGCGTTGACGTTGCGCGTGGCTCATACCGCAAATCCCATCGATGCTGTCAGCAGGTCAATGAATCGGCCCGATGTTCTTCAGGCCACCGAAGTTCATCCAGACGAAAAACGCCTTGCCGGCGATGTTGCGCGCCGGTACGAATCCCCAGTAGCGGGAATCCAGTGAATTATCGCGGTTATCGCCCATCACGAAGTACATTCCTGCGGGAACCTTGCAGACGAAACCTTGCGAATCATAATGACAAGCGTCGCGATGGGGAAAATTATCCGGTCCCCCGATCACGTAGGCAGGCGCCTGCGGGTTGATCAGGATGCGATGCCGTGCCCCGTCCAGATTCTCGCGGTACTGCTGGTAATAGGCCATGGTGGAGGGGTCGAACCACTGGCCGTCGGCCTTCTCCCCGATGGGCTTGCCGTCGATCACCAGCTGCTTGTTCTCGTAGGACACCGTATCGCCCGGCAGGCCGACGATGCGCTTGATGTAGTCGATCGACGGGTCCTTGGGCAGGCGGAACACGATGACGTCGCCGCGCCGCGGGGCGCGCCCCGGCGTCAGGCGCTCATGTCCCAGGGGCAGGCGCAGCCCGTAGAGGAACTTGTTCACCAGGATCAGGTCGCCGGGCACCAGCGTGGGTTCCATGGATCCGGAGGGAATCTTGAAGGGCTCGGCCACGAAGGAGCGCAACACGAACACGAAGGCGATCACCGGGAACAGGCCCGCCGTCCACTCCAGCCACCAGGGCTGGCGCAGCAGCCTTGCGCGTGTGGCCTGGATGTTCTCGTCGCTGAGCGAATCATCGGGGGTGATGCCCTGGGCGCGCAGTTCGTCGCGGCGCCGGCGCAGCGCCGAGCTGGCGGCCTCGGCGGCGTCCACGCGCTGGCGCGCGAAGCGCAGGCGCTCGGCGATCCAGAACAGGCCGGTGACCACCAGCAGCACGAACAACAGGAGGGTGAAATTGACGGCCGGTTCTTCCATGGAGCGAAAGGGGCTGGGGCTGGGGCTGGGGCCGGGAAAACTCAGTCCTCGACCTTGAGAATGGCCAGGAAGGCCTCCTGGGGCACCTCGACGGTACCGATCTGTTTCATGCGCTTCTTGCCGGCCTTCTGCTTCTCGAGCAGCTTGCGCTTGCGGGTGATGTCGCCCCCGTAGCACTTGGCCAGCACGTTCTTGCGCATGGCCTTGATTGTCTCACGGGCGATGATGTTGGCCCCGATCGCGGCCTGGATCGCGACGTCGAACATCTGGCGCGGAATGAGCTCGCGCATCTTGGCGGCGACCTCGCGCCCTCGATACTGGCTTTGCGAACGGTGCACGATCAGCGACAGGGCGTCGACGCGCTCGCCATTGATCAGCATGTCCACCTTCACCACGTCGGCCGCGCGGTATTCGAGAAAGCTGTAGTCCATCGACGCGTAGCCACGCGAGATCGACTTGAGCTTGTCGAAGAAGTCCAGCACGATTTCCGCCAGGGGCATTTCGTAGCTGATCTGCACCTGGCGACCCATGTAGGACATGTTGGTCTGCACGCCGCGCTTGGCGTTGCACAGGGTCATGACCGCGCCCACGTATTCCTGCGGCATGAACAGCTTGACCGTGACGATGGGCTCCAGGATGGTGTCGATGCGCCCCACCTCGGGCATCTTCGAGGGGTTGTCCACGGTCACCGTGCTGCCATCGCGCAGGCGCACCTGGTACACCACCGACGGGGCGGTGGTGATCAGGTCCATGTCGTATTCGCGCTCCAGGCGCTCCTGCACGATGTCCATGTGCAGCAGGCCGAGGAAACCGCAGCGGAAGCCGAATCCCAGGGCCGACGACACCTCGGGCTCGAAGCGCAGCGCGGCGTCGTTGAGCTGCAGCTTCTGCAAGGCGTCGCGCAAGGCCTCGTACTGGTTGGCCTCCACCGGGTACAGGCCGGCGAACACCTGGGGCTGCACTTCCTTGAAGCCCGGCAGCGCCGCGGCCGCGGGACGCGAGGCCACGGTCAGCGTGTCGCCCACGCGCGCGGCCTTGAGCTCCTTGATGCCGGCGATGACAAAACCCACCTCGCCCGCGCCCAGCTGGTCGCGCGCCACCGACTTGGGGGTGAACACGCCGAGCTGCTCGCAGCCGTACTGCGCGCCGGTGGCCATGAGCTGGATGCGGTCGCGCACCCGCAGCACGCCGTCGAACACCCGCACCAGCATCACCACGCCGACGTAGCTGTCGTACCAGGAATCGATGATCAGGGCCTTGAGCGGCGCGTCCGGGTCGCCCTTGGGCGGCGGCACGCGCGCGATCACGGCTTCGAGGATCTCGTCGATGCCCATGCCCGTCTTGGCACTGGCCAGCAGGGCCTCGGAGGCATCGATGCCGATGACGTCCTCGATTTCCTGGCGCGCGCCCTCGGGATCGGCCTGCGGGAGGTCCATCTTGTTGAGCACGGGAACCACCTCGACACCCAGTTCGATGGCGGTGTAGCAGTTGGCCACCGTCTGCGCCTCCACGCCCTGGCTGGCGTCGACCACCAGCAGCGCACCCTCGCAGGCCGACAGCGAGCGGCTGACCTCGTAGCTGAAGTCGACGTGCCCAGGGGTGTCGATGAGATTGAGCTGATAGCTCTGGCCGTCGCGCGCGCGGTAGCTCAGCGCCGCGGTCTGCGCCTTGATGGTGATGCCCCGCTCGCGCTCCAGGTCCATCGAGTCGAGCACCTGGCTTTCCATCTCCCGGTCCGACAGTCCGCCGCAGCGCTGGATCAGTCGGTCGGCCAGGGTGGACTTGCCGTGGTCGATGTGGGCGATGATGGAGAAGTTGCGAATCCGTTGCATGCGCGGGGAAAAGAAGGAAACCCGCCGCTGGCGGGCCCGGGGCGCGACCGCCGGAGGGAGGCAGCGCCGGGACAAAAAAAAGGCGCGGCCATTCGCGTCGCGCCTACCAACAAAATCGTTTGGCAACTGCTTGTTGGGCCTTCATTTTAAGCCCGCCGGCCGACCCGGCCAGCGGGGCGCGGCCGGCCGGTCAGGAGTCACCAGGAACAGCATTGCGACTTCACGGGTGGAGCCGCAATCGAAAGCCGGAATCGGCCCGACTATTACAAAATTATTCCCCAACTAACCCGCCCAAAACAAATTTTATTCCGAAACCTTGCGTGGATGCACCAGCAGGTAGGTGGCGCTGTCGCCACGCCGAACCAGCAACGCGGCGGCCTTGTCCTTCGGCAGGCGCGCGACCTGCGAGGCGAATTCGGAGGCCGTGCGCAGCCCCGAGTCGTTCAGAGCCTCCAGTACGTCGCCCACGCGCAGGCCCGCGGCCGAGCCGTAGGAGTCGACGCTCTCCACCAGCACCCCGCCGCTCAACCCGAGCTGCGCCAGCTGCTCCTGGTTGAGGTCGACCACGCCCACCCCCAGGGGACTGCGGGCGGCCGCCGAGGGCCTGCTGGGCGCAGGCGCGGGGGCCTTGTCGCTCCAGGATCCCACGGTGACCCGCAGGCGCAAGGTGCTGCCCCTGCGGAACAGTTCCAGCGGCACGCGCGAACCCGGGTGGATCGCGCCGACCAGGCGCGGCAGGTCGCTGGAGCGCTGCACCTGGTGCCCGTCGATGGCCGTGATGATGTCGCCGGGCCGCACTCCGGCAAGGTCCGCCGCGCCGCCCTTCTCGACCGCGCTGACCAGCGCGCCCCGCTCGGTACCGAGGCCCAGGGCTTGCGCGAGCTGGCGGCTCACGCCGTCGATGACCACGCCGATCTTGCCGCGCACCACGTGGCCGCTGGCCTTGAGCTGTTCGGCCACCGCGATGGCCTGGTCGATGGGCACCGCGAAGGAGATGCCCATGAATCCGCCGGTACGGCTGTAGATCTGCGAGTTCATGCCGACCACGCGCCCTCGCATGTCGATCAGCGGCCCGCCCGAGTTGCCGGGGTTGACGGCCACGTCGGTCTGGATCAGCGGCGTGTAGTCGCCGGTGTCGCGCGACTTGGCGCTGACGATGCCGGCGGTGACCGTGTTGTCCAGCCCGAAGGGAGATCCGATGGCCACCACCCATTCGCCGACCTGCAGCCGGCTGGAGTCGCCGATGCGCACGGCCGGCAAGCCGGTGGCGTCGATTTGCAGCAGTGCCACGTCGGTACGGGCGTCGGCTCCGACCAGGCGCGCGGTGAACTCGCGGTGATCGGTCAGGGTCACGACGATGCGATCGGCGCCATCCACCACATGGGCATTGGTCAGCACATAGCCATTGGAGGCGAGGATGAAGCCCGAGCCCACCCCGACCGGACGCTCCTCGTCGGGAACCTGGGCCGAGCCGCCGTTGTCGCCCGGCGGCAGCGGAATGCCGAAAAAGCGCCGCAGGAACTCACGGGTCTGCTCATCCTGGCGCGCGCTCTGGTCGGGCGCGCGGGTGTAGGTGCGGATGTTCACCACCGCGGGACCGACCTGGCGCACCAGGCGGGTGAAGTCGGGCAGGCCCACGACCAGGGCAGCCCCGGAGGCCGGGGCGGCCGCGCCCGCCCCGAAGGCGGCCGAGGCCGCGGCGGAAGCCTGGGGCGCGGAGGCCGCGGCCTGCGCGAGCGGAGCCGACATGACGATGCACGCGGCCGACAGGAGCGGCAGCAGTGCTCCACCGAGGCGCATGAGGCTGCGTGCGACGGGCCTTGCAAGGTTCACGAGTGGCTCTCCAGCGAGGGGCGGGGCGACATGCGCCCTGGCGGGCACGAGGCCCGTTCGTGGCCGCCGGGGAAGCCTGGCCTCGGCAGCCAGGGCCGAGCATAGCGTGCCCGCGGGAGCGGCAGGCGAGGCCTCAACGCAGCGCGTGCAGGCGCGAGGCCTCGCGCTGGTGCCGCACGGGCAGGCAGGTCGTCTGGGGAAGCAGCCCGCCGCGGGGCTTGTACGCGCCGGCCCCGCCCGCGGTGCTCACCCGCAGCACGTTCCTGCCGGCTCCGGAAGGCGGGGCGCCCGAGGCCCAGGCGCCGCGGGCCGGACCCTGGGCCACCTTGGGCGCGCTGCCTTTCCATGGCGCGCCGTGCTGCGGCAACAGGCCCCCCAGCAGCGCGACCGTGGCAAGGCCGGCCACCGCGAGGCCGAGGGCACCGGCCCAGGGGCTCAGGCGCCGCCATGGCAGGCCCCGAGACGGGCGTTGCGCCCCCGGCGCGAACTGCACGGGCTCGGCACGCAGACGTCGGTCGAAGCGCCGCAGGAAGGCCGCTTCATCGAAGCCGCCGTGCAGATCGGCCGAGCGCAGCCAATCGCCCACCTGGTGGTAGGCCAGCCAGGCCGCGCGCGCCTCGGGGTCACGCACCAGTTCCGCCCAGTCCGCGCCGTGGGTACCGGGCGGAGCCTCGGCGTCCATCCAGGCCGATACCCGTTCGCGAAGCGGCAGCGACTCGGGACGCGCCTCGGCGGCTGCGCCTGGCTCCGCCTCCGCGCGCGCCTCGGCATGCGCATGGGCATTGGCGGCGTGTTCACCGCGGCCGGGCCGGCGCCCGGCGGCTGCATCGTCGTCCATCTCGTGACCTCTCGCCCCCTTGAACCTTGTCCATCGCGCCGCCGGCGCCTACCAGCGCTCGTCCGTGCGCGTGCCCAGCAACGGGCGCAATCGGCGCGCGATGGCCTCGCGCGCCCGGAAGATGCGCGAGCGCACGGTACCCACCGGGCAGCCCAGCATCTGCGAAATCTCGTCGTAGCTCAGACCCTCGATCTCGCGCAGCACGATGGCGCTGCGCAATTCCTCGGGCAATTCCTCCATGGCCGCGTTCACCGCGCGGACCAGCTCGCGGCTGGCCATCACCGCTTCCGGCGTATCCATACTGCTTAGTTGCTCCTGCCTCGGAAAAGTTTCGTCCTGCTCCGAAGATTTCACGCTTTCCGGCAAAACGGGACTGCGCGCGCCCGACAGCGCGCTTCGCTTCGCGGTGTTGACCGCGATGCGGTACAGCCAGGTGTAGAACTGGCTGTCGCCGCGAAAATTCCCGATGGCGCGGTAGGCCCGCAGGAAGGTTTCCTGCGCGATGTCTTCCGCGGTGGCGGGATCGCCGACAAAACGCGAGATCAGGCGAAAAATGCGCCGCTGGTACTTGGCCACGAGCAAGGCAAAGGCCTGCTGGTCGCCATGCTGGACACGCTGGACCAGCGCCTGATCGGTTCGGTCGTGCACGAGGGCTTGGGGGGAGGAGCGAGGCCCGCGGCTACGGGCAGCGAACGTCGAGTCACGCCGCGGCAGCACGCGCCCCCGGCCCCCGTCCGGGCGACCGGCGGGGACTCCAGCTTGCCGAACCGGTATTACAACCCCGACCGCGTTAAAGGGCCAGGCGTGTGCGCAATTCCCGCCAGACAGCGGGTGCAATGTCCGAGGGCACGGGGAGCACCTCGCGGCCGCGGTCGCTCAGGCCCAGCACCAGGAGCAGGCCGGGCAGGCTGAGCGCGCGCACCTGGGCCAGGCGTCGCTGACGAAGCTCCTGCTGCAGCTGCCAGCCCTGCGCCCCATGGCTGAGGGTGAAGCTGCGGATCTTCCAGTAGGGAACCTGCGCCGTCAGCACCATCAGGAACACGCCCAGCGACAAGCCGGCCATGACCGGGAAATCCAGCGCATCGCCCGCGTCCCACCAGCGCCAGGCGTTCCAGACGCCGGCCAGCGCGACCGCCAGGTCGAAGACGATCAGCAGCGCGTGCCAGCGACGGAAACGCTCGACGCGAACATGCAGGGGAGCGGCGGGCTGCATGGCTGGCTGGCCGCTTCGGGCCTCAGACGCGACGGAACACCAGAGAACCGTTGGTGCCGCCGAAGCCGAAGTTGTTCTTCAGCGCGTACTCGATGGGCATTTCGCGCGCGGTATTGGCGCAATAGTCCAGGTCGCACTCCGGGTCCTGGTTCTGCAGGTTGATGGTGGGAGGCGCGACCTGGTGGTGCAGAGCCAGCACCGTGAACAGGCTCTCCACGCCGCCGGCTCCGCCCAGCAGGTGCCCGGTCATCGACTTGGTGGAACTCACGACCAGGCCCTTCGCATGCGAGCCGAAGGCGGCCTTGATGGCGTCGCTCTCGTTCTTGTCGCCCAGCGGAGTCGAGGTGCCGTGGGCATTGAGGTACTGCACGCGCTCGGCGGCCACGCCGGCATTGGCCAGCGCGGCCTGCATGCACTTGCGCGGGCCGTCGACATTGGGCGCGGTGACGTGGAAGGCGTCGGCACTCATGCCGAAGCCGACGAGCTCCGCGTAGATGCGCGCTCCGCGCCGCGTCGCCAGCTCCCAGTCCTCCAGCACCATGACCCCGGCACCCTCGCCGAGCACGAAACCGTCGCGGTCCCGGTCCCAGGGCCGACTGGCGGCCGCGGGATCGTCGTTGCGCGTGGACAGCGCGCGCGCCGAGGCGAAGCCCCCGATGCCCAGCGGGCACACGGTGGCCTCGGCGCCGCCGGCCACCATCGCATCGGCGTCCCCGCATTCGATCAGCCGCGCGGCCAGGCCGATGGCATGCAGGCCCGTCGTGCAGGCGGTGACCACCGACAGGTTCGGGCCGGTGAAACCGTACTGGATCGACAGGTGCCCGGAGATCATGTTGATGATCGACGACGGCACGAAAAAGGGCGAGATGCGGCGCGCGCCGCGATCGATGAAATCCTGGTAGGTCTGCTCGATCATCGGCAGGCCGCCGATGCCGGAGCCGACCATCACCCCGATGCGTTCCGGATCGACGCCGGCCGCGGCCTCCAGCCCGCTGTCGCGCACGGCCTGCATGGACGCGGCCAGCCCGTAGTGGATGAAGGTGTCCATGTGGCGCGCCTCCTTCACCGGGATGTACTGCCCGATGTCGAAGTCGCGCACCTCGCCGGCGAAGCGCGCGGCGAAGGTGGAGGCATCGAACTTGGTGATCGGACCGATCCCGGACCTGCCGGCGACCAGGTTGTCCCAGGCCGTCTGCACCGTGTTACCCACGGGGGAGACGATTCCGAGACCGGTGATGGCGATGCGACGGCGCAGAGTCATGGCAAGCAACCAGGTGAAACGGGAAATCCAGCGAAAAGATAGGGGAAAACACGGAGTTCGCGACGCTCCAGGTCGTCACGTCGCGGCGGCCGGGCCCCGCGAGCAGCCGGCACGCCCCGCCACCCCGCGGGCGCGGGCGTGGCGGGTGGGTCCACGGCTTCTCAGCCCTTTTGGTGCTGCTTGGCGTAGTCGACCGCCAACTGGACGGTGGTGATCTTCTCCGCGTCCTCGTCGGGGATCTCGATCCCGAACTCGTCTTCCAGCGCCATCACCAGCTCGACGGTGTCCAGCGAGTCGGCGCCGAGATCATTGACGAAGGACTTCTCGTTCGTGACCTGATCCTCGGCCACGCCGAGTTGCTCGGCAATGATTTTCTTGACGCGTTGTTCGATATCACTCATGTAAATCTCCAGAAAAAAGGCTTTCGAATTCTATCCACCCGGGAAGCGGCCGCCACCGGGAAATCAGCACATGCTCAGCACATGTACATGCCGCCGTTGACGTGCAGCTCGCAGCCCGTCACGTAGGAGGCCTGCGGACTCACCAGGAAGCCTACCGCATGCGCGATGTCCTGCGGTTGACCCAGGCGCCCCAGGGGAATGCGCCCGAGCAGCGTCTGGGTGGTCTGCTCGTCCAGCGCCCGGGTCATGTCGGTGTCGATGAAGCCGGGAGCCACGCAGTTGACGGTGATGTTGCGGCTGCCCAGTTCCTGGGCCAGCGCCCGCGTCATGCCCGCCACGCCGGCCTTGGCGGCGGCGTAGTTGGCCTGGCCCGGGTTTCCGCTGGCCCCCACCACCGAGGTGATGTTGACGATGCGCCCGGTGCGCTGCTTCATCATCGGACGGATCACGGCACGGCACAAGCGGAAAACCGAGCTCAGGTTGGTGTCGATCACCGCCGTCCAGTCCTCGTCGCGCATGCGCAGCGCCAGGGTGTCGCGGGTGATGCCGGCGTTGTTCACCAGCACCTGCAGGCCGCCGCGTTCCTTCACGATGCGATCCACCAGCGCCTCGGCCGCCGCGGCATCGTTGACATCCAGCACCACGCCCTGGCCGCCGGCTCCCAGCGCCTCCTGGATGCGTGCCGCGCCGGCTTCGCTGGTGGCGGTACCCACCACCCAGGCGCCCATGTGCTGCAGTTGCGCGGCGATGGCCTGGCCGATGCCGCGGGTGGCCCCGGTGACCAGCGCGGTCTGGCCGGCCAGTGGCGCTGCGGATGCGTTCATTGCAAGTTCCCCTTGATGGTCTGCGCGCTGTCGAGGTCGACCAGCGCATGGCTGAGCAGGGCGGGATCGATGCGCCGGCTGAGTCCGGCCAGCACCTTGCCCGGCCCGCATTCGACGATGTCCGTGCAGCCGGCGTCGCGCAGGGCCTGCACGCACTCGACCCAGCGCACGGCGCCGGCGGCCTGCGCCGCCAGCGCGCCGCGGATGCCCGCCGCATCGGCATGGCGCGCCACGTCCACGTTGTGGATGACCGGCACGCGAGGCGCCTTCACCGGCACCCTTTCCAGGTATTCGGCCAGGCGCGCCGCCGCCGGCGCCAGCAGGCTGCTGTGGAAGGGGGCCGACACGGGAAGCGCCAGCGCGCGCTTGGCGCCACGCTCCTTGAGCATCGCGCAGGCACGCTCGACCGCGGCCTTGGTGCCGGCGATCACGACCTGCCCGGGGGCGTTGAAATTCACCGCCTCGACCGCCTCGCCGGCCGCGGCAGCCGCCTGCGCGCAGGTCTCGCGCACCGCCTCATCGTCCAGGCCGAGCACGGCGGCCATGCCGCCGGCACCCACCGGCACGGCCTCCTGCATGGCCTGGGCGCGAAAGCGCACCAGCGGCAAGGCATCGGCGAACTCGATGGCCCCGGCCGCCACCAGCGCGGTGTACTCGCCCAGGCTGTGGCCGGCCATCAGGGCGGGCATCGGGCCGCCCTCGGCGAGCCACAGGCGCCACAGCGCGATGCCGGCGGCCAGCATCGCCGGCTGGGTGTTGGTGGTCAGGTTCAGTTCCTCGGCGGGGCCCTGGCGCATCAGCGCGCCCAGGTCCTGGCCCAGCGCGTCGGAGGCTTCGCGCAGGGTCTCGCGCACCGCGGGGTGCTCGGCCACGGCGTCCAGCATGCCCACCGACTGCGAGCCCTGGCCGGGAAACACGAAGGCAAACGATTTCATCTCGAGGTCTCCTCACCATGCAGGTCCCGGCGCTGCCGGGGCGTGTCGCGCCCGCGCGTGGCGGGGCGCGCCCACGCGGGTTGTTGTCAGAATTCGACCAGCGCGGCGCCCCAGGTCAGGCCGCCGCCCACGGCCTCCAGCAGCAGGGTCTGACCGCGGCGCACCTGGCCCGCGCGCACGGCGGTGTCCAGGGCCAGCGGGATCGAGGCCGCGGAGGTGTTGCCGTGCCAGGCCACGGTCTGCACCACGCGCTCGGCCGGAATGCCCAGCTTTTTCGCCGTGTGCAGCATGATGCGGATATTGGCCTGGTGCGGCACCATCCAGTCCACGTCGGCGGCCGTGCGGCCCGCCTTGTCGAGCACTTCCCGGGCCACGCCCTCGAGCACGTGCACGGCCTGCTTGAACACGGCCTGCCCGTCCATGTGCAGGAAGGGACTGCCGCTGATCTCGCCGCCGTGGATGCGCCCGGGAGTGCACAGGATCGAGGCCTGGCGCCCGTCGCCGTGCAGCGCGCTGGCCAGAACGCCGCCGCGCTCGCCCGGGCCCAGCACCACCGCGCCGGCGCCGTCGCCGAACAGCACGCAGGTGGTGCGGTCGCGGAAATCCAGGATCTGCGAGAACACCTCGGTGCCGATGACCAGCGCGTGGCGCACGGTTCCGGAGCGAACGAACTGGTCGGCCACGCTGAGGGCGTAGATGAAACCCGCGCACACCGCCTGCACGTCGAACACGGCGCCGCCCGGGCATCCGAGGCGGCCCTGGATCAGCGCCGCGTTGGAGGGGAAGATCATGTCCGGCGTGGAGGTGGCCACCACGATCATGTCGATGTCCTGCGCCTGCAGGCCGGCGTCCTGCAGCGCGCGCCGCGCCGCGTGCTCGCCCAGCTCCACGCTGCCCACCCCGGGCGCGGCGAAATGCCGCTGGCGGATTCCCGTGCGCTCGATGATCCACGCGTCGCTGGTCTCGATGCCGTCGCGCGCCAGGCGCTCGGCCAGATCGTCGTTGCTGACCGTCTCCGGCGGCAGATAACTGCCGGTGCCGAGAATGCGGGAATGGATCGACATGGAAATCGCGGTCCGGTTGAGGGATACGAGAGATTCGAAACGGGGCGCCGCGGCGGGCCGGGGCGCCCTTCGCGCGAAGGCTTCAGGTCATGCGCGCGGGGCCCGCGTCGACCGCGGCCGCTGGGGGAGCGCCGGGATGCAGATCGGCCAGGATGCGCTCGATCTCCTGCACCACTCCGCCCTGCGCGGCCTCGCAGGCCCGCTCCAGCGCGTGCGCGAAGCTGACCGCGTTGGCCGATCCATGGCTCTTGAACACCAGACCGCGCAGGCCCAGCAGGGCCGCGCCGTTGTAACGCTGCGGATCCACCCTGCGGCGAAAGCGGTGCAACAGCGGCAGCACCGCCAGCGCCAGCAGGCGCGTGCCCAGGTTGCGCGTGAACTCCTGGCGCATCATGCCCGTGAGCATGCGCGCGACGCCCTCGGTGGCCTTGAGCGCCACGTTGCCGACGAAGCCGTCGCACACCACGATGTCCACGCCGCCCTTGAAGATGTCGTCACCCTCGACGTTGCCGAGGAAGTTCAACCTGCCCTCGGCATGGGCCTGGCGCAGCAGCTCGCCGGCGCGCTTGATCATCTCGCTGCCCTTGATCGCCTCCTCGCCGATGTTGAGCAGGCCGACCCCGGGGTTCGGGTGGCCGCCGGCAGCGGCGAAAGCCGTGCCCATGACCGCGAACTGCAGCAGGTGCTCGGCCTCGCAATCGACATTGGCGCCGAGATCGAGCATCAGCGTGGAGCCGCCCGCCGCGTTGGGCAGGTAGGTGGCGATGGCCGGACGATCGATGCCGGGAAGGGTCTTCAGCACGTAGCGGGCCACGGCCATCAGCGCGCCGGTGTTCCCGGCCGACACGCAAGCCTGCGCGGTGCCGTCCTTCACCAGCTCGATGGCGCGCCGCATGGACGAGTCCTTCTTGCGGCGCAGGGCCACCTCGACCGGGTCGTCCATGGCGACCACCTCGGAGGCGGCGACCACGCTGGCCCGTTCGTGCCCGAACAGCCCATGCTTGCGCAAGCCCTCCTGCATGGCCTCGGGCTGGCCGACCAGAAGCACCCGCACCTGCGGGTGACGGTCGAGCAGCGCGCGGCAGGCGGGCAGGGTCTCGCCGGGACCATGGTCCCCGCCCATCACGTCAACGGCCAGGCAGACGTTCACGATCGGACACTCCCCGGCGAAGCAGGCGCGGCCAGGCCGCGCCCTGACGCGCCGGGCACCGGCAAGCGCTCAAGCGCCATGCGCGCCACGCAAGGGCGCGCCAGCAGGCGTCGCTTCACTCTTCGGTTTTGGTCTTCAGGACCTTGCGCCCGCGGTAGAAACCGCTCGGGCTGATGTGGTGGCGCAGGTGAACCTCGCCCGTGGTGGGCTCGAGGGCCACCGGCGGCTGCTCCAGATGCTGGTGCGAGCGATGCATGCCGCGCTTGGACGGCGACTTCTTGTTTTGCTGAACGGCCATGGCCAAACCCCTGGGGAAAAATCGCGTGATTGTACACCGAGCCGTCCGCCCGCCCTCGCTGGGGCTTGCGGCCGGAGCCGGATCAGTTGGGCTTGCGCAGCCCCGCCAGCACCGCGAAAGGCGAGGCCGGCGCCTGCGTCGGCGCGTCGCCGACCCGCGTCGGCAAGGCCTGCGGGCAGCTGTCGTGCATCGGCACCAGCGGCAGGGCCAGGATCAGCTGGTCCTCGACCAGCTCGGCCAGGTCCACCGGATGGCGCGCGCAGAAGGCCTCCTCCTCCGACTCCAGTTCCTCGGCGTCGAGTTCGGGCTCCTCGTCGACCAGGCGCAGCACGACGGTGTCGTCCACCGCGTGCCAGGAGCCCTGCAGGCAGCGCTGGCACAGCATCGGCAGCCGCGCCTCGACCCGAAGACGCACCAGAGGCTGTGCCCGACCCGAGGTATCGTAGCGCACCATGCCCCGCAGCTCCCACTGCACCCGCAGCGCGGCGAGCTGGCCGGGCTCGCCATGCAGCGAGGAAGCCAGGCGTGGCAAGGCGGACACCGCCACGCTGCCCTGCAATGCGCGAGCGCGCAGGGCGAATTCCTTCAGGTTCAGGCGCCGCGGCAGATCCGCGTCGGACGGCGGTTCCGGCGTATTCATGCAAGGAAGTGTATCCCTCCTTGTCCGGGTCGAGCACATCGATACCCGGGCGAGTACGATGAAAACCTCGCCGCCGGCGCGAGCGCCTCCGGGGTCCGCGGGGCATGCTCCGGGCCCCCGGGCATCGCCCTACACTTGCGGGTCTTCCCGGGATCCCGCGCCGGCATTTCCCGTTTTCGAAGCATCGAGCATCGCCATGCAATTCCTGGCACATCTTTTTCCCACCGGCTGGGTCCATTTCCTGGGCGGCGGCGTGGTCATCGGACTGGGGGTGAGCCTGCTGTTCGGGCTCACCGGATTCATCGGCGGCGTGAGCACGGCTTACAGCGCCGTATGGTCCTGGTTCAGCAAATGGCCCCACTTTCAAAGCTCTCGCCTGGTAGGGACCAGGAACTGGCGCATGTTCTACGGTGCGGGCATGATCCTGGGAGGTCTTGCCTACCTGCTGACGGGCATGCACGGCCACCCCTTCGTGACCGCGGTGCCACGCTGGCAACTGGCGCTGGGGGGAGTGTTCGCCGGCTTCGGCGCGCGCATGGGCGGCGGCTGCACCTCCGGGCATGGCATCTGCGGCCTGGGCTCGCTGCAGTGGCAGTCGCTGGTGGCGGTGGCCATCTTCCTGAGCACCGCCATCCTCACCGCCCACCTGGTGCGTGCGGCGGGTGGTTTCTGAGCCCGGGAGCAGGATCATGAAACATGTGCGTACCGCCCCCGTCATGCTGTCGGCGCTGCTCGCCGGCTTGCTGTTCGGCTTCGGCCTGGCCTGGTCCACGATGGTCCGACCCGAGGCCATCCTGAGCTTCCTGCTGTTGCACGACATGGGCCTGCTGCTGGTCATGGGCGGCGCGGCGGGCACGGTGATGCTGGCCTATCGGCTGTTGCCGCGGCTGTTCGCCCAGCCCCTGTTCGGCCTGGGCTGGGCCAGGCACCCCTCGCCTTTCAACCGGCGCATCGTCGCGGGCTCGGCGCTGTTCGGCGTGGGCTGGGGTCTCAGCGGCGTATGCCCGGGACCGGCGCTGGCCGGGCTGGGCGTGGGCAACTGGCCGCTGCTGTGGGTGGTCGGCGGGATCCTGCTGGGTGCCTGGATCGAGGGCCGCTTTTTCGAGAAGGACTGATGGATTCGAACCCCCTGAACCCGGATGCGCCGATGGCGCGCGCCCCGCTGATCCTGGCCTCCACCTCGGTCTACCGGCGCGAGTTGCTGCAGCGCCTGCGCCTGCCCTTCTCCGTGCAGGCGCCCCGCGTGGACGAGACGCGCCGGCCGGGCGAGCCCCCGCGCGAGCTGGCGCTTCGCCTGGCGCGCGAGAAGGCGCTGGCCGTGGCCTCGGCGTCGGGCCCCGCCTGGGTCATCGGCTCGGACCAGGTCTGTGCCTGCGGCGACGACATCCTGGGCAAACCCGGAGCCTTCGAGCCGGCGCTGCGACAGCTTCAGCGCCTGCGCGGACGCGAGGCCGTATTCCACACCGCGGTGGCCCTGGTGGATCCGCGCGGCGGGGTGCAGTTGCGAGAGGTCCCGACGTGGGTGCGCATGCGCGAGCTGGACGACGCGCGCCTGCGCGCCTACCTGCTGGCCGAGCAGCCCTATGACTGCGCCGGCAGCGCCAAGTCCGAGGGGCTGGGCATCGCCCTGCTGCAGAGCGTGCGCAGCGAGGACCCGAGCGCGCTGGTCGGCCTGCCCCTGATCGCGCTGTGCGACATGCTGCTGCATGGGGGCTTCGAGCTGCTGCCGGGCAGCGGGTCATGACCCGGCCCGACAGCCCAGCCCCGGCTCCCGCCCCATGCGGGCGCCTGCTGCTGGTGCCCACGCCGCTGGCCGACGTGGCCGCCACGCCGCTGCAGCAGGTGCTCCCGCTGGGCACCCTGCAGGCAGCGGCGCAGGTGCGGCACTGGGTGGTCGAGAACGCCAAGAGCGCCCGCGCCTTCCTGGGTGCGGTGCATGCGGTCTGCCCGCTGCGGCTGCCCCTGCAGCAGCAGCAACTGGCCGTGCTGCCCAAGCACCAGCAGCTGGACTCCGAGGCGGCGCGGGCCCTGCTGGCTCCCGCCCTGCAGGGTTTCGACATGGGCCTGCTGTCGGAGGCCGGGGCTCCCTGCGTGGCCGACCCGGGCGCGACGGTGGTCGCGCAGGCGCATGAACTGGGCTTGCAGGTCCTGCCCCTGGTCGGCCCGAGCAGCCTGCTGCTGGCCCTGATGGCCGGGGGGCTGGACGGACAGTGCTTCGCCTTCCATGGCTACCTGCCGGTCGCCGACGAAGCGCGGCGCAAGGCCCTGCTGGCGCTGGAACGCGACAGCGCGCAGCGCCGGCAGACCCAGATGTTCATCGAGACACCCTATCGGAACGCGGCGCTGCTGCACGCGCTGGCCCATGTGCTGCACCCCGAGACCCGCGTGAGCGTGGCCTGCGAGCTCACCGCGCCGCAGGGTTTCGTGCGGACCCGCAGCGCCGCGCAGTGGCGCGGCGAGCTGGATCGGCTGCCTGCGCGCGCACCCGCCATGTTCTCCCTGCTGGCCGCGCGCGGCTGAGGTCGCCGGGCGGGCCCGGATTCAGCGCAGCACCCAGTCCGCCGGCAGCGCCTCGCGGGCCGCGCCCATGCCGATGGCCGCGCCGAAGCGCTGCGCCAGCCGGTCCACCACGTTCTCGTGGCGGGTGTAGTCGACCAGGTGGGTTTCGTGCACGACGTCGCGGGCCACGCTGCGCGTGTCGCCGTAGCCATCGGCCAGGCCTTGCTGCACGGCCGACTCCCCCGTCCACACCAGGCCCGAGAAGGTCTGGTCGTCGACCTTCAGGCGCGCCCCCCGGCCTTTTTTCACCGCCGCGATGAATTGCTGATGGATCTGCTCCAGCATGCCCAGCGCGTACTGCTTCTGCCGGGGCGTCATGGGGCTGAAGGGGTCCATGAAGCCCTTGTTCGACCCGGCGGTGAGCAGGCGCCGGGTGATGCCCAGCTTGCCCATCAGGCCGGAGAAGTCGAATCCGTTCATCAGCACCCCGATCGAGCCCACGAGGCTGGCCGGGTTCACGTAGATGCGCTCGGCGGCCACCGCCACGTAGTAGGCGGCCGAGGCGCAGGCCTCGTCGCACACGGCGTAGACGGGGATGTTCCGGTGCAGCCCGCGCAGGCGCCAGATTTCCGCGTTGATGCGGCTGGCCTGCACCGGAGAGCCCCCGGGGCTGTTGATGCGCAGGATCACCGCGCGGGTCTGCGGCGAGGCGAAGGCGTCGCGCAGCGAGGCGTCGATGTTGTCGGCGCTGGCGTTGCTGGTGGATGACATCTCGCCCTGCAGGTCGACCACCGCGACATGCGGCCCGGCGGCGGCTCCGGGGCTGCCGCCGCCCCCGTGCCAGGCGGCCGCCACGGCCGCCAGCACCAGCGCGAGCACGCACAGGCGGAAGAACACGCTCCAGCGCCGGGAACGCCTGCGCTCGGTGACGATGTCCCTGACCAGGCGCTCCAGCACGCTGCGCTCCCAGGCCGAGGGCTGCGACGGGGCGGGAGGCTGCGACGGCGCTGCGCCCAGGGTGGGTTCGTTGTCGTTCGGGTTCATGCTTCGGCCTGGTTGGGCGCCGCGAAGGGCGCGACGGGAGCCCGCGCCAGCATAGCAA
Organism: Pseudomonadota bacterium; assembly: GCA_021808525.1. Classification (GTDB taxonomy): domain Bacteria; phylum Pseudomonadota; class Gammaproteobacteria; order Burkholderiales; family Burkholderiaceae_C; genus Thiomonas_A. The sequence goes on from JAKBBK010000017.1 coordinate 43,543, forward strand.
TTCCGGGCGCTCGCCGGATGCTCAGGGCTTCGACGGGGACAGGCCCAGCAGGATGTCGCGCAGCTCGCGCACCGAGGCGGCCACGCCCAGGGGCTGCAGCCGGCGCAATTCCTCCGCGCCATGCGCGCCGTAGCTGACGCCGACCGAGCGCACCCCGGCGTTCAGCGCCATTTGCAGATCGTGGGTGGTGTCCCCGACCATCAGCGTGCCCTGGGCGTCGCCCACCAGTTCATCCAGCAACTCCAGCAGCATGCGCGGGTGCGGCTTCGACTGGGTCTCGTCGGCGGTGCGCGTGGCGTCGAACAGGCCGCGCAGCCCGCTTTGCTCCAGCGCCAGCTCCAGGCCGGCGCGGGATTTCCCGGTGGCCACGGCCAGGCGCATGCCCTGTTCGCGCAGTTCGCGCAACAGCGGCACGACCCCGTCGAACAGCACGAGTTCGTCGGCATGCGCGAAATAATGCCGCCGGTAGGCGCGCGCGACGCGTTCGTAGTCGGAGGGGTCCAGGCTGGGAGCGACCCGCTGCAGGGCGTCGACCAGTCCCAGGCCGATCACGTGGGTGGCCTGCCCGGTCGGGGGCTCCGGCACGCCGACCTCGCGGCAGGCGGCCTGGATGGCACGGCTGATCGCCGCCGTGGAATCCATCAGCGTGCCGTCCCAGTCGAACACCACGAGTTCCCAGGTGCGATTCATGACGAAACGGGCTCCGCAGGACCCTGGCGGGCTCCGCCACGCCTGCCGGCGGCTGCCCCGCCCGGCTGCGTGGCGCCGCGCTGCGCGGCCCCTCGGGCCGCCGTGCAGGCCCGGGCCAGGCGCGCCAGCCATTCGGCGTCGGCGGCGGGCCAGCCGGCCTGCAGCACCAGCTCCCGGCCGTCGGCCGGATGCTGCACCGCAAGGCGTGCCGCGTGCAGGAACATGCGCGGATTGCGCCCGACCCCGGCGGGCAGTTCGCCCTGCGCCAGGGCCTGGTTCAGCGCTTCCCGTCCGTACTTCTCGTCGCCGGCCACCGGATGGCCCAGGCTGTGCAGGTGCACGCGGATCTGGTGCGTGCGCCCGGTGTGGATGCGCGCCTCCACCAGGGTCAGCCCGGGCACGCCGGTCAGGCGGGTCCACTGCGGGTCGGGCCAGGCGAAGCGCTGCAGGGGCCGGAACTGGCTGCGCGCCTCCTGGCCCTGCCCGGGATCGACCACGCGCACGCGCCGCTCGCCGCTGGGCGTGAGGTAGCGGTGCAGCGGCCTGGTCACGGTCACGGCGTCGCCCTGCCAGAGTCCGGCCACCAGCGCCAGGTATCGCTTGTCGGCCTCGCGCCGGCGCAGGCTGGCGTGCAGCGCGGTCAGGGCGCTGCGCCTGCGCGCCAGCAACAGTACGCCCGAGGTATCGCGGTCCAGCCGGTGCACCAGCTCCAGGAAGGGGTCGCCGCGCGCGCTGCGCAGGGATTCGATCAGCCCCCAGTTCAGGCCGGAGCCGCCGTGCACGGCGATGCCCGCCGGCTTGTCCACCGCCAGCAGCCAGTCATCCTCGAACAAGACCTCGTAGCTGCGCGCGGGCGCCGCCGGCGGGGCCGGATCGACGAACATCGGGGGCACGCGCACGCGGTCGTCGAGCGCCAGCTTGCGGGAGGCCTCGGCACGCGCGCCGTTGACCCTCACCTCCCCCGAGCGCACGATGCGGTAGATGTGGCTTCGCGGCACGCCCTTGAGCCTGCGCGCGAGAAAGTTGTCCAGGCGCTGGCCGGCCCCCGACTCGTCGACGGCGATCACATTGGCGGCTGCTGGGCTGGAGTGCATATAATGAAATGGCGTAGCGCGCGTCGTATGTCTTCGATCGACACGCCGGCTACGCGGGGAATGTAGTCGCACACAAGGCG
>JAKBBK010000081.1 GCA_021808525.1 Pseudomonadota bacterium
ACAGCTTCGTGGCCTTGCGCAAATGCGCCAGCAGAAGGAGGAAGATCAGCGAGGGAATCGCTACCAGGGAGACTTCGACGAAGCCGGCCAGGCTCACGATGCAGCGTTGCGCAAACGAACAAGCCCCACCAATCCTCCCAGCAAGCCCGTGGCCATCGACAGATACGCCGGGCCGATCCAGAGATGGACCCCCAGCAGTCCGACGACTCCACCCAGCCAGGCTCCCACGAAGGCGTAGCCGGTGAGCATGTTCGCGCGCGAATTCAGCGCCATGTCGCGGGCACGATGCGCGTGACCGTGCTCGGGTGGTTCGTGGCTTTCCAGGCTGTGCGAGGACATGGGGGGACTGTAGCCCCGGCCCCGATGCCATGGTCGCGCCAGGGCCTCGCAGCGCCGAGCCCTCGCAGGTCGGCCGCCCGCTGCAGGTGCTGGGCCATGCCGAGTACGACGTGCAACAGACCGCACCGCGAAACATCGCGTTTTCGTGAAATATTGAACGTCAAGCCACGCGATAAAAGTCGACAATGACGTCAAGAGGCTGGTTTTTGTCCAACCAGTCTTCGATTCGAGCGGATGCGCGGCGCTACCCCACGAAGGCACGCTGACGCAAGCAACTCCCGCGACGTGCGCGAGGCAGGCATCGGGCGGGTTCCAGTCGTCCACCTTGACCCAACGGTCATTGCTGCCATGAGCCCATTTGCGCGTGTCGAGCCTGCCCAGTTGGCCGAGCCCCTTCCTGACGAAGCCGTGGAGGCGCGGCGCCTCGAGGCGCTGCGGGGCCTGGGCGTGCTGGACACTCCCCGGGAATCCGCCTTCGACGACCTCACGGCCCTGGCCGCGCAGTGCTGCGGCACGCCGGCGGCGCTGATCTCCCTGGTCGACCACGACCGATTGTGGTTCAAGAGCTCGCATGGCCTGCCGCTGCGGCAGATCCCCCGCACCGGCTCGCTGTGCGCGCGCGTGGTCACCCAGGATGCCCTGCTGTACATCGAGGACACCCTGCGCGCCGGGGTGCAACCGGAAGCGATCGCGCTTCCCGGCGGACGCATCGCGCGCTTCTACGCCGGCGTACCGCTGAAGCTTGCGGACGGCCACAACGTCGGCGCTCTGGCCGTCGTCGCCTACGAGCCGCAGCGGCTCGACCCCGCGCAACGCGATGCCCTGCTGCGCCTGGGGCGCCAGGTGGTCGCCGCGCTGGAGGCGCGCCAGGCCACGCTGCAACTGCTGGCCTCGCGCCAGAAGCTGGAGCGTCGGGCGGCCTTCAACGCCATGCATGCCCGGACCAGCCAGATCATCGCCACGGCCGAGGATGAGCAGCCCATGTTGCAGGCCATCTGCGACACCGCGGTGCAGCATGGCGACATCCGCCTGGCCTTCGTCTCCCGCCCCGGCGCCGACGGGCGCTTCGCCTTCATCGCCAGCGCCGGCGACGCGGCCTACCTGGACGGGCTCGAACTGCACCTGGACGCCGGGCATCCCCTGGGCCAGGGCCCGGTGGCGCGGGTGTGGAGCACGGGCCGGCCGTATTTCGCGGCCCGTGTGGACCAGGCCCCCGAACTCGATCCCTGGCGGGAGCGGGTGCGCAGCTTCGGCCTGAGGTCCACGGCCACGGTGCCGGTGCGCCGGGGCGGCAAGGTGTGGGCCACGCTGACCGCGCACCTGGGCGAGCACGACGCGCTGGATGCCGAGGCACGCGAGATCCTGATCGAGCTCGCGCTGAACCTGTCGCAGGGCCTGGACCGGATCGACGCGCAGCGGCGCGAGCAGGAACTGCGGGAGTTGCAGGGCACCCTGCTGGACAACACCCTCGCCGGCATCCTGATCAAGCGCGAGCGGCGCATCGTCAGCCTGAACCACCGCTTCGCCGAGACGCTGGGCTATGAGGACCCCCGCGAACTGGAAGGCCAGCCCTCGCGCGTGCTCTACCCCGACGATGCCGAATACGCCCGCGTGACCGCGCTGCACGAGCAACTGGCAAGGCAGGGCCAGGTGCGGGCGATGGACCTGCGGCTGCGTCGACGCGACGGCAGCGAGTTGCTGTGCGACGTGTCCGCCGGCATGGTGCGCAAGGGCGTGCCGGGCACCATGGTCTGGACCTTCGTCGACGTCAGCGAACGTGCCCGCCTGCAGCGCGAACTCAGGCACGATGCGCTGCACGACGCGCTCAGCCAGCTTCCCAACCGCCGCGCGCTGGAGGAACACCTGCCCAGGGCCCTGGCGCGTGCGCGGCGCACCGGCAAGGCGGTGGCGGTCGGGTTGATCGACCTGGACGATTTCAAGCCCGTCAACGACACCCTGGGCCACGAGGCCGGCGACGCCTTGCTGCGCGCCTTCGCGCAACGCCTGAGCGCACGCATGCGCGACGCCGACCTGCTGGCGCGCGTGGGCGGCGACGAGTTCGTCGTGGTGCTGGAGGACCTGGACGAACACGATCTGCAGGCCCAGCTCGAATCCATGCTCGCGCGTCTGCACCGCGCCGTCGAAGCGCCCTTCGACCTGGGTGGCGAGCATCCCGCCCGGGTGGGAATGACCCTCGGTCTGGCCGCCTGGCCCAGGGACGGGGGCGACGCCGATTCCCTGCTGCGACAGGCGGACGCCGCCCTCTACCAGCTCAAGGCCTGCAAGCTCGATCGCCCCAGCTGGTGGCAGCTCGGCGTGAAGGAGGACGATGCCGATCAGGCCCGGCCACGGGAGTTCCCGACCTACGGCGCCGACGCGGATGCCCTGCTGCGCGCGCATGGAGGCATCCTGCGCGAAGCGCTGCATCGCTTCGTGCAGGGCAGCCTGCAGGGCCTGGAGGCCGAGGCAGGCGGCGGGGGTGCCTGGGCCGGCCTGCTGGGCTCGCTGCACGACGGTGAATTGCCCAGGCTGGCGAGCAAGTACGCCCAGCATCTGGAGTTCCTCGTCTCCGAGGGGCGGACGGTGCAGGAGGTGCGCGAGCACGCCGAGCCGCTGGGGCAGTTGCAGGCGCTGGTCGGCATCGAGGCGGCCGAACTGATCCCGCCCATGGCGCTGCTGCGGCGCACGGCCATGGAATGCGCGCTGGCCGCGCGCCTGAGCTCACGCACCCGTTACCGGCTGCTGCGCCTGCTCGAGGAACGCCTGCAGGACGACCTGCAGACCCAGCTGCGCGCGGCCAGCCGAACCCTGGGAAGCTACTTCGGCTCCCTCACCCTGCATCGATCCCCCGAACCGTCCACGCCATGGCGCGACGTGCTGCGCGGGCTGATCGAGCCCGTGGGCAGCCTGCCGGGCATCATCGCCTGCTCGGTGCTGCGCCCCAACGCGCAGGAGATGTTCGAGGTCGAGGCCTCGAGCGGCACCTCCTCCGATGCCTTGATCTCCCTGTCCCTCTGGGGAAAACTCACCCTGCCGCTGCGGCGGGACCGGACCGAAGGCCAGGGCCTGGTGCTTCCCGCCTGGCATACCCACCAGGTGCACTCCACCGCCGACATGCAGCGCGACGTCCGGCTGGTGCACTGGCGCGGCGTGGCGCGCGCCCTGGGCGCGCGCAGCGCGGTGGCCATTCCGGTGGCGCCGACTCCCGGGCGCTGCGCGATGGTCATCGTGCTGCTGGGCCGCTACCCGGGGCAGTTCGAATCGCCCTGGATGCGCGAGTTCATCCGCGGGCTGCAATCGCGCGCAAGCCATGCCTGGCGCAGCGCGCACGCGCCGTCCGCGGCCATGATGGTGTCCCGCGGCCAGGCGCAGCTCTACCGCGAGCGCCTGTTCGACGGCGGGCTGCGCATGCACCTGCAGCCGGTGGTGGATCTGCACACCGGCGCCTGCACGAAGGTCGAGGCCCTGGCGCGGCTGCAACTGGCCGACGGGCGCATGGTGCCCCCGGGGCTGTTCCTGCCCGTGCTGGGCGAGGCCGAACTCGACCGCCTGTTCCGCTGCGGCCTGGAGCAGGTGTGCGCGCAACTGCGGCAGTGGGACGCGGCCGGCCTGCGCATCGAGGCGGCCATCAACCTGCCGCCGTCCTCCCTGCTGGATGCGCAATGCCCCGGCTGGGTCGAATCCGCGCTGTCGCGCCATGGCATCGAGCCCTGGCGCCTGAGCCTGGAGCTGCTGGAGAACCAGGACATCGACTTCAAGGTGCAGAGCTCGGCCCTGCAGGCCCTCAAGGCCCTGGGCGTGCGCCTGGCCATGGACGACCTCGGCGCCGGCTACAGCAGCCTGCAGCGCCTGGCCCAGCTGCCCTTCGACGTGATCAAGCTCGACCAGAGCATTTCCCTCAACGTGCGCAAGGATCCCCTGCAGACCCTGGGGCTGATGCGCTCCGTGGTGCGCCTGGCCGCCGAGCTGGGGCGAGAGCTGGTGGTCGAGGGGCTCGAGGACCAGGGGGTGATCGAGGCGGCGCTGGAGTGCGGCGCGCGCCACGGCCAGGGCTACGGCATCGCCCGACCCATGCCGGCATCCATGTTCCCCGAGTGGCTGCGGGACTTCCAATTGCGCGCGCGTCCCGGCCGCATCACCACCTACCTGGGCATGCTCGCGCGCTGCGCCAACCTGCGCCAACCCCCGCAGTCGGTGTCGCCGGGCGGCCATGACGACGACTCGGTGCAACGCTTCCTGGCCGAGCGGGAATTGGCCCAGGGCGGCCTGGCCCACTGGTATGCCGGCCTGGTGGCCAAGGACGGCCCGCGCACACCGCCCGCCGAGGACTGGCTGGACTGGCTGGTTCGGCAGGCCCGCTCCGAAGCCGAGGAGCAGGGCGCCGCCACCCCCTCAACCTGATCGAATTCCGGAGTTCCCATGTCCCTGAATCAAGACGCGGCTCCCAGCGGCGGAGTCATCGGAATGGCCAACCGCCTGGCGCGCGACGTGCGCAGCCTGGCGGATGTGCGCCAACAGCTGCAGGCGCAGGTCACGGCCAATCGCGCCGGCGTGGAAGCCATGCTGTGCGGTCTGGTCGACACCTTCAACCCGCATCTGGGCGGCCATGGCCGACGCGTGGCCCAGCTGGTGAACCTGCTGGCCCAGCGATTCAAGGTGTCCTACGCGGCCCACCAGGTGCTGCGCCATGCCGCGCTGTTCCACGACATCGGCATGCTGAGCGTGCAACGCGCCGCGCTGTTCACGCCCTGGGGCGAGTTGACGGAGGGCGATCGCAGCCTGATTCTTTCCCACCCGGAAATCGGCGCCTCGCATTTGCGCGCGCTTCCCTGGTACGAGGCCTCGGCGGCCACCGTGGCGGCGCATCACGAGCATTGGGACGGATCCGGCTTCCCCCGGCGCCTGGCGGGCGAGGCCATCCCGATCGGCGCGCGCATCCTGGCCGTGTGCGACACCTACGACGAAATGCTCAACAAGCCGGCGGATGCGCCCGCGCAGTTCACCGAGTCCGAGGTGCTCGAGCATCTGCGCCAGCACCGCGGCCACCAATTCGACCCACGCGTGCTGGACATGTTCCTGAGCATCGTCGAGGACTCCTCCCCGCACGAGGAGGAGCGCAGGCTTCCCCCAGGCGAAGTGCCACTGCCGCTGTCGCAAGTGCAGGAGGGTCACTGCCTGACCCGCGACCTGATGAACGTGGGCGGCCTGGTACTGCTCACCAAGGGCACCGTGCTCGCCGAGGTGAACGTGCTGCGGCTGCGGGCCCTGCGGGGGCTGAACGCCGTCGTGGAGCCGGTCTATGTGCAGGAAATGGAGCGCCGGGAGCCTGCCGAGCCTGCCGAGCTGACCGGCTGACTCCCGGGGGCTGGCCGGACACGGGGGGACCCTGGCCCCGGCCCCGATGCCATGGTCCCGCCAGGGCCTCGCGGCGCCGAGCCCTCGCGGGCCGGCGCGAAGCTTGATACCCTCGATCAGCAAGGGTGTTCCTGGCCCGGTCCGATGAACCGGTCACAAAACGTTGCGCGGCACTTGCGCGCCACCTGGGCCTGCAGGCCGCGGGTGCGGCGCGGCCGCCGGACTCTGTCGAGGGCTGTCGAGCCATGTACTTTCGCGGAATCGGAACGGCCACGCCCCCGGGGCGCTATACCAAGGCGCAGTGCTACGAAGCGTTCCGCAAATCCGACTGGTTCGCGAAACTCGATGCCCGCTCGCACTTCATCGCCGGCCGGGTCCTGCAACGCGACAACGGCATGGAAGCCAGGCATCTCGCCCTCGACAGCCTGGACGAGGTGTTCACCATCGAGCCCGACACCCTGGCGCGGCGCTTTGCCGAGCACGCTCCCGCGCTCGCCACCCAGGCCGCCGAGCGCGCCCTGGCGCAGGCCGGGCTCGCGGCCCGGGACATCGACGCCGTCGTGGTCAGCACCTGCACCGGCTATCTCTGCCCGGGGCTCTCGGGCCACGTGGTGCAGCGCCTGGGCCTGCGGCGCGACGTGCTGGCCTTCGACCTGGTCGGGCAGGGCTGCGCCGCGGCCCTGCCGAACCTGCAGCTCGGCCGCTCCCTGCTGGAATCGCGGGCCGCCGCGCATGTGCTCTCGGTCTGCGTGGAGGTGTGCAGCGCGGCCATGTATCTGGACGACGACCCCGGGGTGCTGATCAGCGCCTGCCTGTTCGGCGACGGTGCCGGGGCCGCGGTGCTCTCCGGCGCGCCACGCCCCGGCGGGCCCCGCGTCGCCTGGAAGGACAGCATGTCCCTGCTGCAGCCGGAGCAGCGCGAGGCGCTGCGCTTCGAGCAACGCGACGGCATGCTGCGCAACATCCTGACCCGCGCGGTGCCGGCACTGGCCGCCGAGCATGCCCAGCGCATCCTCGATGTCGTGCTGGCACGTGCCGGGCTCCAGCCCGGCGACATCCGCAACTGGATCCTGCACGCCGGCGGGCGCGACGTCCTGCTGGAGCTGCAAGGCCGTCTCGGCCTGTCCCCGCACGACCTGCGCTACAGCGCCGCCATGCTTCGCGAGTACGGCAATCTGTCCAGCGCCTTCGTGTATTTCGTGCTGCAGGCCGCGCTGGCCGACCACGCCGCGCCCGGCTGGTGGTGGCTGGGCTCCTTCGGCGCCGGCTTCAGTTGCCACGGCGCCTTGCTCCAGGTCGAAGCCCAGGCCGCGCCATGACCCCGTTGCCGCGCGTGGTCCACGCCGAGACCCTGGACGGGCTGGCCGAGCAGGACCCGCGCGCCATGCGCTCGCGACGCGACCTGCGCCGCGTGCATCGCATCATGGGCACCTGCTCCATCCTCTCGCGCAACCTGCGCGCATGGAGCCTGCCGGGCGCCGGCCCCCAGCCCCTGCGGGTGCTGGAACTCGGGGCCGGCGACGGCAGCCTGATGCTGCGCCTGGCCCGCGTCCTGGCGGCCCGATGGCCGCGGGTCGAGCTCGGCCTGCTCGATCGCCAGGCCCTGGTCGGCCCCGACACCCTGCGCCAATACGCCAGGCTCGGCTGGACAGCCACCCCGCTGCGCATGGACGTGCTGGACTGGGTCGCCGCAGCCCCCGCGGCCGCGCAGGGGGGCGACTCCACGCGGCGCTGGGACCTGATCGTCGCCAACCTGTTCCTGCATCACTTCCAGGGACGGCAACTCGGCGAGCTGATGCGGGCGGCGGCCGAGCGCTGCGACCATTTCCTGGCCTGCGAGCCGCGCCGCTCCAGGTTCGCGCTGGCGGCCAGCCACCTCATCGGCGTCCTCGGCGCGAACGCCGTGACCCGCGAGGATGCCGTGCTCAGCGTGCACGCCGGATTCCGCGACCGCGAGCTGGGCGCGCTGTGGCCGGCGGGCGAGGGCGGGTGGGCCACGCGGGAAGGCCCCGCGGGAGCCTTCAGCCACTGCTTCAGCGCGGCGCGCACCGGGGCTGCCTGATGCGCGACGACTTCGACGCCATGGTCATCGGCGCCGGGCCGGCGGGTTCGGTCGCCGCCATGGTGCTGGCACGCGCCGGATGGCAGGTGGCGCTGCTCGAGAAGCGCCAGTTCCCGCGGCGCAAGGTCTGCGGCGAATGCCTGGCGGCCAGCAACTGGTCCATCCTGGACGCCCTGGGCGTCGGCCAGACCTATCACGCCGCCGCCGGCCCGGAACTGAAGACCCTGGCCCTGCTGCGGGCCGACAGCCGGGTGCTCGCAGACTTGCCCCGGGGCCCTGCCGAGGGGCGGCCCTGGGGGCGCGCACTGGGGCGCGAGACCCTGGACACCCTGCTGCGCGACCAGGCCCGCGCCGCCGGCGTGACGCTGCTGCAACCCTGCGCCGTGCAAAGGGTCGACGGTCGCATGGGCGACTGGCGCATCCAGGCCCGCGCGCTGGACGCCAGGCAGCAGCACATCCTTCGCGCTCCCGTGCTCATCGCCGCCAACGGCTCCTGGGAAGCCTTGCCCTCGGGCCTCGCGCATCCACTGCCGCGGCGTCGGGCCTCGGATCTGTTCGCCTTCAAGGCCAACTTCCGCGGCGCGGCGCTGCGCGAGGGCGAGTTGTCGGTGCTGGCGCTGGACGGCGGCTACGGCGGCATGGTGCTGGCCGACGACGGCCTGGCCACCGTGGCCTGCTGCCTGCGCCGCGATCGCCTCGAGGCCTGCCGGCAAGCCCAGCCGGGGCTGCGCGCCGGGGACGCCGTGCAGGCCTGGCTGCTGCAGGCCTGCCGAGGCGTGCGCGGCGCACTCGCGCCGGCCCGGCGCCAGGGGCCCTGGCTGGCGGCCGGGCCCCTCGACCCCGGAATCCGGCTGCGTGCCGACGACCCCATGTTCCGCATCGGCAACGCCGCCGGCGAGGCCCACCCCATCGTCGGCGAGGGCATGAGCATGGCCCTGCAATCGGCCTGGCTGCTGGGCGCCAGCCTGCTCGAGGGCGCCGGGCAGGCCCTGCCGTCGCGCGAAGGGCCGGCCAGCGCGGCCTGGCAACGCGAGGTCGCCGTGCGCTACGCCGCGGCCTGGAAGCGCCAGTTCGCCCCGCGCCTGCGACTCGCCGCCATCTTCGCCCAGGCCAGCATGCGCCCGTCGACTTCGGCGCTGCTGCTGGGCCTGGCCCGCGCCTGGCCCGGGCTCTTGACCCAGGGCGCGCGCTGGAGCGGCAAGACCCGCGACATCACCCAGGGCCTGAGCGCGAGCCCTGGCGCCGGGGCCGCCCGCGCAAGGCCGCGGCAGCCCGGCCCATCGGCTTTCACCAAGGAACAGCCATGACGTCTACCTACGAGCGCCTGAGCGCGATCCTGGTCAAGGACTACAAGATCCCGCCCCAGGCCCTGGTTCCCGAGGCCACGCTCGAAAGCCTGGGCATCGATTCCCTGGCCGCCGCCGAACTCCTGTTCAGCGCGGAGGATGCATTCCACATCCGCGTTCCTCCCGAGGCCGTTCCCCTGCCCACCCTGGGCGACGTGGTGGCCTACATCGAGGCCCTGATCGCGCAGCAGCAGGCAGGGCAGCCCGGAGAGCAGCCCGCCGGACAGCCCGCCGGACAGCCCGCCGGGCAGGGCACCGGCCAGAGCGCCGGGCAGGGCGCGCAAGGGCCGGCGCGCTCATGAGGCGGGTCGCCGTCACCGGCATCGGGGTGCTCAGTCCGCTGGGGGCCAGCGCCGCCGAGGTCTACGCCAACGCGCGTGCCGGAGTTTCCGGAGTGCGCCGCATCGAGGCCCCCTTCGCACAGCGCCTGCTCGCGCCCATCGCCGCCAGCGTCGTGGACTTCGACCCCGGCCGGCATGTCGAGGCGCCCAGGTTGCGCATGCTCGATCGCGTGAGCCAGTTCGCGCTGGTCTCGGCACGCCAGGCGCTGGACGCCGCCGGCACGCCCCTGGCGGGCTGCGACCTCGAGCGGGCCGGCGTGTTCGTGGGCACCGGCATGGGGGGCAGCCTGAGCAACGACGAAGGCTACGCCTGCCTGTATGGCGAAGGCTCCGACCGCATCAAGCCCTACACCGTGCTGCTGGGCATGCACAACGCGCCAGCGGCCTGGATCAGCCTGGAGCAGGGGCTGCGCGGCCCCAGCCTGAGCTACTCCACCGCCTGCTCCTCCTCGGCCGTGGCCATCGGCGAGGCCTGGCTGCGCATCGCCGGCGGCAGCCTCGACCTGGCCGTCGCCGGCGGTGCCGAAGCCCCGCTGTCCCTGGGCTCGCTGAAGGCCTGGGAGGCCCTGCGCACCCTGGCCACGGTGGATGCCGCCGAACCCGCCGCATCCTGCAAGCCCTTCGCCGCAGACCGCAGCGGCATGGTGCTGGGCGAGGGCGCCGCGATGCTGGTGCTGGAGCCCTGGGAACGCGCCCTGGCCCGCGGGGCCACGCTGTACGGGGAAGTGCTGGGCTACGGGCTGAGCACCGACATCGCCCACATCACCCGTCCCAGCGTCGAGGGCCAGGCCGCGGCCATGCGCGCCGCGCTGCGCTCGGCGGGCATCGGCCCGGCGGACATCGACATGATCAATGCCCACGGCACCGCCACGCCGGCCAACGACTCCGTGGAGACCGCGGCCATCAAGGCGGTGTTCGGCGAGCGCGCGCCGCGGATTCCCATCAGCGCCACCAAGGCCCTGCACGGCCACCTGCTGGGCGCCGCGGGCGCGCTGGAGTGCGTGCTGTCCCTGCTGGCCCTGCGCCACGCCACGGCCCTGCCCACCATGCACCTGCGGGCGCCGGATCCGAGCTGCGATCTGGACTACGTGCCCAACCAGGCGCGCGAGGGCGTCGCGGCACGCACCGCGATGTCGAATTCCTTCGCCTTCGGCGGCACCAACGCCGTGCTCGTGCTGGGGCGCGGCGGCTGA
>JAKBBK010000082.1 GCA_021808525.1 Pseudomonadota bacterium
TTCTCGGCGGCCAGGGGGTGACGGCCGAGCGGGCGGTGGCCCGGATCTTCTCCGACATGCGCGCCTTCCGCATCTACGACGGCCCCAGCGAGGTGCACCGCTACAGCCTGGGGCGCAAGATCCTCGCTGGGCGCCGCGACGCGTCGCTGCGCCAGGCCTAGGCTTGCCCGGGCCGAGGGCCTTTCCTGCCGCGCGCGGGCCCGGCCGCCGGGATTCAGCCGATGGATCGGCGCCGGCGCCCGGCCGGCGCGCCGGCCACGGTGGGGGAGAAGTCCGTGTGCTCGAAATCGATGCCGTGCTCGAGCATCTGGCCGCGCAGCTCGCGCAGGGCCGCGCGCGCGGGCATGTGGCGCTGGCTCCCGGCGAGTTTCCACCAGTGCTTGGCCATGCCCACGTCGGGCAGCACGCCGATGCCGCGCCAGTACATCTTGCCCAGCTGGTACTGGGCCAGCACATGCCCCTGCTCCGCGGCCTTGGTCAGCCAGCGCAGCGAAGCCTCCAGGTCCCGCGGCGCGCGACGCCCGCGCAGCAGGGCCAGGCCCAGCATGTACTGGGCGGCATCGTGTCCTTCGTCGGCCGCGCGCCGGAGCCAGTCGATGGCCTCGGGCCAGCGCTCCCGGGCATGCCCGGACAGCAGGGTCAGGCCCAGGGTGTACTGGGCCGAACGGTGGGATTGCTCGGCGGCGCGCCGGAACAACTGCAGGGCCAGCGCGCGGTCGCGCGGCACCCCCAGGCCCTGCAGGTACAGGCGCCCGAGAAACCAGTTGGAGGGGGCGTCGCCCTGGTCGGCGGCCGCCCGGTACCAGCGCGCGGCCTCGGCGTGGCTGCGCGCCACGACCTGGCCGTTCTCGAACAGGATGCCGATGGACCCGATGGCCCGCGCCATGTTCTGTTCCGCGGCTTTTTTCCACCAGTACATGCAACGGGTGTAATCCTGGGCCACGCCGCGACCGTGGTAATGCATCCAGCCCAGGTTGTACTGCGCGCTGGCCGAGCCCTGGCTGGCCGCGCGTTCGTACCAGATACCGGCCTGATCGTGCTGCCCAATATTGCGCAGATGGTCTCCCAGCCACTCCTGGGCGACCATGTCTCCCGATTGCGCGAGTTCTACGACTTCCTTGGGAATGCTTGTGGCGTTCATCGGCCCTATGGCCCAGGTGGGCGCGGTGTGACATCTTCTTGCAATATTGTCCTCCGACAGCCGGGGGGGCGTCATCCTTTCTTCAAGGGGGCCGGCTCGGGAAGGCGGCCGTGCCCAGCAGGGCCAGGCGCGCCGCGCCGAAGGCGGCCTCGGTCTGGCGCGCCGCGCGCACGGGCAGGCCCAGCGCGCGCTCGCGCAGGCGCGACCAGGCGGAGTTTCCCGCGCCGCCGCCGCTGCTCAGCACCTCGGCGGGGCTGGGCGCACCCAGCTCGGCCAGGCGGGCGTAGCCGGCGGCCTCGATGCGGGCCAGCCCCTGCAGCAGGCCGTGGAGGTACTGTACGTCGTCGGCCGGGCGCGGCTCGAGCCGGGGCAGCATGGCGGGGTCGGCGTGGGGGAATCGCTCGCCCACGCCGGGCAGAGGGAGCAGATCCAGGGGGCTGTCGCGCTCCGGATCGATGCGCGCGCTGAGTTCCCGCAGGCGCGCGTCGTCGAAGTTCGCGCGCAACACGGCGCCTCCGGCACGGCTGGCCCCCGAGACCAGCCACAGGGCGCCGAAGCGATGGCTGTACACGCCATGCCGCGCGACGTCGATGCGGCGCGGGGAGAGCAGTTTCAACACCAGGGTGCTGCCCAGGCTGCTCAAGCCCAGGCCCAGGCGGTCGGCGCCACTGGCCAGGAAGGCGGCGTTCGCATCGGTGGTGCCCGCCACCAGGCGCAGGGCCGGCGGCAGGCCCAGGTGGCGAGCCAGCCAGGGATCCACGCGGCCCAGCCGGCTGCCCGGGGCCACGATGCGCGGCAGGCGCGTCGCGAAGGCCTGGGCCTTCGCGACCTCGCTCCAGGCGCAACGGGCGGGGTCCGCGCCACTCTTGAGCGCGTTGTGCCAGTCGCTGATCCCGCCCTGCGCCAGGCCGCCCGCGCGCAGACGGGCGAACAGCCAGTCGGCCTGGTGCAGGGCCATCGCGTCGTGCAGTGCGGCGCCGCCCCCCTGCTGGTTCCACAGCCAGGCCAGCCGGGCCAGCCCGTCCAGCGGGCCCGGGTGGTCGGAGGGGAAGTCCGCCTCCCGGTGCTCGCAATACATCAGCACCGGCCCCCGGGGGCGCAGGTCGCGACCGGCCCACAGCACGCTGCCCGAGGTGGCGCAAAGCGACAGTGCGTCCAGGCGGGTGCGCAGAGCTGGCGGCATCGAGCCCAGAAGCTCGAACAGGGCCTGTTCCCAGTCCCCGCAGCCCTGTTCGCGGGCCTGGGGGTAGCGGATGGAGGATTCGAACAGGCAGCGCTGGCGCCGGTCGATCACGCACAGGCGCGCTCCGCTGGTGCCGAAGTCCAGGCCTGCCGCCACGCGAGCCAGGGCCGGGTGGCGCGGTGGGGTACCGCGCCGGGCCGGGAAGCCTGGCGGGCGGCAGGGAGTTCGGCTGGCAGAAGGGCGGGGCATCGGAGGGGGCGCAGGCAAGGCCCGCATTGTGCCCTCGGCCCCGCCGGTGCCTCAGTTCAGCCGGACCTCGACGCGCCGTGGCTTCGCGTGCTCGGCCTTGGGGATGCGCAACTCCAGCACGCCGTCCTTCATGCTGGCCTGGATGGCGGCCGAGTCGAGCTCGCGCGACAGCGTGAAACTGCGCTCCCACGCTCCGCTGCGCAGCTCGGCGTAAAAGGGCTGCATGCCCTGGGGCAGTTCGATCTGCAGGGCTCCGCGCAGGGTCAGCGTGTCGCCGTCGACCTGCACCTGCAGTTGCTCGCGCGGCACGCCCGGCATGTCGGCACGCAGGGTGATGCCGTCGGCATCCTCGAAAATGTCCACGCGCGGGGCCTGGGTCAGGGTTTCGCGCGCGCCCGGCTTCGAGGTGGCGGGGCCGGCGGCACGGGCCGCGGCGGCCGAAGCGGTGATCGGGGTGTTGCTGGTGTTCATGGTCGGACTCCTTGGGATGCCTGGGAGCTTCAGTTCACCGCGATGCGTCGCGGCTGCACGGCTTCGCGCCGCGCGATGTTCACCCGCAGCACGCCGTCGCTGTAGCGGGCCTCGATCCTCGAGGGGTCGATGTCCTCGGGCAGCGAGATCACGCGCCGGAAGCTGCCGCTGAAGCGCTCCTCGGCGTAACTGACCTGCCCCTTGGGGGCGGCGGGCAGCTCGCGCTTGCCGGAGATGGTCAGCAGGTTGTGGTCCACCGTGACCTCGAGTTGCGAGGCGTCGATGCCGGGAGCGAAGGCGTAGACCTCCACCGCCTGCGGCGTCGAGCCGACGTTGATGGCGGGAAAGCCGGCGCCGCCCACGGCGCGGATGCTCACGGGCAGGCCGAGGCCCGTCAGGTCGCGGTCGAGCTCGCGCTGCAGGCGGTCGAGATCGGCGAACCAGCTCGCCGGCGTCTTCAGCATGGTTGCAATCATGGTCCTGGCTCCTTGCAGATGGTCGGGGCGGGCGGCGCGCCCCATGGCGACGTCGTCCTTTGCAAGCTATCTGCGAGCGGGGAGCGAGGATTTCAAGAGCCCGGCTGTGCGGACGATGGGGCCAGGCGCCGGGCGCCGCAGTACACGACCATGTCCTCCCCGCGAATGCGGCCGACCAGGGTCATGCCGGCCTGCTCGGCGGCACGCACCGCCAGCGCGGTCGGCGCGGACACGGCGGCCAGCACCGTGCAGCCTCGGCTGGCGGCCTTCTGCACCATTTCGATGCTCGCGCGGCTGCTGATCACCACCACCGCCTCGCTCGGGTCCAGGCCGCCGCGGGCGGCGGCGCCGAGCAGCTTGTCCAGCGCGTTGTGGCGGCCCACGTCCTCGCGCGCCAGCAGCACCCGGCCCTGCGCCGAGCACAGCGCGGCGGCATGCACCGAGCCGGTGGTCTCGAACAAGGGCTGCCAGGGGCGCAGGGCCTGCACCGCGCGGGCCAGCGCGCCGGGCTCCAGGAGAGGACCGTGCCCCACCGACGGAACCGGGCGCAGCGCCTGGTCCAGGGAATCCGTGCCGCACAGGCCGCAGCCGGTGCGTCCCGCCAGGCTGCGCCGGCGCAGCTTGAGCGCCTGCAATCGGCGCGCCGCGATCTCCACATGCAGGCTGATGCCCCGCGCCGACTCCTCGATCGCCATGTCGAACACCTCGCCGGCATGTTCGACGATGCCCTCGGTGAGGGCGAATCCCAGCGCGAAGTCCTCCAGATCCGCGGGCGTGGCCAGCATCACCGCGTGGGAAATGCCGTTGAACTCCAGCGCCACCGGGACCTCCTCGCACAACCAGTCGCGCTGGGGCAGGGCCTGGCCGTCGCGCAGGCGCAGCACCTCGGCGGCAGCCGCGCCGAGGCGCGCATCGAGGGGTGGCTGTTCCATGGGGGGCGGGCCCTCAGGCCGCCAGCGCGCAGTCCACCGGCACGGGCTGCAGCAGCTGTTCCAGCTGGCGCGGCGGCAGGCCCAGCAGCAGCCCGCGGCGGCCCGCGTTCACGTACATCAGCGGCAGATCCAGCACGCTGATCTGCAGGTATACCGGCATGGGCTTGCGCAGCGCGAAAGGGGAGGTGCCCCCCACCTGGTAGCCGCTGTGGCGCTCGGCCACCGCCGGATCGCAGGGCTGCACCTGCTTGGCCCCGATGGCGCGCGCCAGGTTCTTGGTGGACACCTGGCGATCCCCGTGCATCAGCACCACCAGCGGCCGGGCCGACTGGTCCTGCATGACCAGGGTCTTGACCACCGCATGCGCATCCAGGCCCAGCGCCTGCGCCCCCCAGGCGGCGCCTCCATGGTCGACGTATTCGTAGGGGTGCAGGCTGAACTCCACGCCACGGCTGCGCAGCCAGGCGGTGGCCGGGGTCTCGGTGGGGTGCTGGCGGCGCGTGGACACGCCGCCGAGGTTAGCACCGCGCGGCACCACGCGGCGCCGTCCGGCCGTATGCTTGCGCCACCATGCCCATCGACCCATCCGCCCCCGCCGTATCCAGCGCCAGCGCCGCCGACGACGCCTGGTTCTTTCCCGGATTCGAGCCCCGCTTGGTGGCCACCGGTCCGCAGGTCTGGATCCGCGCCCTGCAGGGCGGGGAGGGGCCGCCCCTGCTGGTGCTGCACGGCCATCCCCAGACCCATGTGATCTGGCATCGCGTGGCCGGGGAACTGGCCCGCCACTTCCGCGTGGTGCTGTGCGACCTGCGCGGCTACGGGGATTCCTCCAAGCCGCCGGGCGGAGCCGACCACGCGCCCTACAGCCGGCGTGCCATGGCGGGCGACATGATGGCCGTGATGCGCAGCCTGGGGCATGAGCGTTTCGCCGTGCTGGCCCACGATCGCGGGGCGCGCGTGGCCCACCGTCTGGCAGCCGACCATCCCGACGCGGTGCGGCGCATGAGCCTGCTGGACATCGCCCCCACGCTGGCCATGTATCGCAAGACCGACGAGGCCTATGCCCGTGCCTACTGGCACTGGTTCTTCCTGATCCAGCCGGCGCCGCTGCCCGAGCGCCTGATCCAGGCCGATCCGGGCGCCTACGTGCGCGACCTCATGCGCTCGCGCAATGGCGGCCTGGAGGCCTTCGATGCGCGTGCCCTGGAGGCCTATGCCCGCAGCCTGGCCCAGCCGGGAGCGGCACACGGGCTGTGCGAGGACTACCGCGCGGCGGCGAGCATCGACCTCGAGCATGACGCCGCGGATCGGGCGCGCGGCGCCCGCCTGGGCATGCCCCTGCAGGTGCTGTGGGGCGAGCATGGGGTGGTGCAGCGCTGTTTCCGCCCGCTGGACGAGTGGCGCGAGGTGGCCTGCGACGTGCGCGGCGGCAGCCTGCCCTGCGGCCACTACATCCCCGAGGAGGCGCCGCGCGAACTGCTCGACGCCGCCTTGCCCTTCCTGCTCGAACAGGACTGAGCGCGGCGCGGTCCCGCAGCCTGTGGCGCCTGGGCAACGGGGCAACTCGCAGCGGCGATGCCGCCCGCTGTCGCAACTATTATGTGGGAAAAATTCACATGTTGATGCCCTGAGCATCGACGACCCCGGGGGGCGCAGCAATGTCCGAACTCGTGAAGGGAGCGCCTGGACCATGACTCGCCAATGGAAGATTTCCGCACTCGCCCTGCTGCTCGGCGGGGGAGTGTTCACCGCCGCGCACGCGGACGAACCCTACTGGTCGCTCTCGGTGGGAACCCCCGGGCTGGTGGCCAACCTGGGCAATGTGCTGCCGGCCCCGCCGGTGGTCTACGCCCCGCCGCCGGTGGTGTACGCACCGCCGCCGCAGCCGGTGTACTACACGCCCGCCTACGTGGCACAGCCCGGCTACGGCTGGCGCCGGCCGGAGCACTGGCACCGCGGCGATGACGACGAGGGACGCTGGCACCACGACCGCTGATCCGGCGCGGCGCGCTGCTCAGCCGCGTCGTGTCAGGGCCGCTGTGGCCAGACCCAGCAGCAGCCCCCACAGGGCGCTGCCGACCCCGCCCAGGCTGAAGCCCGAGGCGGTGACCAGGAACGTGACCAGCGCGGCATCGCGCCAGGTCTCGTCGCCCAGCGCGGATTGCAGGCTGTTGCCGATGGTGCTGAGCAAGGCCAGCCCGGCGATGGCCGCCACCAGCGCGTGGGGGAAGGCGGCGAACAGCGCCGCCACGCTGGCTCCGAGCAGCCCGGTGATGGCGTAGAAGCCACCGGCCCAGACCGCGGCGCGCCAGCGCTGGCGGGGGTCGGGGTCGGCCTCGGGGCTCATGCAGATGGCCGCGGTGATGGCCGCGAGATTGAAGGAAAAGCCGCCGAAGGGCGCCAGCACCACGCCGAGCAGGCCGGTCCAGCCCACCAGGGGCGATGCCGGGGTCTGGTAGCCGTGGGTACGCAGCATGGCGATGCCGGGCACGTTCTGCGAGGCCATGGTCACGATGAACAGGGGCAGGCCGATGCCCAGCAGGCTGCTCCAGGCGAAGCTCGGCGTGGTCCACAAGGGCCGGGTCAGGCGCAGCGGCAGGACGGCCAGGTGCCATTCGCCTCCCAGCGTGGCCACCAGCAGGCCCACCGCGAAACTCAGCGCCACCGCGTAGCGCGGCAGCATGCGCCGCGCCGCCAGCAGGGTGGCCAGCATCGCGCCCACCAGCAGCAGATGTTGTTGCAGGGCCCCGAACACCCCCAGGCCGAACTCCAGCAGCACGCCGGCGAGCATGCCCGCGGCCAGCGCGCGGGGAATGCGGTGCATCAGGCGCTCGAACCAGCCGCTGAAGCCGGCCAGCGCGGCCAGCAGGGAGGCGAAGACGAACACGCCCAGGGCCTGGGCCATCGGAACCCCGTGCAGGGAGGTGGCCAGCAGCGCGGCCCCCGGCGTGGACCAGGCGGTGAGCACCGGCGCGCGGTAGCGCAGCGACAGCCCGATGCAACTCAGGGCCATGCCCAGTCCCAGCGCCCACAGCCAGGAGGCGATCTCGGCCGGGCCGGCGCCGGCCGCGCGGGCGGCCTCGAACACGATGGCCGCCGAACTGGTGTAGCCGACCAGCACCGTGACGAAGCCGGCCGATACATGGGACGGGGACAGCCATCGCCCGAGGGCGCTGGGGGTAGGCGGGGTGGGCTGGGGCATGGAACTCGGGGGCAGGGGGCGGGAAGCAGGGGGCTTGGGGGGCAGCAAGGCCTGCGCTAAGCTGGCGGCGTACGTCATAACGCACGACAACCCGAGCCTAGCGGATGGACGCTATAACGCACAAGAGGGAAGGCGAGCTTTCGGCCAGCGACATGGGCGAAGCCGGCGCGGGCATTGCGCATGCCTTGTCGCAACGCCTGCGCGGGCTGCGCGCCGAGCGCGCCTGGAGCCTGCAGCGCGCGGCCGAGGCCTGCGGGGTGAGCAAGGCCATGCTGGGGCAGATCGAGCGCGGCGAATCCAGCCCCACGGTGGCCCTGTTGTGGCGCATCGCGGGCGGATTCGGATGCGCGCTCAGCGACCTGCTGCCCCCGCACGCCGGGGCAGCGGCCGAAGTCCGCGATCCGCGGCGCGTGCGGGCCCGCCCGGCCAGCGATGCCATGCTGGTGGCGCCGCTGTTCGCCTTCGATCCCGCGCTGGCCTTCGAGGTCTTCGAACTGACCCTGCTGCCCGGCTACGAGCGCGTGTCCGAGCCCCATGTCGCCGGCGTGGTCGAGCATGTGGTGGTGCAGCGGGGCAGCCTGGAGGTGCTGAGCGATGGCGCCTGGGTGCGCCTGGGGGAGGGCGAGGGCCTGCGCCTGGCCGGCGACCGCGAGCATGGTTACCGCAATGCCGGGGCCGAGCCCGCGGTGTTCCTGGATCTGATCCATTACCCGCGGGGGCGCAGCGCGCAGGCCGCCTGAGTCCGGGAACTTGTCGCAGCGCATCGCGCGCCGTGTCCCCAAGCGCTATGCTGGGCTTTCTCCCATTGCCTGGGCGCCATTTCCATGCAGTTCAAGGACTACTACGAGCTTCTGGGCGTGCCCCGTGACGCCGGCGCCGACGACATCAAGCGCGCCTACCGCAAGCTGGCGCGCAAGTATCACCCGGACGTCAGCAAGGAACCGCAGGCCGAGGAGCGATTCAAGGAAATCGGCGAGGCCTACGAGGTGCTGGGAGATGCCGAGAAGCGCGCGGCCTACGATCGCCTGGGCGCACGCTGGCGCGGCGGCCAGGAGTTCCAGCCTCCGCCGGATTTCGGCAGCGGCTTCGAGTACAGCGGTGGCGCCGCCGACTCGCAGGACGACGAGGCGGCGTTCAGCGAATTCTTCGAATCCCTGTTCGGAGCCGCGCGTCGCGGCGGAGGCCACGCGGGCATGAGTGCCGACCACCACGCGCGCGTGGACATCGACCTGGAAGACGCCTTCGGCGGCGCCGAGCGCACCATCACCCTGCAAAGCCCCCAGACCGATGCCTCGGGACGGGTGCGCCTGGTCGAGCGCAGCCTGCGGGTGCGCATTCCCCCCGGTGTGCGCGAGGGGCAGCGCCTGCGCCTGGCCGGGCAGGGGGCTCCCGGTCCCCGCGGCGTGCGCGGGGACCTGTACCTGGAGATCCACTTTCGCCCGCACCCCGCGTGGCGCCTGGTGGAGCGCGACCTGTACATGGACCTGCCGCTGGCCCCCTGGGAGGCCGCCCTGGGCGCCAGGCTGCAGATCGCCGTGCCCGGCGCCAAGGTCGAGCTGCAGGTGCCCGCGGGCTCGCAGGGCGGGCGCAAGCTGCGCCTGAAGGGGCGGGGCCTGCCCGGCAAGCCCCCTGGCGACCTGTACGTCGAATTGCGCCTGGTGCTGCCTCCGGCCGAGAACCCGAAGGTGGCCGAGGCCTGGCGCCGCATGGCCGCCGAGATTTCCTTCAACCCGCGCTCCCCGGCGGGCGCCTGAACCCGAGGGCCCCCGCGATGCAAGCACCCCTCGTCGAGTGCCTGGCCATGGACGGCGTGGAGCTGCAGGCCGCGGACATCGCGCGCGCCTGCGGCGAATCCGAGGCCTGGGTGCTGGAACTCGTGCAGGCCTCGATCCTGGAGACCGCCGAGGGCGCTGCGGCGCGCCTGGTGTTCGACGGGCAGGCGCTGTTCGTCGCGCGGCGGGTGCGCCGGCTGCAGCGCGACCTGGGTGTCAACCTGGAGGGGGCGGCGCTGGCCCTGCAGTTGCTGGAGCGCATCGAGCGCCTGGAGGCTCAGTTGCGGCGTGCCGGGCTGGACGCGCCCCGGTGATCCCGGCGCGGGATTGCACGGCCGCAGGGCCGTAGGAGCGGACTACTGCGGCGCCAGCTCGGCCAGCAGTTCGCTTTCCAGCTCGATCTGGGTGCGTTCGCTGCCCAGGCCGTCGCCCTGCAGCAGGAAGGTGTCCTCGACGCGCTCGCCCAGGGTGCTGATCTTGGCCAGTTGCACGCTGATGCCCCGCGCCGCCAGCACCCGCGCGATGGCGTAGAGCAGCCCGGTACGGTCGCTGGCGCGCACGCTGAGAATCCAGTGGTTGCGGCGGTCGTCGGCGCGCAGGTCGACCCGCGGCTGCACCGGGAAGTTGCGCACCCGGCGCGATACTCGGCCCCGCACCGGCTCGGGCAGCGAGCCGCGTTCGCGCAGGGTACGCGCCAGCTCGACTTCCACGAGGGAGATCAGGTGGCGGTAGCGCTGGGCCAGCGAGGGCTCGGCCACGACGAAGGTGTCCAGCGCGCGCCCGGCCCGGGTGGTGTGCACCTTGGCGTCCAGGATGCTGAAGTTGTGGCTGTCGAAAAACCCGCAGATGCGGGCGAACAGATCGGGCTGGTCGGCCCAGTACACCAGCACCTGCAGGCCCTCGCCATGCGGCGCCAGGCGACAGCTGACCACGCTGCCGTCGCCGGCGCCGTGGCGCAGCAGTTCGCGCGTGTGCCAGGCCACGTCGGCCGGATCGTGGCGCAGGAAATAGCTCGAGTCCAGAGTGTCCCACAGACGGGCCGAGGCCTGCTCGTCCAGGCCGTACAGGTTCAGCAGGCGCCGCGCCTCGGCCCGGCGCTGCTCGATCTCGGCCTGGGGATTGGGCGCCTGGCCCCCCAGCACCCGCAGCGTGGCGCGGTACAGGTCCTCGAGCAGCTTGGCCTTCC
>JAKBBK010000018.1:0-13000 GCA_021808525.1 Pseudomonadota bacterium
CGTCCGGGGGCGATCAGCCAGCCGCGCTCGTGCAGGCGCAGCGCCAGGCGTTCGGTGTCCACGCCGGTGTCGACCCAGCCGAACAACCCGCGCGGCGCGAGCTCGAAGCGGCAGCCCTGGTGCCGCGCCGCCTGCACCGCCTGCCTGCGCGCGCGGGCCAGGCGCTCGCGCAGCGCGGCCGCCTGGCGCGGCACCGAGCCGCGCTCGAACAACAGCGCGAGCGCGCGCTCGGTCAGCGCCGGCGAGGCCAGCCCGGCGAGCAGCTTGGTCTCGAGCAGGCGCTGCAGCAGGGAGGCCGGCGCGGCCAGGAAGCCCACGCGCCATCCCGGCGCCAGCAATTGCGAGAGGCTTCCCAGCAGCAGGGTACGACGCAATCCGTCCATGGCCGAAAGCAGGGCCGGTCCGCGATCGCACAACGCGGCGTAGCCGTCGTCCTCGGCGATCAGGAAATCGTGTTCCCGCGCCAGCTCCAGCAATTGATGCGCGCAGCCGGTGGCGAGGTCGCCACCGGTGGGGTTGTGCATGCGGGAGGACACGACCATCAGCCGGGGCTTGCGGCTGCGTGCCCAATGCGAGACCCGGGACAGGTCGGGCCCCTGGGGCCCGCGCGCCACGGGCAGCAGGCGCAGGCCCTGGCGCGCCAGTTGCGCGTAGGCCAGGGGCGGGCCGGGCTGCTCGACCATCACCGCGTCGCCCGCGCGCAGCAGGCTGCGCGCGACCAGGTCCAGCGCCTGGGTGGCGCCGTTGCACAGCAACAGCTGCGAGGCCGGCACGGCGACCTCCTGTTCGGCGAGCAGGCGGGCCAGTTGCCCGCGCAGGCGCGGGTCGCCCTCGGCGCAGCCGTAGCCCTGTGCCGCCTGCAGGGTGCCGCCCTCGCGCAACAGCCTGCGCAAGGCCTGCGCCAGCGGGGAGGCCTGCAGCCACTCGACGGGCAGGCTCCCGCAGCCCGGCATGGCGCGCGCGGCGCCAGGCTGCCCGGCCCGTGCCAGTCCGGCGCGCAGCAAGGCGAGGGCGTGGGTGGGGGGCGCGATGGGCGCAGCGATGGGCGGCATGAGCCGCGACTCCATCGCGCCATCCGGCTCGCGGGCTTGCCGCGGGCCGCCGGGCTCCGCCGGGGTTCCCGGGACAGCGTGGGCCGGGCTGCGCACGAAAAAACCCTGGCGCGCCCGGGCCTCGACCAGGCCCTGGGCCTGCAGCAGGTCGTAGGCGGCGACCACCGTCTGCGGGTTCACCCCGTGTTCCTGCGCGCAGGCGCGCACCGAGGCCAGGCGCGTTCCGGGCGGGGTGCCTTGCTGACGGATCTGTTCGCGCAGGCGCTGGGCGAGGCGCAGGTGCAGGGCCTGCCCCCCTACGTCGTGCGGCCGGGGCGGAATGTGTGCGCGTGACATGGCGAAACGACCCGATCAGGAAACTGCGAAGGGCCGGCATCTGTACTGGTAGGGCTGGCAGTGTCGATCTAGGCTGAAGGTGTGTCAATTTGTGACCACGCGGCGACCCAGGGCATGGCAGGCCGTGCGCGGGGCCGCAACCAGCCGGAGGCCACGCATGTCCCTGTACACCAAGCTTCCCCCGATGGCGCAGCGCGCGGCGCTGCTCGAGGCCGGCGAAGGCCGGGAATTTCCCTTGGGCTGCGGCGAGGGGCGCGACCTCGAGCTCCTTCCCGTCGCGGCCGTGGGCCGGGCGATGCGCCGCGTGCTCGCGCGCCGCGCGCCCCAGGCACTGCAACACGGTCCCTGCGAAGGTCTGGAGCCGCTGCGCGAATGGGTGTGCGCCCACCTGGCCGCCCAGGGCCTGCGCCTGGAGCCCTCGCAGGTGCTGATCAGCTCCGGCTCCCGGCACGCGCTCGATCTGCTGGGCAAGGTACTGATCGACCCCGCCAGTCCGGTCCTGGTACAGCGCCCGACGCGCCTGGGAGCGCTGCGTGCCTTGCGCCCCTACGGGCCGCGCCTGGTCGGCCTGCGTTGCGACGGCCAGGGCCCCGAGCCCGAGGCCCTGGCCAACGCCCTGCCGGGTGCGCGCATGGCCTATGTGCAATCGCGCATCGACGACCCTACCGGGCAGGTCATCGCCGAGGCGCGCGCCCGCGAACTGGCCCGCCTGCTCGCCGACTCGCGGTGCTGGCTGGTGGAGGACCAGAGCTACGGCGAGCTCTGGTTCGACCAGCCGCCCGCGCCGGGCCTGCTGGCCCGGGGCGTGGAGCACGGCGTGGTCCTGGGCAGTTTTTCCGCGCTCGTGTTCCCGGGCCTGCGCCTGGGCTGGGTGGCCGGGCACCCAGCCCTGATCGCCAGGCTGGCGCAGGCGCGCCGGGCGGCCGAGCCGCAACCCTGCAGCCTGAGCCAGTGGGTGCTGCTGCACATGTTGCGCGATGGCTTCGTGGAACGCCAGCTTCCCGGGCTGCGCATGCGCTATCGCGAGCGTCGCGACGCCCTGCTCGAGGCCTTGCGGCGACACATGCCCGAAGGCGTCGCGTGGACCCGGCCCCAGGGCGGCGCGCATGTCTGGCTGAGCCTGCCGCAGGGCCTGGACGCGGCCGAGCTGCTCGCGCCGGTCGGCCAGGAGGGCCTGCCGTTGCTGCCCGGGCAGTGGTTCGACGTCGGCGCCGGGGGCTGCGCGAGTTTCGGCGACTGCGGCCAATGTCGATTCGCCGAGGACCCCGAGGGGGCGGCGCCGGTGCGCAATGCCCTGCGCCTGGGTTTCGCCAACCTGCCCCCGCGGGCCGTGGAGCCTTGCGTGGCGCGGCTGGCCGGCCTGCTGGGGGGCGCGCGGCAAGGCTCCATCGGGGCCCGGGCGCGCCCCGGGCGCGAGCCCGGCCGACAGCTTGCGCCCCTTCGTGTGCATCGCCTGAGGCAGGCCTGAGCCTTCCCGCGGGGCCCGGGGTTTTCCCATCGGCGACGCAGCTGCCGGGCGCATGCACTCTTGCCTGGCGCCCGTGGGGCTATAAGATGCGCGCACGGGGCCTGTCCGGGCGAATGTTCAAGGGCGGGCGCCGAGCAGGGCCGCCGCGTGCCTCCGGAGCGCATTCCGGGGCGCGGGCGGCGACCACCTCAGGCATCTCACGGAGTACAAGACATGGCAACTGCAAAACCGGCCCCCGCGAAAAAGGCCGCCGCCAAACCCGCCCGGACGCCCAATGCGGCGTTCATGAAGCCGCTGACGCCCAGCCCGCAGCTTGCCGCCGTGGTCGGCGCCTCCCCCTTGCCCCGCACCGAGGTGGTCAAGAAGGTGTGGGAGCACATCAAGGCGGCCAAGCTGCAGGATGCGAGCAACAAGCGCATGATCAATGCCGACGACAAGCTGCGCGCGGTATTCGGCAAGCCGCAGGTCACCATGTTCGAGATGACCAAGCTGATCAACGCGCACCTGAAGTAAACCCCCGGCGCGTCGCGCGCGGCCTCGTGCCGCGCGGACTGCCGCACCCCCGCAGCCCCCGCACGCGCTCGCCGCGGCGTAAAATGCGCCCCCTGGGCGTACCGAAGCAATGGCAAGGGGTTTGCGATGCAAGCATCCAACAAGAGTCTGTGGGGCGCGATCGCCGGCGTCGTGCTCGTCGCGGCGGCGGGCGTGCTGGCGTGGAACGCCTTCGGGCGCGATCCGAAGGCCCCCAGCGTGGACTATCACCTGGTCGGCGGCAACACCCTGAGCTCCCAGGACCTGCGCGGCAAGGTCGTGCTGGTCGAGTTCTGGGCCACCAGTTGCACCACCTGCGTGGGCGACATGCGCAACATGGTGCACACCTACGACACTTTCGCGCCCAAGGGCTTCGACCTGGTGGCGGTGTCCATGTCCTACGACAACCCGCAGTACGTGGAGAATTTCGCGCGCTCCGGCCCGGTGGGCAAGCTGCCCTTCCCGGTGGCGATGGACCGCTCCGGCGACGTCGCCAAGGCTTTCGGCAATGTGCGCCTGACCCCGACCAGCTTCCTGATCGACCGCTCCGGGCGCATCGTCAAGCAGTATGTCGGGCCCCCGAACATGGGCGAACTGCAGGCCATGATCGGCCAGCTGGTGCAGCGACAGGCCTGAGGGCCGATGCCGCGGCGCGCACCCCGTGCTCCCCGGTCATGAACACCCGGCCAGCGCCCGATTCGCCCAGTAGTGGCATGGTCAATGCCAAAAATCCGGGGAAACCCGGATTCTCGCGCTAGGATGGAGATCATGGTTGCCTCATTCCATCCGGGCTCCCCGCTGCTCGACGCCAAGGCCAGCCTGGCCGACGCACCGGGCCCCGCGCGCGCATCGTCCGCCGCGTTTCTCGCGCGGGACGCCGGCCCTGCCATCGCCCACGCGGACGAACAGGCACTGCAGCGCGCGCTGGCCCGGCCGGCGCAGACCCTGCCCGGTGGCTTCCTGCTGCGCAGCCTGGGCCTGCAGTCCTACCTGCCGACCTGGCGCGCCATGCGCGCCTTCACTGACGCGCGCGGCCCGGACACTCCCGACGAGATCTGGCTGCTCGAGCACCTGCCCGTCTACACCCTGGGCCAGGCCGCCGACCCTTCGCATGTGCTGGACCCCGGCGCCATTCCCGTGGTGCCCACCGACCGCGGCGGCCAGGTCAGCTACCACGGGCCCGGCCAGGCCGTGGTGTACTGCCTGTTCGACTTGCGGCGCCGTCGCTGGATGGTGCGCGAGACCGTGCAGCGCCTGGAAGAGGCGGTGATCCGCACCCTGGCGCGCCACGGCGTGGTCGGGCTGCGCCGCCCGAGCGCGCCCGGCGTCTATGTCGGCGCGCCCCATGCGCGCGCCGGCGCCAAGGTCTCCGCGCTGGGCCTGAAGGTGCGCAACGGCTGCACCTACCACGGCGTGTCGATCAATGTCGACATGGACCTGCGCCCCTTCGCGGGCATCAATCCCTGCGGCTACCGCGGCCTGGAAAGCGTGGATCTCGCCACCCTGGGCGTGCACGCGCTGCCCGACGCGGTGGCCATGTGTTTCGCCACCGAACTGGCCATGCTGGCCGAGGACATGGAGCGCGCGCAGGCCGCGGGCCCATGCCCCGGCGGCCACCCCCCACCCCGAAGCTCATGAGCCAAGCCATCGATCCGCGCCAGAAACAAAAAGGCGAATCCAAGACCGCGCGCATCCCCATCAAGGTCGTTGCCGACGCGCCCGCGCTCAAGAAGCCGCAATGGATCCGCGTGAAGGCGCCGCCGGCCTCGTCGCGCTTCAACGAAATCAAGGGCATCCTGCGCGAGCAGTCGCTGGTCACCGTGTGCGAGGAAGCCAGCTGCCCGAACATCGGCGAATGCTTCGGCCACGGCACCGCCACCTTCATGATCATGGGGGACAAGTGCACCCGGCGCTGTCCCTTCTGCGACGTCGGCCACGGCCGCCCGGACCCGCTGGACGCGCAGGAGCCGCAGCGCCTGGCCGACACCATCGCCCGCCTGCGCCTGCGCTACGTGGTGGTCACCAGCGTGGACCGCGACGACCTGCGAGACGGCGGAGCACAACATTTCGTGGACTGCATCCGCGCCATCCGCGAGCGCTCGCCGGCCACGCAGATCGAGGTGCTGGTGCCCGATTTCCGCGGGCGCCTGGAACGCGCGCTCGAGGTGTTCGAAGCCGCGCCGCCCGACGTGATGAACCACAACCTCGAAACCGTGCCGCGCCTGTACCGCCAGGCCCGTCCCGGCGCCGACTACGCGCACTCGCTCAAGCTGCTGCAGCAGTTCAAGCAGGCCCATCCCCAGGTGCCCACCAAGAGCGGCCTGATGGTCGGCCTGGGCGAGACCGACCAGGAGATCGTGCAGGTCATGCGCGACCTGCGCGAACACCAGGTGGACATGCTCACCGTGGGCCAGTACCTGGCACCCAGCAACCACCACCTGCCGGTGCTTCGCTACGTGGATCCCGACGGCTTCGCCGCGCTGGAGCGCGAGGCCCAGGCCCTGGGCTTCAGCCATGCGGCGGTGGGCCCGATGGTGCGCTCCAGCTACCACGCCGACGCCCAGGCGCGCGAGGCGGGGGTCTGAGTCGATGAGCAGCTGGTCGCGTCGCATCGCCGGAGAGGCCTTTTGACCCTGGGGAACATTCTGCAGACCCAGGTTCTGACGGGGGACGGGCACGGGCCTGTCGCGGATGCGCGATGAGCCGGTCCCGCCGACCTGGCGGGACCATTCCATCCACCGCTCACAGTCAAGGAGATCTCCATGGCCATCGATCATGCGCGTCCCGGCGAAGCGGTCGACGTTCGCCCCCTCGGGGAGGATGTGCGGGGCGAGCGCAGCAAGGCGCTGTTCAAGGCCCGGGACCTGGAAGTCGTCAGGCTGGTGTTGCGCAAGGGGGAGGGCCTCGCGCCGCACAAGGTTCCTGGCGACATCACCATCCACTGCCTGGAAGGCGCGCTGAGCGTCAGCGCCGACGGCAGGGAACACCCGATGCGCGCGGGGCAGCTGACGTACCTGCAGGGCGATTGCATGCACGGCCTGCTCGCCACCGAGGATGCCTCGGCGCTGGTGACCATCGCCTTGCCGCGCTGAGGCACGGCCTCCGCTGGCAGAGCGGGCCATCCATGCATCAACGGCATGAATGGCACCAGTCTTTGAATTGATCGGGAATCGATCTTCCCGAAGAATGCAGGCTCCTGGGCGAGCGCCGCGGCGTCGCCACCGCACGCCGAGCCTCGTTCCATGCCCCTTTCCCGCTCTCCCCTGCTCACCCGCATGCGTGTCATCCCGGTCGCCGGGCAGGACAGCATGCTGCTCAACATCGGCGGAGCGCATGCGCCCTGCTTCACCCGCAATCTGGTGCTGCTGGAGGACGACGCCGGGCATCAGGGAGTCGGCGAGGCGCCGGGTGGCGAGGTGATCCGCCAGGCGCTGGAGCAGGCGGCCGGCCAGGTCCTGGGGCAGCCGGTGGCGCGCATGCGCGGCCTGGTCTCGTCGCTGCGGGCCGACCATCGCGCCTCGGACTTCGAGACCTTCGGGCGCGGCGCCTGGACCTTCGAGTTGCGGGTCAATGCCGTGGCGGCGCTGGAGGCGGCGCTGCTCGACCTGCTCGGGCAGTGCCTGGGTGTGCCGGTGGCCGATCTGCTCGGTCCGGGGCAGCAGCGCGACCACGTGACGGTGCTGGGCTATCTGTTTTTCGTCGGCGACGCGCGGCGCACCCAGCTGCCCTATGAGCGCGGCCCTGACGAGGGGCATGACTGGTACAGGCTGCGCCGCGAGGCGGCCATGGACACGCGCGCGGTGCTTCGCCTGGCCGAGGCCGCCCAGGACCTGTACGGCTTCCGGGACTTCAAGCTCAAGGGCGGCGTGCTCGCGGGCCCCGAAGAGGTCGCCACGGTGGCCGAACTGGCGCGGTGCTTCCCCGAGGCTCGCGTGACCATCGACCCCAACGGCGCCTGGTCGTTGCGCGAGGCCGTGGATCTTTGCCGGCCGCTGCGCGGCGTGCTGGCCTATGCGGAGGACCCCTGCGGAGCCGAGGACGGCTACAGCGGCCGCGAGGTCATGGCCGAGTTCCGCCGCGCCACCGGGCTGCCGGTGGCCACCAACATGGTGGCCACCAACTGGCGCGAGCTGCGCCACGCCGCGATGCTCGACGCGGTGGACATCCCGCTGGCCGACCCGCATTTCTGGACCCTGTCGGGGGCCGTGCGGGTGGCCGAACTCTGCGATGACTGGGGCCTGACCTGGGGTTGCCACTCCAACAACCACTTCGACGTCTCGCTGGCCATGTTCACCCACGTGGGCGCCGCGGTGCCGGGGCGGCCCACGGCCATCGACACCCACTGGATCTGGCAGGAAGGCCAGGCGCTGACCCGCGAGCCCCTGCGCATCCAGGGTGGACGTATCCAGGTGCCGCGGCGCCCGGGCCTGGGCGTGGAGCTCGACATGCAGCGCGTCGAGCAGGCGCATCAGCTGTATCGCAGTCTTCCGGCCGGCGGGCGCGACGACGCCGCGGCCATGCGTCAACTCCTTCCCGGCTGGAGCTTCGATCGCAAGCGCCCCGCCATGGTCCGTTGAACCGTCCTGGGCACCCCTTTCCATGACCCCTGATTCCGCCGCTGCCTCGCGCAGCCCCGTGGTGACCGAATTGCGCGTCGTGCCCGTGGCCGGGCGCGACAGCATGTTGCTCAATCTGAGCGGTGCCCACGGCCCCTGGTTCACCCGCAACGTCGTGCTGCTGCGAGATGACTCCGGGCGCACGGGCCTGGGCGAGGTGCCGGGCGGCGAGGCCATCCGGCGCACGCTGGAGGACGCGCGGGCCCATGTGCTGGGGCGCCCGATCGGCGAGTACAACGCCATGCTGCGGGCCATGCGACTGGCTTTCGCCGAGCGCGACCTTGGCGGCAGGGGCGCGCAGACCTTCGACCTGCGCGTGGCCATCCACGCCGTCGCCGGCATGGAGTCGGCGCTGCTGGACCTGCTGGGCCAGTTCCTGCAGCAGCCCCTGGCCGCGCTGCTCGGCGAGGGGCAGCAGCGGGACGCGGTGGACGTGCTGGGCTATCTGTTCTACGTGGGCGAGCGCGGGCGCACCCCGCTGGACTACCGCTCCGAGCTCGATGCCGAGGACGATTGGCTGCGCCTGCGCAACGAGCCGGCGCTCGACGCCCGGGCGGTGGTGCGCCTGGCCGAGGCGGCGCAGGCGCGCTACGGATTCCAGGACTTCAAGCTCAAGGGCGGGGTGTTCGACGGCGCCGTCGAGATGGAGACGGTGCTCGCCCTGCATGAGCGCTTCCCCGACGCGCGCATCACCCTCGACCCCAACGGCGCCTGGTCGCTGGCCCAGGCGGTGAGCCTGTGCCGCGACAAGCACGAGGTGCTGGCCTATGCCGAGGATCCCTGCGGAGCGGAGCAGGGCTATTCGGGGCGCGAGGTCATGGCGGAATTCCGTCGTGCCACCGGCCTGCCCACGGCGACCAATATGGTGGCCACCGACTGGCGCCAGATGGCCCACTCCATCCAGCTGCAGTCAGTGGACATTCCCCTGGCCGATCCCCATTTCTGGACCCTGCAGGGCTCGGTGCGGGTGGCCCAGCTCTGCGACATGTTCGGCCTTACCTGGGGCTCGCACTCGAACAACCACTTCGACATCTCGCTGGCCATGTTCACCCACGTGGCCGCCGCGGCATCCGGGCGCGTGACCGCCATCGATACCCACTGGATCTGGCAGGACGGCCAGCGCCTGAGCCGCGAGCCACTGCGCATCGAGGGCGGGCGCATCCAGGTGCCGCGGCGTCCCGGCCTGGGCGTGCAGATCGACGAGACCGAGCTGCAGCGCGCGCACGAGGCCTACCTGCGCCTGGGCGAGGGCTCGCGCGACGACGCCGCGGCGATGCAGTTCCTGGTCCCGGGCTGGCGCTTCGATCCCAAGCGGCCCAGCCTGCTGCGCTGAGCGGCGAGGTCCGCGGCGCTCGCCCTGCATCAAGCCAGGCGCCGCCGCAGCAGGCGTCGCCACTGGCCGCCGGCCAGCGCGGTACCCGCCAGGATGGTGGCGCATCCCAACAGCATGGGCAGGGTGATGGCCTCATGCAGGAACAGCCGGCCCCACAGTATGCCGAACACGGGGATGAGAAAGGTCACCGAGGCAGCGTAGGCCGCGCCCACCTGCACCAGCAGGCGAAAGTACAGCGCGTAGGCGACGGCGGTGCACAGCAGGGCCAGGGCCAGCACATAGGCCCAGATCACCGGCGGCACGGGCGTGGCGGGCCACAGCGCCGCCGCGGGCAGGGCCAGCATCAGCGCGGCGAAGCCCTGGCTGGCGAAGGCGGTGAGCACCGGGTCCACCTGGCCCAGGTGGCGCCGAGCGTATTGCGCCGCGAATCCGTAGGAAAGCGGTGCCAGCAGCACGAAACCGGCCGTGAACAGGGAACCCGCGGGCCCCGTGTCGGCCTGGCCGGCGACCAGCAGCACCACGCCGCCGAGGCCGATGGCGAGCCCTAGCACCTGGGCGCGGGACACGGCCGCCCCGAAGGCAAGCGCGCCGAGCAGTGCGGCCCACAGCGGGGTGGTGGCGTTGAGGATGGACTCATAGCCCGCGCCCAGGTGCTCGGCCCCGGCGGCGAACAAGGAAAAGGGCAGGGCGGAGTTGCTCAGCCCCACGATGGCCAGCGCCCGCCAGTGGCGGCGCAATTGCTCGCGCCGGCGCCTGCTGTGCAACACCGGCAGCAGTGCCAGCGCGGCGATGCCCACGCGCAATTCGATCAGGGGCAGCGCGCCCAGCACCGGTGCGCACAGGCGCAGGAACAGGAAGGAGCCGCCCCAGATGGCGGCGAGCAGCAGGAGTTCGAGGAGCGCCATGGTCCGGGTCGAGGCGGGTTCGGGGTGGGAAGCCGCACTGTAGTCCCCGCCGCGCCGACGGTCTGGCCGAAAACGGACTTGCGCCTGCGCGAGACGGCGAGCCTGTCCGTCTGGCGAGCGCGCGCGGAGCAGCCGAAAAAAAGCCGCCCCTGCGGGCGGCTTGCTCAGGCCTCCAGGCGGATCAGCCCAGTTCCTCGTACAGCGGCAGGGTCAGGAATTCGACGAATTCCTTCGACGTGGCCATGTGCTCGAAAATGCGCGCCGCCTTGTCGAACTGGCCTTCGGCGCCGGTGGCCTTGACCTTGGCCAGTTCCTCGGGGATGAGGGCGCGCACCATGTCGGCGCTGACCTTGCGGCCATCGTCGAGTACGCCCTTGGGGCTGTGGATCCACTGCCAGACCTGGCTGCGCGAGATCTCGGCCGTGGCGGCGTCCTCCATCAGGTTGTGGATGGGCACCGCGCCGCTGCCCGCCAGCCATGCGCCCAGGTAATGAATGCCCACGTTGACGTTGTTGCGCAGGCCGGCCTCGGTGATGGGAGACTCCGGGCGGAAGTCCAGCAGGTCGGCCGCGCTGACCTTCACGTCGTCGCGGGTCTTGGAGAACTGGTTCGGCCTGTCGCCGAGCACGGCGACGAATTCCTCCATGGCCGGGCCCACCAGCCCGGGGTGCGCCACCCAGCCGCCGTCGTAGCCGTCGGTGGCATCGCGACGCTTGTCGGCGCGGATGCCCTCCATGGCCTTGGCGTTCTTCTCCGGATCGTTCTTGATCGGGATCAGCGCGCTCATGCCCCCGATGGCGGGCGCGCCGCGATGGTGGCAGGTCTTGAGCAGCAGCAGCGCGTAGGCGCGCATGAACGGCGCGGTCATGGTGATCAGCGCGCGATCGGCGAGGCAGAAGTCGCGGTCGGTCTTGAACTTCTTGATGGCGCTGAAGATGTAGTCCCAGCGTCCGGCGTTCAGCCCGGCGCTGTGCTCGCGCAGTTCGTACAGGATCTCGTCCATCTCGAAGGCCGCGGTGATGGTTTCCACCAGCACGGTGGCCTTGATGGTGCCGCGCGGCAGGCCCAGCTCTTCCTGCGCGGCGACGAACACGTCGTTCCACAGGCGGGCTTCCAGGTGGCTTTCCATCTTGGGCAGGTAGAAGTACGGGCCCGCGCCGCGCGCCAGTTGTTCGCGCGCGTTGTGGAACAGGAACAGGCCGAAATCGAACAGGCCGCCGCTGACGCGCTGGCCGTCGATCAGCACATGCTTCTCGTCCAGGTGCCAGCCGCGCGGACGCACCTGCAGCACGGCGATCTTGTCGGCCAGGCGGTAGGTCTTGCCGTTCTGCTCGAGCACGATCTCGCGGCGCACGGCCTGCGCCAGGTTGAGCTGGCCGCGGACCTGGTTGTCCCAGTTCGGGGTATTGGCGTCCTCGAAGTCGGCCATGTAGCTGTCGGCCCCCGAGTTGAACGCGTTGATGATCATCTTGCGGTCGACCGGGCCGGTGATTTCCACGCGGCGGGTCTGCAACGCGGGCGGCACCGGCGCGATGCGCCAGTCGCCTTCGCGCACCGCGCGGGTCTCGGCCAGGAAGTCGGGGCGCTCGCCGGCGTCCAGGCGCTTGACGCGCTCGACGCGCGCGGCCAGGAGTTGCTGGCGCCGCGCCTCGAACTGGCGGTGCAGCTTGGCGACGAAGCCCAGCGCCTCGGCGCTGAGCACGGAATCGAATTCAGGGTTGTGCGGCGCCGTGATGGTCACGCCCGCCGGCAGTTGGGGGTGCTGCATGCGAATCTCCAGGGTTTCGATGTTCTTGGTGATTTCGGGACAGGTCGTGTCCCAAGGGGCGCCCGTGCGACGCCGCCGTGCCGGCTGTGCGGTAGCCCCGGCACGGAACATTCCAGTCCGATATTAGACACCAGAGCGCGCATCGAGCCGCGGCAGCGTGCCGGGCATGCTGCGCCGCATCAACGCAGGGTCTCGCGCCACGCGCGCCAGGCTTGCGCCCCCAGGTACAGCGCGAAGCTGAGCGCCGCGATCCAGGTGCTGGCGGGCCAGCCGATGGCGTAGGAGGCTTCCAGGCCCGCCCAGGCGATGGCCAGGCCGAGCAGCATGGACAGCAGCACGCCCGGGCCCAGGCGGCGGGTCAGCGCCTGGGCCGCCGCGGGCGGGCCGACCAGGAAGGCGAAGATCAGCAGCGCGCCGATCACCGGCACCGCCACCGCCACGGTGGCCGCCAGCAGCAGCGCGAACAGCAGGTCGAGCAGGTTCACGGGCACGCCGCGGGTGCGCGCCATGTCGGGGTTCAGGCTGGCCAGGCACAGGGGGCGGTACACCAGCGCCAGGCCGAGCAGGGCGCCGGCCGCCACCAGCAGGGACAGGCGCGCCTGTCCGGAGCTGATGCCCACGATGCTGCCAAAGAGAATGCTCATGGCCGACTGCGCGTTGCGCGTGTACAGGCTGAGGAACAGCACCCCCAGGCCCAGCGCGAACATCAGCACCATGCCGATGCCCACGTCGCGCTGGCGCAGGCGCCGCCCGGCCAGGGCCAGCGCCACGCCGGCCGCCAGGGTGAAGCTGAACAGCCCCAGATAGGGGCTCAGGCCGAGCACGATGGCGCCGGCGGCCCCGGCGAAGCCGATGTGCGACAAGGCGTGGGCGGCGAAGGTCTGGCGTCGCAGGGTGACGAAATAGCCCACGGCCGCGGCGGCCGCGCCGATGCTGCCGGAGGCCAGCAGGGCCTGGCGCATGAAGGCGTAGTCGAGCCCGAGGATCAAGG
>JAKBBK010000018.1:13100-44616 GCA_021808525.1 Pseudomonadota bacterium
GCGTGGGCGGCGAAGGTCTGGCGTCGCAGGGTGACGAAATAGCCCACGGCCGCGGCGGCCGCGCCGATGCTGCCGGAGGCCAGCAGGGCCTGGCGCATGAAGGCGTAGTCGAGCCCGAGGATCAAGGTGCATCCTCCCCTGTGCGCTGGGCCGGCGCGGGCCCGGGTGCCTGATCCTGCGCACGCTGGTGTCCATGCGCGTGATGGTGTTCGTGTTCATGCTCGCGAGCCGGGCCCTGCGCGGCCCGGGAGTCGGCGTCGCCGTGGTGGCAATGTCCTCCCTCCTCCGCCATGAAACCGCGCGCCGGGTGGATGAACAGGTAGCCGTCGTGGCGCGCCACCCGCATGGGCAGGCCGTACAAGGCGCTCAGCGCGACCGGCTCGATGACCTCTTCCACGCTGCCCAGGCGCCCGCGGCCGCCCGCCAGGTAGAGCACGCGGTCCATCACCCCGAGCAGGGGGTTGATGTCGTGCGCGCTGAGCAGCACGGTCAGCCCATGGCGCTCGCGCAGCTCGCGCACCAGGTCGAGCACGCCGCGCTGGGAGCGCGGATCGAGATTGGCCAGCGGCTCGTCGAGCAGCAGCATGCGCACCGGGTTCACCAGGGCCTGGGCGATGCACACGCGCTGACGCTCGCCGCCCGAGAGCTCGTCCATGCCGCGCTGCGCGAGGTGTGCGGCGGCCGTCGCTTCCAGGGCCCGGGCCACCGCCCGCGCGCGCCGCGCGCGCAGGGACGGCGACAGGCTCATGCCCCAGCGTTCGCCCTGCCAGGCGCTGGCCACGAAATCGCAGGCCCGCAGGCGCGAGTAGGCACCGTCGGGCACTCCCTGCGCCACGTAGCCGATGCTGCGACGCGCCTGCGCGGGCGTGCCGCCGTGCAGACGCAGCTCGCCCTGGCGCACCGGCAGCAGCCCGGCCAGCGCCTGCAGCAGCGAGGTCTTGCCGGCCCCGTTGCTGCCGAACAGCCCCACCACCTGGCCCGGCGCGATGCGCAGTTCGAGCCCCGACAACACCTCGCGCGCCCCGCGCGCGAGGCACAGGCCCCGAGCCAGCACGGCGGGGACGGCTTCAGGAGCGGGATCGGGGGCAAGCGCGGTGGCCATGCGGGGCGGGCCTGGGAGGCGGGAGCACGGAGCGTCGATCATAATGCAAGCCGATTGCATAAAGCGCCGCGGCCGCGCGAGCCTCGGGCTTTGCGACAATACCCCTCATGAGCTCGATCGCGAACGACACTTTCCTGCGGGCGCTGCTGCGCCAGCCCACCGAATTCACCCCCGTGTGGCTGATGCGCCAGGCCGGACGCTACCTGCCCGAATACAACGCGACGCGCTCGCGCGCCGGCAGTTTCCTGGGCCTGGCCACCAGCCCGGATCTGGCCACCGAGGTGACGCTGCAGCCCCTGGAGCGCTGGAGCCTGGATGCGGCGATCCTGTTCTCGGACATCCTCACCGTGCCCGACGCCATGGGGCTGGGGCTGCGCTTCGCCGCCGGCGAAGGCCCGCGCTTCGAGCATGCGCTGCGCACCGAGGCGCAGATCCGGGCCTTGCAGGTGCCCGACCTGGAACGCCTGCGCTATGTGTTCGATGCCGTCTCGCAGATCCGCCGCGCGCTCACGCGCGATGGCGTGCAGCGCGTGCCCCTGATCGGCTTCGCCGGCAGCCCGTGGACCCTGGCCTGCTACATGGTCGAGGGTCAGGGCAGCGACGACTGGCGCCAGACCAAGACCCTGCTGTATTCGCGCCCGGACCTGATGCACCATATCCTGCGCGTCAACGCGCAGGCGGTGGCCGCCTACCTGAACGCCCAGATCGAGGCCGGGGCGCAGGCCGTGATGGTGTTCGATTCCTGGGGCGGGGCACTGGCCGACGGCGCCTTCCAGGAATTCTCCCTGCAGTACAGCCGGCTGGTGCTGGGCGCGCTGCGCCGCGAGCACGAGGGACGGCGTGTTCCCGCGATCCTGTTCACCAAGGGTGGCGGGCCCTGGCTGCGGGAGATGAGCGAGTCCGGCGCGGATGCGCTGGGGGTGGACTGGACCGTCAACCTGAGCCGGGCGCGCGAGCTGGTGGGCCGGCGCGTGGCACTGCAGGGCAATCTGGACCCGGCGGTGCTGTTCGCGCCGCCTCAGCACATCGAACGCGAGGTTCGGGCCGTGCTGGACAGTTTCGGCCCCATCCCGGCGGGCGAGGCGGCCGGGCATGTGTTCAATCTCGGGCACGGGATTTCGCAATTCACCCCGCCCGAGCATGTGGGCGTGCTGGTGGATACCGTGCACGCGCACAGCCGCGGCCTGCACCGGGCCGGAGCGTGAATTCAAGCGCGCAAGCCGGGCCAACGAACCAAATTGGCCCTGTTGTCAAGCTTGAGGCACCGATTTATACACACCGTGCCCGTTTTTAGGACATAGACGCCAGATTCCAGACCTTACTTCAGGATGGGTCATTCAACTTGTTGATCATGAAGGATTTTTCCTTCATTTGTGCGGAGCGACATGATGTGTGCCTGCGGTTATCCACAGATCTCGACATGACCAGGCTCCGCTCTATGCACAAAGTTATCCACAGACTGGGGATTCCCCTGATCTCTCCAGGGCCAGCACGCCGCAACGCCCTGTGCGAGGCGAGCCGCCACTCACATTCCTGCGTCGGAGCGGGGCGTCCCTCGTGGTAAACCCGCAGGCAGCGGGGCTGCTTCCGGACCTTTCGCAGGGCCCTCCCGCCTGGCGTGTGCAGGTGGCGGTCGATGCCCCGATCTGGGGCGCGCTGGACTATGCGGCCGAAGGCGAACTGGCACCCGGCACCGTGGTCCGCGTGCCCCTGGGACGCCAGCTGGTCTGCGGCATCGTGCTCCAGGCGCAGCCCCTGGAGCCCGCGGACGCCGCCAGTCTCAAGGCGGTGCGGGAGGCCTGCGATGCGCTGGCCCCGCTGGGCGCGGACTGGGTGGAACTCCTGCGCTTCGCCGCCGACTATTACCAGCGCCCGCTGGGCGAACTGATGGCCGCCGCCTTGCCGGGCTGGTTGCGCGAGCAGGGGGCCCAGGCCGTGCAGCGTCGACTGCAGGCCGCCAGCCGAGCGGGCCTGCGCTATGCGCTGAGCGCGACCGGGCGCGAGCAGCTGCCGCTCAGCCTGGGCCGGCGCAGCGCGGCGCTGTGGCGCCTGGCCGAGGCGCTCGGTCTGCCCGCGCCGGGGCACGCGCCTGGGCAGGCCCTCGGGGGCAGGGGTGCTCAGGGAGTCGTGCAGGGCGATGCGCACGGGGGTGCGCGCGCCGAGGCCTTGCCCGTTGGGCGGGGCGCCTCGCCGCCCACGCTGGACGAGGCCGGCGCGCGGCGCCTGCATCCGCGCGGTGCGACCTTGTTGCGCGAATGGTTGCTCAAAGGCTGGCTGGTCGAACTCGAGGCTCCGAAGCCTGCGACCGAGCCGAGCCGCCCGGCACTCAGCCTGCACGCCGAGCAGGAGCAGGCCCTGCTCGCCCTGGCGCGGCAACAGGGCTTCGGCGCGCAGTTGCTGTTCGGCGTGACGGGAAGCGGCAAGACCGAGGTCTACCTGCGCGCGGTGCAGCGCGTGCTCGAACGCGACCCCCAGGCCCAGGCCCTGGTGCTCACGCCCGAGATCAACCTCACTCCCCAGTTGCTCCGGCGTTTCGCCGAGCGCTTTCCCGGCGAGCGCCTGGCCCTGTTGCACAGCGGCCTGGCCGAAGCCGAGCGCTTCGACCACTGGGCCGCCGCCCACGCCGGGCGGGCCCGCATCATCCTGGGCACGCGTCTGGCGGTCCTGGCCAGCCTGCCCGGACTGGCGCTGGTGGTGGTCGACGAGGAGCATGATCCCTCCTACAAGCAGCAGGAGGGGGCGCGGTATTCCGCGCGCGACCTCGCGGTCTGGCGTGCGCGCCAGCGCGGGGTGTCCGTGCTGCTGGGATCGGCCACGCCCTCGCTGGAATCCTGGCATGCCGCCGCCCAGGGGCGCTACGGCCTGTTGCGCATGCAGCAGCGCGCCAGCGGCGTGTTGCCGCGCGTGCGCCTGCTGCCCAGCCACCATGATCCCTTGTTGCGGGCCGGCGGGCCGATCGGGCAGGTCCTGTTCGAAGCCATCACGCAGCGCCTGCAGCAGGGCGAGCAGAGCCTGCTGTTCCTCAATCGCCGCGGCTACGCCCCGGTGCTGTGCTGCCCCGATTGCGGATGGAAGTCCGACTGCCCGCATTGCGACGCGCATCTGGTCTACCACCGCAACGACCGCAGCCTTCGCTGCCACCACTGCGGACACCGCGAGGCCGTGCCGCGTGCCTGCCCCGACTGCGGCAGTCTCGACCTGCAACCCCTGGGTCGCGGCACCCAGCGTGTGCAGGAGGCTCTGGCGGCGCTGTTTCCGCAGGCGCGCATCGCGCGCATCGACGCCGACACGGCCTCGCGCAAGGGCCAGGCGGAGGCGGGTTTCGCGCAGGTGCATGCCGGCGAGGTGGACATCCTGGTGGGCACCCAGATGGTCACCAAGGGCCATGACTTCCAGCGCGTCAGCCTGGTCGCCGCGCTCAACCCCGATGCCGGCCTGTTCAGCCATGATCCGCGCGCGCCCGAGCGCCTGTTCGCCCAACTCGTGCAGGCCGCCGGGCGAGCCGGGCGCGCCGCCGGATCCACGCTGGCGCCCGAGATGCTGGTGCAGACGGCCTATCCGGAGCACCCCCTGTACCAGGCGCTGCAGCGAGACGACTACGCCGGTTTCGCCGAACGCGAATTGCTGGAACGCAGGCGCGCCGGCATGCCGCCCTTCAGTTTCCAGGCCCTGCTGCGCGCCGAGCATGCGCGCGAGCAGCGCGTGCAGGACTTCGCCGAGCAGGCGGCCGGGCTGGCCGCGGCCCTCGCCGTCGAGGGCTCGCCCACGGTGTATCCGCCGGTGCCGGCGAGCCTGGCCAGGCTCGCCGGCGTGCATCGCCTGCAGCTGCTCGTGGAAGCCCCCCGCCGCGCCGTGCTGCACGCCTTTCTCGCGCGCTGGCGCGAGGCCTTGCAGGCACTGCGCGGCGGCGTGCGCTGGGCCATCGACGTCGACCCGACCGAATTCTGAAATTCCGCCGGGCCGGGCAGGCGCGACCTCAGTGAGGAAGTGCCGCGCCGAGCGGGGCCGGGCGCGCGGCCGGCGCGGCCTGCGCCGCGCTGCGCCACTCCTGCAGCAAGGCTTCCCACTGGGGCAGTACCTGCTCCATGCTGCGCTGCTTCACCGGTCCGTAGCCGGCGATGCGCGAGGGCAGCTCGGCCACGCGCACGGCCAGATCCAGGTTGTCGGCGCGCAGCTGGCCCAGCAGTTGCTCGATCGTGTCGCGGTAGCGCTGGATCAGCGCGCGCTCGGCGCGCCTCTCCTCGCTGCGCCCGAAGGGATCGAAGGCGCTGCCGCGCAACACCTTGCCGTGCCGCAGCAGGCGCAGCGCGCTGCCCATCCAGGGGCCGAACTCGATCTTGCGCGGGCGCCCGTCGGGGCCGGGGCGGCTGAACAGCGGCGGCGCCATGTGGTAGCGCAGCTTGAAGTCCCCGTCGAACTGCTCGCGCAGCGCCTTGGCGAAGGAGGGGTCGCTGTGCAGGCGCGCGACCTCGTATTCGTCCTTGTAGGCCATGAGCTTGAACAGGGTGCGCGCCACGGCTTCGCTCAGGCGCTTGCTGCCCAGCACCGATTCGGCCTGGGCCACGCGGTTCACCAGGTCCTGGTAGCTGCTGGCGTAGGCGGCGTTCTGGTAGCCGACGAGGAATTCGCTGCGCGTACGCACCAGCTCGTCCAGCCCGGGCCGGCGCGCGAAGGCGATGACCTGCTCGGTGGCGCCCAGCGCGGCCAGCTGCTGGGGATGCGCCGCGGCGTGGCGTCCCCACTCGAAGGCCGCCTTGTTCTGCGCCACCGCGACCTCGTTGAGCTCGATGGCGCGCAACAGGGATTCGCGGCGCAGCGGGATCCAGCCCTTCTGCCAGGCGAAGCCCAGCATCATCGGGTTGGCATAGATGCTGTCGCCCAGCACGCGTCGCGCCAGTGCGTCGGCATCGAAACCGGCCACCTGCTGCGCGCCCACGGCCTGTTCCAGCGCCTGGTGGCAGGCCGCCGCCGGGAATTGCCATTGCGGCTGGTGAACCAGCGCAGCGGTCGGCGCCCCGTGGGTGTTGAGCGCGACGAAGGTACGGTCCTTGCGCACCCGCGCCAGGGTCTCCCGGTCGGCGGCGACGATGGGGTCGCAACCCAGCACCAGCTCCGCCTCGGCCATCGCGATGCGCGTGGTGTGGATCTGCGCCGGATCGTCGGCGATGAGCACGTGGCTCCAGGTCGCGCCGCCCTTTTGCGCCAGGCCGGCGGCGTCCTGCGTGACGATGCCCTTGCCCTCGATGTGCGCGGCCACGCCCAGCAACTGGCCGATGGTGATGACTCCGGTGCCGCCGATGCCGGCCACCAGGATGCCGTAGTTGCCGCCGCCTGCGCGATCGGCCTTGACCGGATCCGGCACCTGCGGCTCGACCAGCGCCGGCAGCGCCTCCAGGCTGGGCGCGGCGGCCGCGGCGGCCTTGCGGGGCTTGGCTCCCTCGAGCGAGACGAAACTGGGGCAGAAGCCCTTCAGGCAGGAAAAGTCCTTGTTGCAGCTGCTCTGGTTGATGGTGCGCTTGCGCCCGAATTCGGTGTCCAGCGGTTCGACCGACAGGCAGTTGCTCTGCTCGGAACAATCCCCGCAGCCCTCGCACACCAGCGGGTTGATGGCCACGCGCCGATCGGGCTCGGCCAGGGTTCCGCGCTTGCGCCGACGGCGTTTCTCGGTGGCGCAGGTCTGGTCGAAGATCAGCACCGTGGTGCCGGCGATCTCGCGCAACCGGCGTTGCACAGGGTCGAGTTCGTCGCGGTGCTGCACGCTCACGCCGGGGGCGAGGTCGCGCACCTCGCGGTATTTTTCGGGCTCGTCGCTGAGCACGACGATCTCGCGCACGCCTTCGGCGTGCAGCTCGCGGCTGATCTGCCCCACGCTGAGCTGGCCCTCCACGGGCTGCCCGCCGGTCATCGCCACGGCGCCGTTGTAGAGGATCTTGTAGGTGATGTTCGCGCCGCTGGCGATGGCCTGGCGAATGGCCAGCAGCCCGGAGTGGTAGTAGGTGCCGTCGCCCAGATTGGCGAACACGTGCTTGTCGGTGGTGAACGGCGCCTGGCCCACCCAGGCGGCGCCCTCGCCGCCCATCTGGCTGAAGG
Organism: Pseudomonadota bacterium; assembly: GCA_021808525.1. Lineage (GTDB taxonomy): Bacteria > Pseudomonadota > Gammaproteobacteria > Burkholderiales > Burkholderiaceae_C > Thiomonas_A. The sequence goes on from JAKBBK010000018.1 coordinate 20,293, forward strand.
TGGAGGTGGAGCGGTCCATCCACACCACCATGTAGTGGCAGCCGATGCCGGCCATCGCGCGCGAGCCTTCCGGCACGCGGGTGCTGGTGTTGTGGGGGCAGCCCGAACAGAACCAGGGCGGGCGCTTCTCGCTGGGCGGCGCCTCGGCCAGCGCGCGCTCCTTGGCCTCGATCAGCGCCACGCGCTCGCGCACCCGGCGTTGCAGGTCCTGCGGCGCCTGGGCCAGCAGCCCCAGGCGTTCCAGGCGCGAGGCGATGGCGCGGGCGATCACCGCGGGGTTCAGGTCGGCCTTGGCCGGCAGCAGCCAGTTGTCGCCGGGGTTGGCCTGGCTCCACTCGCCGCCGCTGCGGTCTCCGGGGGTCTCGTTGAACTTGCCGATCACGTTCGGGCGGACATCTTCCCGCCAGTTGTACAGCTCTTCCTTGAGCTGGTATTCGATGATCTGACGCTTCTCTTCGATGACCAGGATTTCCTGCAGCCCTGTGGCGAATTCACGCGTGATATGCGCTTCCAGAGGCCATACCACCGCCACCTTGTGCACCCGCAGGCCCAGCTGGGCGCAGGCCGCTTCGTCCAGCCCGAGGTCGGCCAGCGCCTGGCGGGTGTCGTTGTAGGCCTTGCCCGAGGCCATGAGTCCCAGGCGTGCCTTCGGGCTGTCGATCACCGTGTGGTTCAGGCGGTTCGCGCGCACGTAGGCCAGCGCCGCGTACCACTTCACGTCCATCAGGCGCGCTTCCTGGCTCAGCGGATCGTCGGGCCAGCGGATGTGCACCCCGCCTTCGGGCATGGGAAAGTCCTCGGGCAGGAGGATGCGCACCCGCTCGGCCGACACGTCCACCGAGGCCGACGATTCCACCACTTCCTGGATGGTCTTCATGCCGGCCCACAGGCCGCTGTAGCGGCTCATCGCCAGCGCATGCAGGCCCAGGTCCAGGATGTCCTGCACGTTGCTGGGGAAGAACACCGGGAAGCCCACGGCCTTGAACACGTGGTCGCTCTGGTGCGCCGCGGTGGAGCTCTTGGCGACGTGGTCGTCGCCGGCCACGGCGATGACCCCGCCGTGGCGCGCGGTGCCGGCCATGTTGGCGTGCTTGAACACATCGCCGCAGCGGTCCACGCCCGGGCCCTTGCCGTACCAGATGCCGAACACGCCGTCGAAGCGCTTGCTCTCGGGGTACAGATCCAGCTGCTGGCTGCCCCACAGCGCGGTGGCGGCGAGCTCCTCGTTGACCCCCGGCTGGAACACGATGTCGTGCTCGGCCAGCAGCTTGCGAGCCTTCCACAGCGCCTGGTCGTAGCCCCCGAGCGGGGAGCCGCGATAGCCGCTGATGAAGCCCGCGGTGCGCAGGCCCGCGAGCTGGTCGCGCTTGCGCTGCAGCAGCGGCAGGCGAACCAGCGCGTGAATGCCGCTCATGAAGGCGCGGCCGGATTCCAGGGTGTACTTGTCGTCGAGACGGATCGTCTCCAGGGCCCGACGGACGGCTTCGGGCAGCGCTGCGTTCATGGCGCCTATCTCCTCAATGTGCGACTCGATGCGCAACGGCCGTCCCCCGCCACGGTGGTGGCAGGTGGTTCGCGACTGGCTCGGCAGGGTGGCGCCGCGCCCGCCACGGGGCAGGCTTCGTGGGCCTGCCCTGCGGTCGTCTCTCAGCGGGCCATCGTAGTCGGGCGCCCCGCGCTTGCCAACCGGAGCCCTACCTAGTCCACTGCGCCAGGCTCAGCGCTGCGCCTGGCTCAGCGCTGCTCCAGGCACAGCACCGCGCTGCCCGGGCTGCGCAGGTTGGTGATGGTGGCCTGTCGCCCCTTGAACCACACCTGCACTTCGCCATTGGCGTAGCGCGCGCCGTCGGCGGCCACCGTCTGCTCGAGCTGCAGCACGCCCAGTGCCGTGCTCATGGTCACGCTGACGTCGCCGAAACTGGCCAGGAAGGAGGTGCCATCGTTGCACACGTAGCGCGTCGCACCCGGCGGCAGCGCGGCGGGTTGCGAGGCCGAGGCGGCCGGTGCCGAGGCCGGGAGGGAAGGGGCGGAGGCGCCCGCCGGGGCCGAGGGCGCCGCGGGAGACGATGCGGACGACGGCGCCGAGCTCGCCGCCGCGGCGGAGGCGCCGGGCAGCGCCGGCAGGCTGGCGGCGCTGGCGGGGGCTAGCGGCTGCACCTCCACGCCCGGTGTCGGCTGCAGGCCCTGCGCCTGCGCCGCCGGTTGCGCGGGCATGCTGGCGGCGCTGGCCGCAGGGGCGGGGGCCGGGGCCGAGGCCGGGTGCAGCACCACCACCGGCGCGGGGCCGTTGAGCGAGACGGTCTCGCAACCCCCCAGCAGGCCCAGGGCGGCCACCGCGGCCAGTGCCAGCGCATGGCGCGGAATGTGCCGGCGCGCGTTGCGCGCAGCGCGCATGCTCGTGTTGGACGTCGAGACAGGCATCGAGGCGGACTCCTTGGCGGCGGGTTGCATGCATTACACCAGATCGTTCAGGGCGCGGCGGCGGCCATGTCGGGTTGCGCACGGGGCAGCAGGATCCACATGTGGTCCGGCGACTGCATGCGCCCGGCGGCGTCGCCGGCGGCGTCGCCCGTGCCGAAGAACAGGTCGGCGCGCATGGGGCCCTGGATGGCGCCACCCACGTCCTGGGCGAACACCAGGCGCCGCAGCGGCTGGCCGGCCACGCGGGTGCTCAACCACAGGGGCATGCCCAGCGCCAGCAGCTTCTTGTCCACGGCGACGCTGCGCAGGGCGGTCAGCGGAACGCCCAGGGCGCCCAGCGGGCCGCGCTGGGCCTGTTGCAGGGGCGCGGCGTGGAAGAACACCACGCGCGGGTTGGCGTCCAGCATCTGCTGCACCCGCTCGGGATGCAACTGCGCCCAGGCGCGAATGGTCTGCATGGTCACGGTGCCGCGCAGGTCGCCCTGGTCGAGCAGCCAGCGCCCCACCGATTTGTAGGGCCAGCCGTTGTCGCCGGCGTAGCTCAGGCGCAACATGGATCCGTCCGGCAGGCGCAGCAGTCCGGAGCCCTGCACCTGCAGGAACAGCGCGTCCACCGGGTTGCTCAGCCAGGCGACCACGTGGCGAGACAGCTGTCGGCGCGCCTGGGGGTCGGACTGGATCTGGGCGCGGCTCCAGAAGGGCTCCACGTGCGCCTGGCCGTCGCCGTCGTCCACCCTGCGGCCGCGGCGTACCGGGCCAGCGGCGCTGGCCGGCAGGTCCACGAGGTCGTCGGGAAGGCCCCAGAGCGGCACCACGTAGGGCCAGCCGCGGGTGGTCGATCCGGCGAATACCGGTTCGTAATAGCCGGTGACCAGGCCCTGCTCGGCCCCATCGGGCGCCAGCAGCTGCCAGGGCTGGAACCATTGCTCGAAGAAGGCGCGTTGCGCCGCGACATCGGAGTCGCTGATCGATGCGGAGGCGGCGCAGGCGCGTGCCAGCAGCGCCACGCGGGCCCCGCAGTCGCGGCGCCAGGCTTGCCAGAGCCCCTGGAAGTCGTCCGCCTCCCAGCCCGGAAGCTGGGCGAAGCTGCTCGCGCGCATGGGCAGCACCGTGGCGGATGCGGCCGGGGCGGGAGGCAGGGCCGGCGCGGCCGAAGCCGCCGACGCGGGCGCGGAAGCCACCGAGGCCGCCGAGCCGGCGCTCACCGGCGCGGCGCCCGCGCCGGGCCCGGGCGCTGTCGCGCAGGAGCCCAGCAGCGCGCCCGCGCACAGCAGGCTCAGCAGCAGCCAGGCCAGCGCGACCGGGCGCGGCGCGTGGCGCGAGGCCCTCGGAGACTGCGCAGCCCGGGTCATGCGCAGCGGCGGTTTCAATGCAGGGTCACGCCCGGCGGGATCAGCGCGAATTCCGGGATGGTCGCGTCGAACTGCGATCCGTCCTCGGCCACGCACAGATAGCTGCCGCGCATGGTGCCGCTGGGCGTGCGCAGACGCGTCCAGCTGGTGTACTCGAACACCTCGCCGGGGCGCAGCAGGGGTTGCTGGCCCACCACGCCCAGCCCGCGCACCTCCTCGGTGCGCCCCGACTCGTCGGTGATGACCCAGTGCCGGGCGATCAGCTGGGCGGCGCGGCTGCCGCTGTTGCGGATGCGCACGGTGTAGCTGTAGGCCCACAGGCCCTGCTGGACATCGGACTCGTCGGGCAGGAACGCGGGCTCCACCGCCACCGAGAATTGATAGGCATCCATGGTGGCGTCGATTGTAGACACGGCGCGTTCCTGGGAAAGGGGGGCCCTCCTAGAATGTGCGGACCATGACGACCTACCGCATCGCCCCCAGCATCCTGTCGGCTGATTTCGCCCGCCTGGGTGACGAGGTCCGCAGCGTCATCGACGCCGGCGCCGATTTCATCCACTTCGACGTGATGGACAACCACTACGTGCCCAACCTCACGGTGGGCCCGCTGGTGGCGCAGGCCATCAAGCCCTATTGCAAGCGCTCCGACGGCACGCCGGTTCCGCTGGATGTGCATCTCATGGTCGAGCCCGTCGACGCGCTGGCGCAGATGTTCGCCAAGGCGGGTGCCGACATCATCAGCTTCCACCCCGAGGCCAGTCGCCACGTCGATCGCACGCTGCAACTGATCCGCGACGCGGGCTGCCGCGCCGGGCTGGTGTTCAATCCCGCCTCCAGCCTGGACGTGCTCGACCATGTCATGGACAAGGTCGACCTGGTGCTGATCATGAGCGTCAACCCCGGTTTCGGCGGGCAGAGTTTCATTCCCGAGGCGCTGCGCAAGACCGCCATGGTGCGCCAGCGCCTGGACGCCTACCGTGCGCAAAGCGGGCGCGAGGTGCTGCTGGAGGTCGACGGTGGCATCAAGGCCGACAACATCGCGGCCGTCGCCGCGGCCGGTGCCGACACCTTCGTGGCCGGCAGCGCGATCTTCGGACAGAAGGATTACCGCGCTGTCATCGACTCGATGCGCGCCGAACTGGCGCGAGTGGCATGACGGCCGCGCCTGGACCGGCGGCGCCCCTCGTGGCCGGCGTGCCCGTGCGCGCCGCCCTGGTCGACCTCGACGGCACGATGGTCGACACCCTGGGGGATTTCCTGGTGGCGCTGGGGGGCATGCTGCGCGAGCTGGGGCTGGGCGGGGTGACGCCCGAGCAGGTCGCCCAGCGCGTGGGCAAGGGCTCCGAACACCTGGTCGCCCAGGTGCTGCGCCTGCACCTGCCGGCGCAGCAGGCCGACGCGCTGCAGGCACAGGCACTGCGCGTGTACCAGCAGCACTACACACTGGCCAACGGGCGCCATTCCGAGTTGTTTCCCGGAGTGGTCGAAGGGCTGCGGCGCCTGCGCGACGCGGGCCTCGCGCTGGCCTGCGTGACCAACAAGCCCGGCGTGCACGCGCGCGAGCTGCTCGAGCGCAAGGGGCTGCTGGGTTTTTTTTCCGAGGTGGTCGGCGGCGACGCCTTCGAGCGCAAGAAGCCCGATCCGCTGCCGCTGTTGCGCACCTGCGAACGCCTGGGCCAGCCGCCCGAGCGCACCCTGATGGTGGGGGACTCCCAGAACGACGCGGCCGCCGCCGCCGCGGCCGGCTGTCCCGCCGTGCTCGCCACCTACGGCTACAACCACGGCGAGCCCATCCGCGCCACGCCGGCGCTGGCCTATTTCGACCGCCTGGACCAGCTGCCCCTGCAGCCGGCCTGAGCGCCACGGCTCACTTCGAGTCGTCGAAATGGCCCAGCAGGGCCTTCTTCAGGCGCTGTGAGGCCGGCCGCGGCCCCAGCCACACGCGCAGAAGGTTGTCGAAGAAGTTCGCGTCGGCGTAGGGAGCTCCCTCGACCTGCCCGTTGATGCTGATCTGCATGCCCTTGCCGGGCACGTCGGTCAGCTCGACCACATCGCCCTCGCGCAGCTCGTGGCGATCGGCGAACAGCCCGCCCATGCGCGCCAGGCCGGTGATCATGGTGGCGAAATCGGCCGCGGGCACGTTGTTCTTGATGTCCTCGGTGAGCTTGTCGCCCAGTTCCTTGCCGCTGACGTCGCGCAGCATGACCAGGCGCATCACCTTGGGACCGGCCATGCCCAGCGCCGCGTTGGCGCTGTGCGTGGTGCGCGGCAGGTAGAGCTCGGCGACATAGACCTTGAAGATCAGGAAGTAGCGCGTTCCCGCTCCGTTGAGCCGCAGCTGGCTGCCGCCGACCTGCGCGCTCGTCGGTACCACCACGCCGTGAAGCTTCAGGGGGCTGGCCCCCGCGGGGGCAGGGCTCGACGCGGGCAGGGCCTGGCTGGCCTGCGCGGCGCCGGCCAGGTTCGGCAGCGCCAGGCACAGAGGCAGGGACAGCAGCAGGGGCAGCACTGCGCGGCGCGGCAGGCTGGATGGGCGGGGCAGGCGCATCGGGGCTCCTCGTGGGTGGAAAAGCGAACGACCGTTCGCATGGGGCGGCAGTGTGCCTGCATCGCGGCGCCTTGGCAATCGGCCGAACCACAAGGGCAGGCGGGCGCGGGGATTTGCTAAAGTTCGCGCAGCTTGGGTATTGTCCGATTCCTGCACGCACTGTCTGGGTACTCGTCGATGTTCGTCTCTCGCAAGCACGCATCGGGTTCGGTGGACCGGGGAGCCTGGCCCTGGCGCCGCTGCTGCTTGCGCCGCCGCGCGGCGTGACGGGCGGCGCAAGGCGCCGCAGCCGAGACCGCCCCTCGCGGGCGGCACCTGACCATCCGGCGGCCGCAGGGCCGCCAGCGAGCACACCATGACCGAATCCGAATTCCAGGCCCTGGCCGACGCCGGCTACAACCGCATCGCGATGGTCTCGCAGGCCTTCGCAGACCTCGAGACCCCGCTGTCGCTGTACCTCAAGCTCACCGAGGGCGGCGCCGCGCGCAACACCTTCCTGCTCGAGTCCGTGGTGGGCGGGGAGCGTTTCGGGCGCTATTCCTTCATCGGCCTGGCCGCCGGTACCGAGCTGCGCGTCAAGGGTGGCGTCACCCGCGTGCTGCGCGGTGGCGTCGAGGTGGAGCGTTCCGAACAGCCCCCGCTGGCTTTCATCGAGGCCTTCCGCGCCCGTCACAAGGTGGCGCTGCCGCAGGGCATGCCGCGCTTTTGCGGCGGGCTGGCCGGGTACTTCGGCTACGACGCGGCGCGCTACATCGAGCCGCGCCTGCAGGCCTCGGCCCTGCGCAACCCGCGCCCGGATCCGCTGGACCTGCCCGACATCCTGCTGCTGCAGTGCGAAGAGCTGGCGGTGATCGACAACCTTTCCGGGCGCCTGAGTTTCATCGTCTACGCGGATCCGACCCGGCCCGATGCGCATGCGCGCGCGCAAGCCCGCCTGCTCGAGTTGCGCGAGCTGCTGCGCGCCAGCGTGAAGGCGCCGGCCATGCCGCCCGCCGAGGTCACGCCGGTGGAGCATGAGTTCGAGCATGCCGACTACCTGCGCGCGGTCGTGCGCGCCAAGGAACTGATCGCCGCGGGCGATTTCATGCAGGTGCAGGTCGGACAGCGCCTGCGCAAGCGTTTCGAGCAGTCGCCCCTGTCCCTGTACCGCGCGCTTCGCACCTTGAATCCCTCGCCGTACATGTACCTGTACAACTTCGGCGACTTCCAGGTGGTGGGCTCCTCGCCCGAGATCCTGGTGCGCCAGGAAGCCACACCCGAGGGCCAGAAGGTGACCATCCGCCCGCTGGCGGGCACGCGCCCGCGCGGCGACACGAACGAGCGGGACCTGGCCAACGAGCGCGAACTGCTGGCCGACCCCAAGGAGCGCGCCGAGCACCTGATGCTCATCGACCTGGCGCGCAACGACCTCGGGCGCATCGCCCGCATCGGCACCGTGCAGGTGACCGAGGCCTTCGCCGTCGAGCGCTATTCCCACGTCATGCACATCGTCAGCAACGTGGAGGGCCTGCTGCAACCCGGCCTGGGCGCGCTGGACGTGATGCGTGCCACCTTCCCGGCCGGCACCCTGTCCGGGGCGCCGAAGATCCGCGCGATGGAAGTGATCGACGAGCTCGAGCCCACGCGCCGCGGCCTGTACGGCGGAGCCGTGGGTTACTGGAGTTTCGCCGGGGACATGGACCTGGCCATCGCCATCCGCACCGGCATCGTCAAGGCCGGCTGGCTGTACGTGCAGGCGGCCGCGGGGGTGGTGGCCGACTCGGTGCCCGAGATGGAATGGCGCGAGACCGAGGCCAAGGCCCGCGCGGTGCTGCGTGCCGCCGAGCAGGTGCAGCAGGGCCTGGACGCCTGAGAGCGCGCAGGCAGGCGCGCCGCACACGGCCCGGGCCATGGACGCGAGTTCGCGCGAGGCGGCACGCGGCGAGGCCGCGGGCGCCATGCTGTGGAGCGTGCAACTGGTGGCCGTGGCCGTCGCGGCGCCCTCGGTGCCGCCCCTGCTGCAGGCCACGCTGAGCAGCACGGCCTCGCTGTTCCTGATGTGGCTGTGGACTCGCTGGCGGCCCATCGCGGTGTTCGCCCAGGACGCCACGCTGACCCCCGGCATGGGCCTGGGCCTGCTGTTCAGCGTCCGCATGGCCTTGCTGTACCTGGCCGTTCCCCATGTCGGCGCCGCCGCCGCGGTGGAATTCAGCGCAGGCGCGCTGTTGCTGCAGGCCGCGCTGCGGCGCGGACCCCGGGCGTGGCCGGCGATGCTGGCCGGCATGCTGGTGGTGCTGCTGCTGGCCGCGACCTTGCCGCTGAGCGGCATGGCCCTGGCCGCCTGCGCGGCGCTGGCCTGGGCGGCTCAGCAACGCCTGCTGCGCGACCCGCGCCTGGACCATTGCGCGGGCGAGCAGTTCGTGTTCTACCAGCTCATCGGCGCCGCCGTGATCCTGCCCGTCGCCTCGGTGGTGGCGGGCGAGAACTGGCTGGTCCGCCCCGACGCCAGCGCATGGTGGGCGCTGGCCGCGCAGGTCGGCTGCTGCGTGCTCGCGCTTTCGCTGCTGTGGATCGCTCCGCACGGCAGGCCGCGCCAGGGCTCCCTGCCCGCGCGCATGTCCCTGGCGGCCTGCGCGGCGTTGCTGCTGCAGGCCCTGCTGGGAAACCCGGCGCCCTGGGCATGCTGGGGCGCGCTCGCCCTGCTGATCGCGGGGGCGGCCTGGCTGCGCGTGGCGCTCAGGGATCCAGGCGGCCGGGCCTGGGGATGAATTTCCAGGTGCGCGCCCGGTAGGCGGCGTATTCGGGCCAGCGTTGCATCAGCAGTCGCTCCTCCAGGCTCGACTTGCCCTGCAGCACCAGCAGCAGCGCCACCCAGGCCGCCAGGCGGGGCAGGTCGGCGGCGGCCACCGCCACCGCGGCCATCAGCAGCAACAGCGAGGTGTACATGGGATGGCGCATGCGCCGGTAGGGCCCGCGGGTGACCAGGCGGCCGGCCTGCCGAGGTTCGGGGCGGATGTTGAAATTGCCCGGCCGGTTCCAGGCCAGTACCCAGACGCCGAGGCCCAGCGCCGCGAGGCCCAGGCCCAGCGCGGCCGCTGGCAGGCGCCAATGCGCCGGCCAGATCAGCATCAGGGCCACGAGGGTGAATTGCGCCAGCACCCACAGGCGCCCCTGGTTCAAGCTGTCCCTCATGCCCGGCCTCCAGCTCGGAGCCGGACGGGACGCCCCGGAAACGACGTTTTCATGCAACGGATGGTAGCCCCCCGTGGCCCCGGTTTCCCCCGCGGGGGCCGGCCGCCGGCCCCACGGCCAGCGGGTTCAGGGTTTGCCAGGGGGGCTGGCGAGGCGCAAAATAGGGTGTGGACACCATCCTTCGTGCAGGCTTCTCCGATGCTTGATCCCACCGATCCGGCGGCCGTACAACGCGCCGTGCAACGGGCCTTGAACCGTGATCTCCAGCCCGGGGAAATCCTGGTGCTGGGGCGCACGCACGAGGGACGCGCCTTCCGCCCCAGCGACTGGGCCGAGCGCCTGGCCGGCGTGATGTCGCGTTTCCGCCCCGTCGGGGCCGGCCACGCCGAAGAGCACCTGTGCTATTCGCCGCTGTGCATGCCCACGCTGGTCGACGGCGTGCGCGCGGTGGTGGTCAGCCGCGAGCTGGCGGACGTGGAGCCCATGGCCTACCAGTTCGTGCTGCGTTTCGCGCGCGACAACAACCTCGAGACCGTGCAGGCCTGCATGCTGGAGCTCGACCCCGCGGGCCAGCCCGCCGGTGGGCGGCCCGCGGCCGACGCCGGCGGATTGCGCGTGGCCTGAGGTCCCGAGCCAAGGCTCAGCTTGCCAGCTTGGCGCTGACCAGCCGGTTGAGGCTGACGCCCTGCTCGCTGGCCTCGATCACCAGGCGACGGTGTTGCTCCGGCGGTATGCGGACCTTGAATTCGCCGCTGTAGCAGCGATCGGCGATCGGCTCCGGGATGCGCTCCGACGCGTTCATCATGTCCCTCACGCATTGCGCAACCAAGCGCCGGACGCCGGCCAGCGCTTCCTCCGGCGACGGGGCAAGCCAGGACAGTGAAGGAAATTCGGCGCACAGCCCAACATGCTCACCATCCTCCGAGGACCACGTCACACGATAGGTGTAATGATCAATTTTCATGCGCCTTCCCCTCAAGAATCTTCTGAAGAGCCTTCAAGACCTGACGCACTTGATAGACCTTCGCCTTGCCCTTGTCGTCCTGGATGTTCACTCTGGGATCGCCCGGCCACGGCGTCTTGAAGATCGCGTGGCTCGAGCCGGACTGCCGGGCCGTGCCGAAGTAATGCTCGCAGACCTTCTTGAGCTCGTCGAAGCGCACGCTCGCCGGCGCGGTCCTCATCCTATGCAGGATCTTGTCGAGCTCCGACATGGATGGATGGTGTCACTAATGGAACCATCCGTCAAGGCTCGCGGCTCGCCAGAGGCGCTTCCCGGCGTCGTGGCGAGGCGTCTCCGAGGGGGATGCCGTCCGCGTCAGGTCGAAGCCTGCCACCAGGCGGCCAGCAGCAGCGCGGGCACCAGCACCCATGCGCCCACGCCGGGCCAGGCACGGGCGGCCGCGTAGGCCGCGCCGGCCGAGGCCGCCACGGCGCCCGCGTTGCGCCAGTCACCGAAGATCAGTTGCATCAGCTTTTTCATGCCTGACTCCCCGCGGCGGCGGCGGCCGGCAGGCGCAGCTGCGCCGCCAGCACCCGCCCGCACACCGCATAGATCACGAACAGCAGCGGCAGCGTGAGGTCGCCCATGGGCCATGCGGCGCGCTCGCCCAGCACGCCGGCCAGGCTCCAGAAGCTGCCGAAGGCCAGCAGGGCGCAGGCCACCAGGAATTTCAGGGTGTTCTCCGGCACCGCGCTCAGGGGCGCGCGCAACGCCATGCCGGCGACGACGACCACCAGCAGGGCCAGCACGGCGGCGGCGGCCGACTGGCCCAGGTCCAGCCCATGCCCCATGGCCACCACCAGCAGCCAGACTTCCAGACCCTCGAGCAGCACGCCCTTGAAGGCCACGAGCCAGGCCGCGCGAAGTTCCGCATGGTCCAGGGCTTCGCGGGTCTCGCGGAATTCCTCGAGTTCGTCGTGCAATCGCGTGCGGCCGGCATAGCGCCGCACGGCCTTGACATACCAGCGCAGGCCGAACAGCAGCAGGAACACCCCGATGGCCGCTCGCATGGCATCCATGTCGCCGTCGATCAGGCGCAGGCCGGCGGCTCCGGCGGCGACCAGCAGGCCGACCACCAGCAGCGCGCTGGCGGCCGCGCTGGTGGCGCGCGCCCAGCCGATGCTCAAGGCCACCGCCAGCACGATGGTGAAGGCTTCCACCCATTCCACCGCGCTGGCGGCGAAAATCGCGCCCGCGGCGCCCCAATGTGTCCAGGTCATCAAATCGCGTTCTCCCTTTCGAGTTCAGGTTCCAGGTTCGCGGCCCGCGCCTGCGCGGGCCCTTGGTAGACCAGTGCCTGGCGCAGGTCCAGGTACAGCTCCACGGTTTCGCCCGGCGTACGCCACGTCGGGCTGATCACGCGCAGGTCCACGCCGTGCAGCGTGGCCTGCAGTTCGGCTCCCTGCGGCGTGGCCGCGCAGCGCAGCACTTCGGCCCTCACGCCGCGCTCGCCGTCGCGCGGCGGGCCATCGGCCACGCGCAGGGCAGCGGCCGGCAGGTACAGGCGGGCACCGTCCTCGGCCCGGGCCGAGGCGTCACCGCCGGCCTCCGCGGGCAAGGGCCCCCACGGCGCGCGCAGGGAACCGCCGCTGCGGTGAAGCGGCCACGGCCCCGGCGCATGCACGAAGCGCGCGACCTGCTCGTCGCGCGGCCGCGCCAGCAGCTTGCGGGGCGCGTCGATCTGGCGCAACAGCCCCGCGTCCAGAATACCCACCTCGTCGCCCAGCGCAAAGGCCTCGCGATGGTCATGGGTAATGACCAGCGCCGACAGGCCATGCTCGCGCACCACGTCGCCGATCAGGTCGCGCAGCTCCTCGCGCAAGGCGGCGTCCAGGTTGGACAGCGCCTCGTCGCACAGCAGCAGGCGCGGGCGCACCGCCAGTGCGCGCGCCAGGGCCACGCGTTGCTGCTGCCCGCCGGAGAGCTGGTGGGGGCGGCGGTCCAGCAGGGCGTGCAGGCCCACGCGCCGCAGCATGTCCAGGGCCTGCTCGGCCGCGCGCGGCTGCCGGCGCGCGCGCAGCGGCAGGGCCACGTTGTCCAGCGCGCTCAGGTGCGGCCACAGCGCGTAGTCCTGGAACACCATGCCCAGGCCCCTGCGCTCCGGGGCCAGCGGCGCCTGGCCGGGCCCGGCCACCAGCTTGCCGTCGATGCGCACCGTGCCGCGATCCGGGTGGTCCAGGCCGGCGACCATGCGCAGCAGCGTGGTCTTGCCCGAGCCGGAGGCGCCGAGCAGGCACACGATGCGTCCCTGCTCGATGCACAGGTTCACGCCGCGCAGGGCGGCGTGCTCGCCGAAATGCTTGTGCACCTCGTTCAGTTCCAGGGCCTTCATGCCGTGGCTCCCATGCGACGGGCCGCGCGCGTGAAGGCCCAGCGCGCGAGCGCGGCGAATCCCAGCAGCAGCGCGATGCCCAGCAGTTGCAGGCGCGCCTGCAGTCGCAGCTGGAAACCCGAGGCGGCGTTCAACAGGGCCACGGCCAGTGGCGCATGGCCGGCCGGGTACAGCAGCTGCGAGGCGGGCAGCTCGAAGGCCACGTGCAGCGCGGCCATCAGCCAGGCGGCGCCCAGCGCTGGCGCCAGCAGCGGCCATTCCACCCGCAGCAAGGCCTGCAGGCGCGACAGTCCGTGCACCCGCGCAGCTTCGCCCAGGCTGCCGTGCAGCTGCGCCACCGGGCCTTGCAGCAGCCGGGTCGCGGCCGGCAGCGCCAGCGCCACGTAGGCCATGGCCAGCAGGCCGCTGCCCCCGTACCAGGGGGTGATGGAGAGGTTGTACATCTGCACGTAGGCGGCCGCCAGCACGATGCCGGGCAGGGCCATGGCGGCCGTCAGGCCCAGATCGAGCGCGCGTCCGAGGCGGCTGGGGCTGCTCAGTGCGCGCGCGATGGGCCAGGCCAGCGCGGTGGCCGCGCTGGCGGCCAGCACCGCCATGCGCAGCGAATAGCCGAAGGCCGGCAGCACCTGCTCGGCGGCCCGCGTGAAGCCGTGGCCGTGACCGATGCCTCCCAGGGCCAGGCTGCCCGCGCTCAACAGCGGCACGCCCAGCGCCAGCAGGCCCAGCAGGCCGGCCCCCCAGGCATGGGCGAGGGCCTGCGGCCGCGCCAGCGCGCGCGCCGGTGCCGGGCGATGACGGGCGCCCACGCTGCGCGCGCCGGCCACGCGGCGGCGTGCCGCCGACTGCAGCCACAGCGCGGGGGCCACCAGGCCCAGCAGCATCCACGAGGCGGCCGCGGCGGCGGGAAAGTCCACCGGCATGGCCGCCACCGACTGCTGGATGGCGTAGGTTGCCATCATCGTGCCGCTGCCCGCGCCCAGGGTGGCGGCCACCGCGAAATCGCTGGCCGACTCGGCGAAGGCGGCGGCGAAGCCGGCCGCAAGCGCCGGCAGCAGGGCGTGCACGGCCAGGCGCAGGCGGTGCCAGCGTCCGAGGCCCAGCACGCGCGCGGCCTCCTGCGGTGCCGCGGACGCGGCGCGCAGGCTCAGCTGCAGGGCCAGGAAGGTATAGGGCAAGGCCTTGAAGGCCAGGCTGAGCACGATGCCCGGCGGGCCCAGCAAGGCTTGGGCGGGCGCCAGCAGCCAGGGCCAGTGCGCCAGCGGCCCGACCGGCGCGGCCAGCAGCATCCAGCCCGAGGCGACGAAATAGCCCGGCAGCACCAGCAGCAGCCAGATGCCGGCTTCGATCCAGGCGCGCCAGGCCAGCAGACTTCGTTCGCGCAGCCAGGCCAGCCAGGCTCCCAGGGGCAGCGCCAGCAGGCTGGCCAGGCTGGAGATGAGCCAGCTGTTGCGCAAGGCCCCGGCGCCGCCGTCGGCCCAGGCCCGGCCGAAGGCGGCCAGGCTCGGATGCAGGGCGGCGTGCAGCAGCCCGGGGATCAGGGCCTGCCCCAGGAAGCCGCCCAGCGGCCAGCCCCACAGCGCCAGCGCGGCCAGCGCGAGCAGGGTCGTGCCGAGCACCCCGCCCAGGCGAGGCCCGACCCGCGGCTCGCGCGCGCTGCCCATGCCGGGCTCGCGCTTGGGGGCTGCGTCCTGCGCGTACAGGTCTGGAGCGGCGCGCAGCCCGATGCGGGACGCGCTCAATGCAGGACCCGCGAACTGAACCACAGGTCCACGCCGGCTTCGCGCGCACCCCAGGCCGCGGGGTCCAGGCGCTGGGCGTGGCCCACCTTCAGACGCGCCACCGCCGGCAGCGGCGCGATGCCGCGCAGCAGCGGCTGGTAGTTGGAGTCGGCGCTGGGGTCGCCCTGCTGCATGGCGCGCTGGCCCGCGGGCGACAGCACGAATTCCACGAAACGCCGCGCCTGCTGCAGGGTCTTGCCCCGCACTTGCGCGCCGATGGCGATGTCCGAGGGGAGTTGTGCCACCGGATCGGGCATGACGATGCGCAGCCCCGGCTGGCGCTGCGCGAAACCCAGTGCGGCGGAGCTTTGCACCAAGGCCACGTCGATCTGGCCGTACTGCAGGGCGCGCAGGGTCACGCTGTTGGTGGGATACACCTTCAGGCCATGGGCCTTGAGCTGCTCGAACCAGGCCTGCCCGGCGCGCATGCCGTCGTGTTGCAGGATGCCCGCGACAAAGGGGAAGGTGGGCCCGGAGATGGCCGGATTGTTCATGCCCACCCTGCCGCGCAACGCGGGCTGCAACAGCTGCGCCCAGGTGCGCGGAGCCTGGTGAACCCGGCGCGTGTTGACCAGCAGGGTTCCGGCGTAGGTCAGGCCCACGGGCAGGTAGCAGTGATCGGCCGGCAGCAGCGCGCGTCCGGCGGCGTCATAGGGCACCGCGGGCACCCAGCCGCAGGCCAGCCGGTGGCGCGAGGCCATGTCGCGCATGGCCATGTCGCCGTCGAACCACAGCAGGTCCCACTGGGGCCGGCTGCCTTCGGCCTGCACCCGCGCCTGCAGGGGACCGGTGCTCAGGTGCACCAGGTCCACGGCGATGCCGGTGCTGCGGGTGAAGGCCTGGGCCACCGCGCGGTCGTAGCCGAAGGCGGCGTACACGGTCAGGGGGCGCGCCTGGGCCGAGGCCAGGCTCAGCGCGGCGAGCAACAGCAAGAAGGCGAATCGGATCATCAGCGGTCTTCGAGATGGAAGCGGACCCAGATGCGAAAACGCATGGGCTGGGAGGCCAGCGCGGCTGGCGTGGGCGGGTAGGGCGCCTCGCGCACCGCGGCCAGGGCCGCGGCATCGAGCATGGGCACCGAGCTGGACTGGGCGACACGCACCTGGCTGACCTTGCCGTCGAGGAACTCGAAGCTGACCAGTACGCGCCCGCCCACGTGCATGAGGCGCGCGGCCT
This sequence comes from Pseudomonadota bacterium, assembly GCA_021808525.1. GTDB lineage: Bacteria > Pseudomonadota > Gammaproteobacteria > Burkholderiales > Burkholderiaceae_C > Thiomonas_A. The sequence goes on from JAKBBK010000018.1 coordinate 36,074, forward strand.
CGGGGAAGCGCACCGCCGCCTGGATGGCCTCGCGCAGCGCGCCCTCGAAGCTCAGTCGGGCGGCCGCGAGGTCCGGGTGCCGTACCGGGGCCGGAGGCGGCGGGGGCGGCGGCGTCACCGGCATCGCCGGCCTGGCGGTCGGCTGGGGCGACGGCGGCGGGATGAGCGCGCGCGCCTGGGGCGGCGGAGGCAGCGGCTTGGGATGCGGGTGCACCGGATGCGGCCGCGGCTTGGGCTGGGGTTTGGGCCTGGGCTTGGGCTGGGGCTTGGGCGGTGGCGGCTTGGGCGTGACCGGCTTGGGCAGGGGCTTGGGCTGGCTGAGCGTGATTTCCACCGGCGGCGGGGGCGGTGCCGCCTGGTGGGTGCCCAGCCAGGCCAGCGCGGCCAGCAGCGTGGCCTCGATCAACAGGGCCAGCGCGAGTGCGGCGGGCCAGCGCCCCCGGCCGCCCGGCTCCTCCCAGAACTCGCTCGGCGGCGCCATGCCCCCGGACTCCGCGCCCGCGCTCGCCAAGGCGCTCACGATCCGCTCGCCTGCTGCGCGGCCAGGCCGATGCGGGTGACGCCGGCGCGCCGGCAGGCGTCCATCACGCGCATGAGCAACTGCAGCGACGTGTGGCGGTCACCGGCCAGCACGACCTGCAGATGTGCCGGGTCCTGCTTGTTCTCGAGCAGGCGCGTGAGCTGCTGCTCGTCGAGCCGCAGGGCGCCGACATGGATCACGCCCGCGCGGTCCACCACCACGGTGACCTGCGGGGGCGGCAGCCCCTTGGCGGTGGAACTGGTCGGCAGCCTCGAGGCGATGCCGTCCGCGGGGATCATGCGCAAGGTCACCATGATGAAGAACACCAGCAGAAAGAACATGATGTCGATCATGGGAATGATCTCGATGCGGGCCTTGCGGGTTTCGAAGTAGCGCATGGGCAGGTCGAAAAAAAGGATGCCACAGCCAGGCCGTGGCGCAAGCGGGCGGCCGGGGCTGCCCGCGTTCACGATGTCCGGTTCGGGGGGATTACTGCAGCAGCGGCGAGGCGACGGGGCTGGTGGCGGCCGTGCCGGCACGGCGCGCGGCCGCTTCCCGCGCTTCCCGCGCGGCCTGCTGCGAGCCGCGGTAATGGGGGTACATGCGGTTGGACAACATCAGCTTGATGCGCTCGAGCTGGTGCATGACCAGGCGCACGCGCTGGTGCAGGGCGTTGAAGGCGACCAGGCCCAGTACCGCGATGAACAGGCCCGCCGCGGTGGCCAGCAGGGCCTCGCCCACGCCGCCCGTGACCGCCTGGGTGGCGGCGGCCGGATGGGACAGCGCCTGGAAGGTGTTGAACATGCCCACGATGGTCCCCAGCAGGCCCAGCAGCGGCGCCAGGGTGACGATGGTGTCGAGCATCCACAGGCCGCGGTCGACCTGGGGCGCCTGGTCCATCACGGCTTCCTCCAGGCGATCGCTGAAATGGTCCAGCGGGTCCCCCAGGTCGTGGCTCAGCGCCACCGCCACCACCTGCGCGGCGGGAGACTTCGCATCTCCCTGCAGGCGCTCGTGCAGCAGGCTGGTGTCGACGTGGCCGTGTGCCTTGAGTTCACGCACCCAGCGCTGGCATTGCGACTGCATGCGCCCGAGCGCCCAGAAGCGCTCGATGGCCACGGCCAGCGCGACCAGGAGCAGCAGGGCCATGATGTACAGGATGCCGCCGGATTTCTGCGCGGCATCGGTGAAGGTTTGAAGGGAGATCATGCGCCTTGCTCCTGATGGCTCTTGCTGATGGCTCTTGCTGATGGCTCGTACCGGCGGCTCGGGGGCTCTCAAGGAAACGCAGGGCCGTCCCAAGTTTCCTTGACCCCCACGGGGGGCGGGCTGGGCTCAGCCCGGCCCTGGGGGCGCTCAGAAGTCGGCGCTCAGTCCCGCGTAGAAGGTGCGCGGGGCGCCCGGCATGCCCAGCACGTAGGTGCCGGTGGTGTTGCCGCCCAGCCAGTCTCCGGGGAAGCTGATGAACTGGCTGTTGTCGTACTGCTTGTCAAGTGCGTTGAGCACCCCGAGGTGGAACTTCAGATCGGTGATGGTGGCGTCATGCATCGGCACCGTGCCGTCCAGCGTGAGGTTCCACAGCCCGTAGGCGGGGGCCTTCTGGTTGGTGGGCGAGTTGCTCTGGTCGCTCCACATGTACTGCGCGCCGGTGTACTGGTAGTTGATGCCCGGCACCCACAGCACGCCGCCGCCGTAGACCTTGTAGTTGGCGCCGACCGTGAAGGTCTTGTCGGGGACGTTCGACACCGGCAGGCCGGCGTAGCTGGTTCCGCCGGTGACGTAGTTGTCGAACACCGCCTTCTCGAAGTTGGCGTTGGCGAACACGTCCAGGTTGTAGGCGACCTCGTCCGACACCGAGAGGTTCAGGCCGTGGTAGGTCGAGTCGCCGTTGGCGTCGCCGATGTAGTTGCCGTTGGCGTCGCTCAGCGGGATGTACTGGTTCTGGAAGTGCAGGTGGTAGTACGAGACCGACAACAGGAAGTCGTGCAGGTACCGGGCGCGATGCACGTGCATCTTGAAGCCCAGGGTGTAGTCCGTGCTCTTTTCCAGGTTGTAGATCGGCGCGGTGCTCTGGAACAGCCCGCCGCCGCCGCCGACCTGGGGTTCCTTGTAGGCCTGGGCGAAGTTGCCGAACAGGGCCAGCCAGGGCAGGGCGCGGTAGTTGGCGCTGATCGAGGTCTCGATCTTGTGGTGGCTGGCGGTGGAGCCGGGCTGGGTGCCCTGGTCATTGCCGGGGGCGTACTGGTAGGAGATCGGGAAGTCCGAGGCGCCGGCCGGCGAGTACACGGTGTCGTAGTTGATCAGGCGAATGCCCGGGGTGATGTCCAGGCGCCGGATCGGGCTGATCTTGTCCTGCGCGAACAGCGCCAGGTCGGTCTGGTCGAAGTAGTCGCTGCGGTAGTGCGCGTTGGGCGTGGTCTGGCTGCCGTAGATGCTGGTCGAGGTGCCCACCAGGTCGGCCGGGTTGTAGAAGGCGTTACGCGTGTTGTAGGTGCTCTTGAGCACGAAGCCACCCACCGACACCAGGTTGTGCGGCAGCGCCACGTCCACCCACAGCTTGTCGCCGTAGCTGCTGGTGCGCGGGTTGTTGTGCTCGTACAGGTTGCCCGGATTGCTCAGGCCGTAGTTGTTGTAGTGGTCGTGGATGCGCTTCTCCAGCTCGTACCACATCAGGTTGTGCAGGCGCGCGTTGTCGTCCAGCCCGACGTTGAGCTTGCCGTAGAGGATGCGCAGCTCGTTGGTGTCGTTCTTGTTCCACACCGAGCCGGGAATCGTGCTGTAGAAGCCCGAGGCCTGCTGGCTGTACAGGGGCGTGCCCGCGGTGCCGTCCAGGGTCAGGCCGGGCACGGTCTGCGTGGGCACGGCGAAGGGCCGGTAGGCGGTGCTGCGCGCGTTGTACAGGCCGAGCGAGAAATTGCCGTTCTGGAAGTCCTTGCGGGTCTTCAGGAAAAAGGCCTCGTTGCTGCCGTGGCTGTTGAAGCCGTCGCTGGCCGTGCGGTAGCTGTCGGCCGAGCCGGTGCCGCCGGCGACCACGGTGGACCAGCCGTCGTGTCTGCCGGTGTTGAGCACGAAGTCGAGGTTGCGCGCGCTGTCGCTGCCCACGCTCACCCCGACCGTGCCGCCGAACTTGTCGGTGGGCTGCACCGGAACGAAGGCGATCTGGCCGCCCACGTTGTTGAACCAGCGATCCGCGGGTTCGCCGGGGCCGTAGGTCACGCCGATGCCCTGGATCATGCCCAGCTGCGGCACCAGGTCGCTTTGCCACAGACCGGTCGAGGGGTTGGCCATGGGCACCCCGTCGAAGGTCATGGAAATCGAGCCGTTGTCGATCTGCGAGCCGCTGAATCCGCCCCAGCCCTGCTTGATGCCGTTGACGCTGATCTGGTTCTTGGTGCTGCCGGTGGAGCCGTAGCCGCTGACGGCCACGCCGGGCGCCACCTGCAGCGCCTGGGCAGCGCCGCCGAAGGCGCCCGCGGCCTGGATCTGCTGGCGGTCGAGCACGGTGGTGGACACCCCCGACTTGAACACCTGCTTCTTGCTGATCTTGCGTTCCTGGCTGGTCTTCGCGGCCGTGGTGCCGCCGGCGGCTTGCGCGCCAGCCTGCACCGTGCCCAGATCGGTGCTTGCCGCCTGCGCGAAGGCGACGGCCGGCGCGGCGCACAGCGCCATCAGCACGGCCTGGGACAGGAGGGTGCGCCGCAGGGCGGGCGCGGTGGTGCGGTGATTCATGAAGACTCCGGATGGCGTTGGAATTCGGTGGGCTCGCAGGCCCTGGTCGTCGATGCGCGCAGCCGCGCTCGCAACCCTGGACGCCATTGCAACGGCCGCTCGTGATGAACAGGTTGCGTCAACCTGTCCGAAATCTCACCACGCCTCTCGGAGTTGTTCGGGAATGTTTCCCGGCGCCAGGCACCCCCGGGCGATCAGCCGGGCGTGCCGGTCCAGCGGTAGCCGCTTCCGTGCAGGGTCTGCAGGTGGCCGTCGAGGCCGTGGCGGCGCAGCAGCCGGCGCAGTCGCCCCACCGCGGTGTGCAGGGCCTGGGCGTCCGCGCGCGCCGGGATGTCCAGCGCCACGCGCAGGCTGGCGGGGCTGAGCACGCGCCCGGGGCGCTCGCACAGCGCCCACAGGAGCCGGAACAGCTGGGGTTGCAGGGCCTGGCATTCGGCGCCGCAGCGCAGCTCGCGGGTCTGGGCGTCCAGCGTGCTCCGGGGGGCCACGTCGAGCCGGCCCGCCGGCACGGGGGCCACGCGCTCGCGCAGGCGCGCCAGCTGAGCCTGCAGCAGCGCCGGCATGAAGCGCAGGCCGACGACGGCGTCGGCGCCGGCGCGCAGGGCCTGCAGGGCCACGGGGCCGCCGGGATCCTCGACCAGCGCCAGCAGCACCGCCTGCGAGGAAGCAGGGTGGTGGCGTACGCGCATGATCCAGTCGGTGGCGGCGCGCGCCTGCTCGGCGCAGCGCAGCATCGCCGCCCAGGAACTGCCGTCGACGAGCTGCCTCAGGGCGGTGTCGGGCTCGGCCGCCTGCGAGTTGTCCAGCGGGCGCGGCGCGGCGTGCCCGAAGCCTACGTACAGCACGGAATGCTGGGTGTTCGGCTCGCCGGCGCCCGCACGCCCGGGCGCAGGATCGGTGGGAAGCATGTCGAAGCCTCGCGTCTTCCAGGGAAGCCGCGAGCCTCGCATGCCAAGGTGTCAATCTCGTGACGGCGGCGCGGGCTTCCCACGCCGCGCCCGCGGCGCCTGCCGCGGGCGGGGAAGGCTCAGACCACCGCGCCGGCGTTCGGATCGTTGGGGTTCTTCGGGCGTCCCGGGCCCGACTTGAGCAGGTCCTCGCGCTTGACCCTGAGCCACATGGCGATGGCCGCGGCGACGAACACCGAGCTGTAGATGCTCATGGAGATGCCGATGATCAGCGCCAGCGCGAAATAATGCAGGGCGGGGCCGCCGAACAGGAACATCGAGAAGGCCATGGCCAGGGTCGCGCCGTGGGTGATGATGGTGCGGCTGATGGTGTTGGTGATGGCGCTGTCGATCACGTGCACCGTGGTGTACTTGCGGTACTTGCGGAAATTCTCCCGCACCCGGTCGAAGATCACCACCGATTCGTTCACCGAGTAGCCCAGCACCGCCAGCACGGCGGCCAGCACCGGCAGCGAGAATTCCCACTGGAAAAAGGCGAAGAAGCCCAGCACGATGATCACGTCGTGCAGGTTGGCCACGATGGCCGCCACGGAAAACTTCCACTCGAAGCGCAGCGCCAGGTACAGCATGATGCCGGCGATCACGAAGGCCAGCGCCTTGAGGCCGTCGGTGGCCAGCTCGGAGCCCACCTGCGGCCCCACGAATTCGGTGCGCGCCAGCTGCGCCTGGGGATCGGCCGCCTTCAAGGCGCTCATCACGCGGTCGCTTTGCGCGACGCTGCTCTCGCCGGCGCGCAGCGGCAGCCGGATCACCACGTCGCGCGCGTTGCCGAAGGTCTGCACCTGCACGTCGCCGTAGCCCAGGCGCCTGGGCACCTCGCGCACGCTGTCCAGGTTGGCGGCGTGGGGGTAGTGCACCTCCATGACCGTGCCGCCGGTGAACTCGATGGACAGATGCAGTCCGCGCGTGACCAGGAAGAACACGGCGGCCAGGAACAGCAGGGCCGAGATCACGTTCAGCACCGGTGCATAGCGCATGAACGGGATGTCGCGGCGGATACGGAAGAACTCCATCAGGATCTCCTGGTCGAAGGCTGGGCGGGCGGGGGCTTCAGGACTTGCCCGCGGGCGCCTTGTCGGACGGGGTCGCGGCAGGTTTCCACACCTGGCCGATGGACACCGACTGCAGGCGCCGGCGTCGTCCGTACCAGAGGTTGACCAGTCCGCGCGAGAAGAACACCGCCGAGAACATCGAGGTGAGGATGCCCAGCACGTGCACGATGGCGAAGCCGCGCACCGCGCCGGAGCCGAACACCAGCAGCGCCAGGCCGGCGATCAGCGTGGTCACGTTGGAGTCCAGGATGGTGGCCCAGGCGCGCGCGTAGCCGGCGGCGATCGCCGCCTGCGCGCCCGCGCCGTTGCGCAGCTCCTCGCGGATGCGCTCGTTGATCAGCACGTTGGAATCGATGGCCATGCCCAGCGCCAGGGCCATGGCGGCGATGCCCGGCAGGGTCAGCGTGGCCTGCAGCATGGACAACAGCGCCACCAGCAGCAGCAGGTTCACGGCCAGCGAGATCGAGGAGACCGCGCCGAACAGCAGGTAGTACACGCACATGAAGGCGACGATGGCCAGGAAGCCCCAGGTCACCGAGTGGAAGCCCTGGGCGATGTTCTGGCGCCCCAGGCTGGGTCCGATGGTGCGTTCCTCGATGATCTGCATGGGCGCCGCCAGGGCGCCGGCGCGAAGCAGCAGCGCGATGTCATTGGCCTCCGGCACGGTCATGCTGCCGGAGATCTGCACGCGCCCGCCGTCGATCTCGCTGCGCACCACCGGGGCCGTCACCACCTGCGCCTGGTGGCGGTCGATGAGCACCATGGCGATGCGCTTGCCCACGTTGGCGCGGGTGAGGTCGGCGAAGATGCGCGAGCCGCGCGAATCCAGGGTGAGGAACACCGCGGGCTGGTTGGTCTGCGGATCGAAGCCCGGCTGCGCGTCGGTGAGTTCCTGGCCGGTGAGCAGCACGTCGCTCTTGACCATCAGCGCGTTGCCGGAGCGGTCGTAGAGCTTCTGGTCGCCCTCGGGCGCCGTTCCCTTGCCCGCCAGCGCGCTGAGCGCGGCCGGACTGTCGTCCACCATGCGCACTTCCAGCGAGGCGGTGCGCCCGAGGATGTCCTTGGCGCGGGCGGTGTCCTGGATGCCGGGAAGCTCCACCACCACGCGGTCCCTGCCCTGCTGCTGGATCACGGGCTCGGCCACGCCGAGTTCGTTGATCCGGTTGTGCAGCGTGGTGATGTTCTGCTTGATCGCGTAGTCCTCGGTCTGCTGGATGGTCGCGGGGCTCAGGCGCAGCGCGATGGTGCCGGCGGCGGCGTCGGCGTCGATGAGGGCATTGCCCGCGTTGGCGCGCACCACCGGAAGGGCGGCCTGGAACATCTCGGGATCGTGGAACTGCATCTGCACCGCGTCGCCCACGCGCTTGAGCTCGCTGTAGCGCACGTCCTTGTCGCGCAGCGAGGACTTGAGCTCGCCGGCGATGGAATCGAGCTTTTTCTGCAAGGCCGCCTGCATGTCCACCTGCAGCAGGAAATGCACGCCTCCGCGCAGGTCCAGGCCGAGGTACATGGGGTGGGCATGCAGCGCGGTCAGCCAGGCCGGCGAGCGGCTGAGCAGGTTGACCGCGACGATGTAGGAGGGAGACTGCGGGTTGGTGTTCAGCGCATGCGCCAGCACCTCGCGCGCGCGCAGTTGCACGTCGGTGCCGGAGAAGCTGTAGTTCAGGGTCGAGCCGTCGATCGCGGCACGCTCGGCGTGGATGCCGGCCTGGGCCAGCGCGGCCTCACCGCGCTGCAGCAGCGCCTGGTCGGGCAGGTCGTGTCCGGCGTGCGCCGAGGTGATCTGCACGGCCGGGGCCTCGCCGAACAGGTTCGGCAGCGCATACACGAAGCCGACCACCAGGACGGCGGCCATCACGAGGTACTTCCACAGCGGGTAACGGTTCATGGCGGGGGCCGGCGCCGCGACGGGGCCGCGGCACGTGCTGGTCGGGGTGTTGCGCGGCAGCGGGCCGCGCGCGGATCAGGATTCGAACTTCAGCGTGCCCTTGGGCAGCACGGTGCTGACCGCCGAGCGCTGCACCTGCACCTCGACCTTGCTGGCTACTTCCAGGGACAGGTAGTTCTCGCCCAGGCGGGTCACGCGACCCACCAGTCCGCCGCTGGTGACGACTTCGTCACCCTTGGACAGCGCGGCGATCATCGCCCGCGCCTCCTTCTGGCGTTTCATCTGCGGGCGGATCATGACCAGCCACAGGATCACGAACATGACCACCAGCGGCAGCACGTTCAGCAGGGTGGACTCGGCGTTGCCCTGGGGGGCGGCCGAGGCGG